>CAZONJ010000049.1:0-23411 GCA_964581225.1 uncultured Terriglobales bacterium | reverse complement strand
AGCGCATCGAGCGCAGCGGGGGTGTGGGTGAGCAGCGAGATTGTTTGCTGTAAATGTTGTTCCATCATGCTCCTCGAACATTTCTTCAATGATGGGACTCCCACTCATCGCGCGTAACTCAGGGAGAAGCAGGCGATGAGTGGAACGCCCCGGCACAATTTAATAACCGCACCGGATCATATCCCGACCGAATCAATCGCCGGCCGATTCACACGGCGCAACGGCCTGCGTCGCCTGTCGCGCTCCGGAGCGCAGCTTGGAGGTCGTCACCAGGGCCACGGCGGAGACGATCACCACCATTCCCATGAACATATAGCGGTCGAGGCGCTCGTGGCCGATGAGCCATCCCAGGAAGACGGCCACAATCGGATTCACATAAGCGTAGGTCGCCACCTTGGGAGTGGGCACATGCTCGAGCAGCCAGATGTACGCGGTGAAGCCCACCCAGGAGCCGAAGACGATGAGGTAGGCGACGGCGAGGGTGCTGGAGCGTGTCCAGTGGGCGCGATGCTGGTCGCCGACGATCAGGCTGAAGATCAGATTCAGGCTGCCGGCGATGGCCATCTCCCATCCGGCGGCGGCGAATGGGCCGACGCCAAGGCTGGAGCGCCGCGAGACGATCGACCCTGCCGCCCAGCAGAGCGATCCGAAGAGGACCACGCCGCAGGCGATGAGCGCCGGACGTCCCAGGGTATTGTGGGCGGTGAGTTCGGGCCAGAGCAGGACGATGAGCCCGGCGATCCCCAGCAGCAGCCCTCCCCATCCGGCGCGGGTAAGTTTTTCTCCGCGCGGAATGATCCCTTCGATGATCGCAATCCAGATAGGGACGACGGCGACGATGAGCGCGGCCAGTCCGCTGGGGATATAAAACTCCGTCCACGCCAGCAGGGTGTTGCCGCCGCTGAGCAGCAGCACGCCGATGATGGCAATCCGCAGCGCGTCATGGCGGTTGAGGGCGATCTTGCGGCCGCTCAGCGCGCACCACCCCAGCATGAGCGTGCCGGCGGTGAGGAAGCGCACTCCGGTGAGCAGCGCGGCCGGCACCTGGGCCACGCCGATGCGAATCGCGAGATAGGTGGAACCCCAGAAGAAATAAACCAGGCCAAAGGCAATGCCTACTTGCAGCGCCTGCCGCGAGTTCTTTACCGATTCGGATTGCAGTGTGGAAGTAGCCATTTGTCAGCTTTCAGGTTCCAGCTTTCAGCTCGCAGCTTTTGGAATCCCGGTACTTCAATGCTTATTCTTTACTGTAACGCGTGACGGGATTCCCCGATCTCCGATTCATGCCGTCAAAGTGAATAACGTTCAAAGGAAACACCAGCAATGTAACGTTCGCAATAGAAGGCATTCCAGCTACTCGGAAATCCGGCCACCGGGCAAAACGTCCTTTGGTAACCGAAAATAAATTCTCTAAGCGAGTCCCCGGCGAATCTGGCGCGTCAAACTATATGTCGTTGGAATTAGATATAAGGAATGCTTCCCCCGATGAAAAAAAATATGCAAACGGTCTTATGCGTGGATGACGATCCTGAGGTCCTTAATATTCTTGAAATCATGTTGCGGCGCCGCGGCTTACGGGTGCTGAGCGCTTCCAACCCGGCGAGCGGCATCGAATTCATCAAAAACTTTCGCTGCGATGCGGCCATTGTCGATTATGCGATGCCGGGAATGAATGGCGGAGAGCTGGCGCGCGAGCTGCGCGGCGTGCAGCCCGGGCTGCCCATCATCCTGCATACCGGCTATGCCGACATCGAGGACCCGCTGCTTGCCTATGTGGATTGCACTGTCCCCAAAGGCAGCTTCGCCTCGCTGATGGCGAAGTTGAATGAGCTGCTGCATCTGCCGAATGCGGAGCAAGCTACCGAGGTAAAGGCAGGCGAGAAGGCCTCCGCCGCCTGATTACTAACGGTCTACCTGGGGTTACATCCCGGCAATCATAGGAATATAATCAACCTATGTTGCTGGCACACTTCAACCCCGCGCTACTGGCCCTGAGCATTGCCGGGGCCTCGGCCTGCTGGATCCATTGCCTGGTGTGCCCGCGCCGGTATCTTGCTTTGCTGCCCTCGCAACTTCGTCCCAGCCTCTTCGCCGGGGATTAATTCTTTTCGAGCACCGCCTCCTTTGCGCTTGCCGTTCGCCGGCAGCCGCGTCTTTGAACATCTACATGCGTGCACCCAGCTTTAATTTTGCTGCTTCTGGTGCACCAGGAGGAATGCCAAATGTCCCACAAGAATGCAACTGCGGTCGCCATCGCTGGCCGTCAGAACATTAAGACTTCTCTGCCCGGACCAAATGCCAAGCGCGTGCTTGAGTCCGATGCCCGTTTTATGTCGCCGAGCTACACCCGCTCATACCCGCTGGTCGCCAGGCGGGGGCGCGGCGCCATTATCGAAGATGTGGATGGAAACGAGTTTCTCGACTTCTCGGCCGGCATCGCCGTGGTCTCGACCGGACACTGCCATCCGGAGGTCGTCTCCGCGATCCAGCGGCAGGCGGGAGAGCTGATCCACATGTCCGGCACGGATTTTTATTATGAGCAGATGACGCAACTGGCGGCGCGCCTCAGCTCGATCGCTCCCATGCCCGGGCCGCACAAATTTTATTACGGCAACTCGGGGACGGAGGCGGTGGAATGCGCGCTCAAGCTCGCCCGCTATCACACCAAGCGGCAGCACATCATCGCCTTCTACGGCGCATTCCATGGCCGCACCATGGGATCGCTCTCGCTCACCGCCTCCAAGCCGCAGCAGCGCCGGCGCTTCGCTCCGTTGGTGCCGGGGGTGACTCATGTGCCGTATCCGTATGCCTATCGCGCCGGGGAGATGAGCGCCAAAGAGCAGGAGGAATATGCCGTGAACAGCGCCCGCTTTATCGAAGAAAAACTCTTCAAGACCACGCTGCCTCCGGAAGAGGTGGCTGCGATCTTCCTGGAGCCGATCCAGGGCGAGGGCGGATACGTGGTTGCGCCGGACAGCTTCCTCAAGGAGATTCGCCGCATCTGCGATAAACACGGCATCCTGATGGTCGCCGACGAAGTGCAGTCGGGCGCGGGGCGCACCGGGAAATGGTGGGCGATCTCGCACTCGGGGGTGCAGCCGGACATTATCTGCATGGCCAAGGGGATTGCCTCAGGCATGCCGCTGGGCATCACCATGTCGAAGGCCGAGATCATGGATTGGGTCCCCGGCTCCCATGCCTCCACCTTTGGCGGCAACCCGGTATGTATCGCCGCCGCGCTGGCGACCTTCGAGGTGCTGCAACGCGAAGGGCTGCGGAACGCGCAGGAGGTTGGCGAGCACATGCTTCGCCGCATGAAGCGCTGGCCCGACAAGCACCGCATGGTCGGCGACGTGCGCGGTCGCGGGCTGATGCTGGGCGTCGAGCTGGTAAAAGACAAGGTCCTCAAGACGCCGGCCGGGCCGGAGCGCGATCGGATCGTCGAGCTCGCCTTCGAGCGCGGCGTGCTCTTCCTGGGCTGCGGCGAAACCACGGTCCGCATCTCCCCGCCGCTGATTATCAGCAAAGAGCAGGCGGATGCCGCCATGGACGTGCTCGAAGAGTGCATCACGCTGGTCGAGCAGGCCACGCCGAGCAATGAAGCCGCGGCCACAACCGAAGTCGCGGGCCATCCGGTGGGGACATAAAAGTGCAGGTCAGGCGAGCCTGACCTGCATTACGGTTGTGTCACCCCTCCGGGGTTCACATTTCCTTATGCAAGCTTTCCCAGCGCTCACGCGCTGGGCTAACTTCTGGCGCGCCTTGCGGCGCTGGAATTGCGCGAAGGAAGCTGCTACGGTGTTATAGGGATTCCTCACTGCGCTCGGAATGACAAAAGGGCCAGTTTCAGGTTTCACGTTTCAAGTTTCAAAAGCAGGGGCGTTGGTCGATGAGAAAACGCTTTGGAAACTGGAAACCCGCAACCGACATTCGTTTGATCTGTCATCTTGAGCGAGCGCGCCGCGCGCGAGTCGAAAGACCCCGAGAATATATGCATCTTCCATGCAGCATCAGGGAATTCAACCGAGAGTGCCGCATCTTTCGCGCCGCTGGAATTCACCTTCATGTAAGATACTGAGCGGCCATTCTAACGTGGAATTTCCGATGCCGGGACGCTTCACCCAATTCGCCGTGCGCAGTCTCGACCAGCTCGCCCTCCTGCTGCGGCTCGCCCCTGCTACCAGGCTGCCTGCCCATCTGCAGACCGGAAGGCGCGGCGAAGAAGAGGCCTACTTCCATCTGCGGGAGCTGGGATACCGGATGGTGGCGCGCAATTACCGCTCACCCCGCCGAAGGGGAGACCTGGACCTGATCGGCTGGGAGAAAGATACGCTGTGCTTCATCGAGGTGAAGACCCGCACCACGCGCGAGGTAAAGCCGGCCGAGGCCGCGGTCGATGGAGACAAGCGTGAGCAACTGAAGGCCATGGCCCGGGAATACCTCAGGTCCTTCGATAAGGTCCCTTCCTTCCGCTTCGACCTGGTCACCATTTATTTTTTAGGCCAGAAGCCGGAGATTACCTTATTCAAGAATTTTATGGGTATGCCTTAGAATGTATGAGATAGCAAGGAAAGGAACCTTTTGCCAGAGTTGAGAAAAGACCCGGTTTCCGGGCGGTGGGTCATCATCGCGACGGACCGCGCCAAGCGACCCAGTGATTTTTCCCGCCAGAGCACCAAATTAAAAGGAGGGTTTTGCCCCTTCTGCTCCGGCAACGAGAACCGGACCCCGCCTGAGATATTGGCCTACCGTCCGGGAAACGGGGACAACGGAAATCGCGACAAGCCAGGATGGACGGTGCGCGTGATTCCCAACAAATTTCCCGCGCTGGGCATTGAAGGCGACCTGGAACGCCGCGCCGAGGGAATGTACGACAAGATGAACGGCATCGGGGCCCATGAGGTCATCATCGAGAGCCCGGAGCACGGCGAAACCCTGGCGACGCTGCCGAATAAGCGCATCGAAGACGTGCTCTGGGTCTTTCGCGACCGCATCATGGACCTGCGCAAAGACCGGCGCTTCCGGTACATCCTCATATTCAAGAACCACGGAGAGGCCGCCGGGGCCTCGCTGGAGCATCCCCATTCCCAGCTGATTGCCTTGCCCATCGTTCCCAGCCAGGTACAGGAGGAGTTGCAGGGCGCGCGGCAGTATTATCAGCTCAAGGAGCGATGCATCTTCTGCGACATCGTCCACCAGGAGTTGGCGGACGGAACGCGGGTGGTGGCCGAGAACGCCGACTTCATCACCGTCTCTCCCTTCGCTCCGCGCTTTCCCTTTGAGACCTGGATCATTCCCAAACGGCATGAGGCGAATTTCGAAAATTCCACCACCCAGCTCTACGAGAACCTCGCCAAGATGCTGAAGCTGGTGGTCGGAAAACAGGACGCGGTGCTGGACAATCCTGCCTTTAACCTGGTGATCCATTCCTCGCCTCTCAATGAAGACAACGCAGAGCAATACCATTGGCATGTGGAGCTGATGCCCAAGCTCACCAAGGTTGCGGGCTTCGAATGGGGGACGGGCTTTTATATCAATCCAACCTCCCCGGAAGAGGCCGCGCGTTATCTGCGCGAAGCTGTGGTCGAGGCGGCGCAATACGCCAACGCGCGCTGATCGCGTTAATTAGTTTGCCGCTTCGATTTGCGAGTTGCTTGTGCCCATGCACTACGAATACGTCGCTATCCCCGAAGCGGAGGCGCCGCGCGCGGCGCAGCCGCTGTTTCAGCATCTGCTTGACACTTACGCCAGCGAGACCAGCAAAGTAATTTCCGTCTGGCGGCAGTTTGCGCCGGAGGATATGGCATTTAAGCCGAGCGCAAAATCAAGCAGCGTGCTCGAGATCATGAAGCATCAACTGCTTTCCGAGCGGCGCTTCTTCAGCGAGTTCATGGGAATGGAGGGTGAGCCGGAAGCGGCCGCAGCGCTGCCGAAAGAGCTTACGCCGGCGGCGTTTTGCGCCCGCAACGAAGAGCTGTGCAGGCCGCGCTTGCAGCGGCTGGCCGGCAAAGAAGAAAAGTGGTGGCTGGTGGTGGTCCCGTTCTTCGATGTGCAGCGGGAGCGCATCTGGGTCTTCTGGCGGCGGGTGCTGCATACCGCTCATCATCGCACCCAGCTTACCGTCTATCTGCGGCTGCTGGGCAAGCCAGTGCCTTCCACTTACGGACCAACGGCGGATGTAACCTGGTCGGGCGCGGACCCAACCCGCAGCGTAGAGGCGGCGGGCAGAAAGTAATTTCGTGCGCCCTTTATTCCCGAACTACTCGTGGTTCTCTTTCCACTCTTCGTACCACGCCATCTGGATGGCCTCGAGCTTGCCTTCATTGGAAGCCGCCGGGTCGTCATCAAAGCTCGGCAGCTCGATGACGTAACGATGCAGATCGGTAAAGCGCACCGTTAGCGGATCAGTATCGGGAAATTTCTCGGCCAAAAGAATTCCGAGGTCCTCTGCGTCTTCCCACCCAAACTCTGATGTCATCTTTATCGCTCCTGTTTTCATCTTCCTAAAAGAAGATTGAGGAAGTCTACCACTCTAGGACTTCTCCGGCCCGTGGCCTTCGGAGACGTAATTCCGGTTCCACGCCGGAATCTCCAGCACGATCTCACCCGGCTTCTCGATCACCGCCTGGCAGCCCAGGCGTGAATGCAAGGTGAGGCCGGCGGCCATGTCGAGGCGGTCGGCCTCATCGTCGTCCATGGCAGAGAGCAGCTCCTCGCCTTTATGGACCACCACATGGCAGGTGGTGCAGGCGCAATTGCCGCCACAAGCATGGTCAAGAAAGAAATCCTTGTTGATGGCCACATCCAGAATGGATTCCGGCTTCCCATGCTCCTGGTACGGCAGTTCGCCGTGCTCATACTCAAAGGTCTGGTTGGCGGGAAGAAATGTGATGCGGACCGTGTTGGGGCCGGCCTGCTCGGCGGTGGCCGTGCCTTTTGCGTTCTTGCTCTCTTCTGACATAGGTTCCCTGAACTCGTTATTCAAATTTTGCGGGCGCAACCGGATGGGGCGCGTTGGGGCCTTCTCCGAGTTCCTCCCCCGCATTTTCCATGGTCTTGCCTTTAATCGCGTGGGAGACGGCGGAATCCATCATCAGCTCCGCCAGCCGGGTCGTTGCCTGGTTGAGCGCATCGATGGCCTTGCGGATCTTTTTGTAATCGTCGCCCTTTACCGTCCCTTGTAATTCTTGCTTCAGCCTTTCAATCGTGGCGTGCTCCGCGCCGCTGAGCCGGCTCCAGGCCGCGTGGTTGCGGGCCTTCTCCAGATGTAGCAGGATATTGTCCGCCTCCACTCGCGCTTCCACGACCTGACGCTGGCGAAAATCCTCTTCGGCATAGTCAAAGGAATCGAGGATCATCTTTTCCACCTGCTCATCGGTGAGGCCATAGGTGGGCTTGACCTCGATCTCCGCCTCTTTCCCGCTGCGCTGCTCGCGCGCGGTGACATGCAGGATGCCATTGGCATCAATCAAAAAGCGGACCTCAATGCGCGGGATGCCCGCCGCCATGGGCGGAATTCCCTTTAAATCGAAGCGGGCCAGCGAGCGGCAGTCATTGGCCAGTTCGCGCTCACCCTGGAGCACATGGATGGCGACATTGGTCTGGCCATCGACGCCGGTGGTGAAATGCTCGGTGGCGGAGGCCGGAATGGTGGAGTTGCGATGAATGATCTTTGCGACTACGCCTCCCAGGGCCTCGATGCCCAGCGAGAGCGGGGTCACATCGAGCAGCAGCATGTCCTCGGTGGCCCGTGAATCGCCGGCCAGGATATTGGCTTGCACGGCGGCGCCCAGCGCGACCACCTCGTCCGGATTCAGCTCGGTATGGGGCTCGCGCTGGAACAGCTCTTTTACCAGAGCGCGCACGCGAGGAATGCGGGTCGAGCCGCCGACCAGCACCACTTCATCGATCTGCTGGGGCGAGATGCCGGCATCGGCGAGCGCCTGCTTGCACGGCGCGACGGTGCGCTGGAGGATGGGAGCAATCAACTGCTCAAACTGCTCGCGGGTAATCTCCCGCCGATAGCGTTTTCCGTCGGGCAACCGAACATCGAGCTTCGTGCTTTCGGATTTCGAGAGCTCAATCTTGGCCTCGATCACCGCCTTGCGGATGGTCTGCATGGCTTCCCCGTTGCGGCGCAGGTCGAGCTTCATATCTCCGGCAATATCATCCAGGGCAATTGCGATGAGAAGATTGTCAATGTCGTCGCCGCCGAGATGGGTGTCCCCATTGGTGGCAATCACCTCGAAGATGCCCTCATGCAGCTTGAGGATAGAGATGTCAAAGGTGCCTCCGCCGAGATCGTAGACCGCTACAATGCCTTCTTTTTTTCGGTCGAGGCCGTAGGCAAGGGCCGCCGCGGTAGGCTCGTTCACCAGGCGCAATACGTCCAATCCGGCGATGCGACCCGCGTCCTTGGTGGCCTGGCGCTGCGCGTCATTAAAGTAGGCGGGAACGGTGACCACAGCTTTGCTCACGGGCGCGCCGAAGTACCGCTCCGCGTTGCGCTTGAGCTGAAGCAGGATATACGCCGAAACTTCCGGAGGAGTAAACTCGCGCTCGCCTAATTTGATCTTGAGCACTTCGCCGGCCTTGCTGTTCTCCGAGATGCGGAAGGGAAAGAACTTCAACTCTTCCTGGACGTCGTCCACGCCACGGCCCATCAGCCGCTTCACCGAGTAGACCGTCTCCTCGGGATGCTCGATCAGATACTTGCGGGCGGAATTGCCGACGACAATGCGATCGCCTTTCTGGGGATCGCGGGTGAGCGCAACCACGGAAGGGACGAGGTTCGATCCGTCCTCGCCAGGGATTACCAGCGGGGTCTCGGCCTGCATAAAGGCGACCAAAGAATTGGTGGTCCCAAGATCGATTCCTACAACGCGTTCTTCAGCCATGATCAGCCCAGGACCTCATTTACATCCCTCACCAGATTGCGGATGTAGTTTCTGCGATTCAGCAAATCCACCATCCTTTGCCGCAGGGCAACACGCGAGGGATCGTCAGCAGTGGCGCCAGAGTCGATCATTTTGTCCCACTCGTTCCAAAGCTGTTCCAGCTCCTGGGTGGAGCGGTTGAGCATAGTTTCAAAGCGGGTCTTGGCGAACTGAAGATCGCGGGCGGTGACTTCGTCCTGCTGGCCCATCTGCTTGTTCATGCGCATCTCTTCAAGCTGCATGTTCAATTCAAAGACCTCTTCCAGCAGGTCCGGCGGGACGACCTGCTGCTTCTGCTCGCCGGTGGCGCGCGCTTTGTCGGTGGCCGCGCGGGACTGGTCCTCCATCTGCACCCCTTCAACCTGCAAAAGATATTCGGTGCGTGCAATGGGGTCCTTCAAAGTCCGATAGGCATCGTTCAACAGCGAACTGCGTTGCAGGCTCCACTCCTGCTCGCTGGCGGAGGCGCGCGCGTAAACGTCGGGATGCAATTTTCGGCTCAGGCGATAGAACTCTTTTTCCAGCTTTGCAGCATCAATCTTCAACTTGCGCGGCAACCCGAAAAAGCTGAAATAATCCATCTCTACGGGCGGCTGCACCTTAGCGCAGGAGGCGCAGAAGTGTCCCGCGCCCTCGAGCGGCGCGTGGCATGACCAGCAGGTACGCACCAGGGAGGTGCCGGCTGCCGCGTGATGGTTGATTGCCGTGCTCATGATTGCTACTTTTCTGACTTGTAAAAACTTCTAAAATTTCGGTTTCAAATCGTCAGATCGCTCAAATACAAAATTCCCTAAAACACCTCTACTAAAGAGCGGAACCACGGGCGGACCCGTGGTTCCACCCGCAATGCTGCTTTAGTTATGCGGAAAACGACGAACCGCAGCCGCAGGACTTCGATGAGTTCGGATTGATGAAATTGAAGCCCTGCTTCATCAGGGACTCCTCGTAATCGAGGACCATCCCGTGCAGGTATATGAACGACTTTGGGTCGACAAAGACGCGGACGCCATCAAACTCGTATACCCGGTCGCGCTCCCGAGGCTTGCTATCGAAACGAATGTTGTAGCTCAGCCCGGAGCAGCCGCCGCCCTGCACGCCGACGCGAAGTCCGCCCTGCTCCGGCGAAACATTTTCCTTCGCCATCGCGCTGCGGATTTTGGCCAGGGCGCGCTCCGTCACCTGAATACTCTTGGTATTCGCGGAGACATTATTCGCCGTCAGTACCGGATTGGTCAGCGTAGTGCTCATATTCCATTAGCGCTCATTTGCAAAGAACGGCGCGCTCGCCTTATCTTGCCTCGGCGGCAACTGGCGCCGGCTGCCCGGCTGCCTGCTTCTTCTTCCAATCGCTGATCGCCGCCCGGATCGCGTCTTCCGCCAGCACCGAACAATGGATCTTGACCGGAGGAAGCGCGAGCTCCTTCACGATGTCGGTGTTCTTGATCTCGAGCGCCTCATGGATGGTCCGGCCCTTCACCCACTCCGTCGCCAGGGACGAAGAGGCAATCGCGGAGCCGCAGCCGAAGGTCTTGAATTTCGCGTCTTCGATGACCTGGGTCTCGGGATTTACCTTGATCTGCAGGCGCATCACGTCGCCGCACTCCGGCGCACCTACCAGCCCAGTGCCTACCTCGGCGCTGGCCTTGTCCATGGAGCCCACATTGCGTGGATTTGTATAGTGATCGATTACCTTATCGCTGTATGCCATCTCGCTCTCTCCTAATAAAAACTTTTAGCTTGCTCTGCAATCCCGTTATCGGGCGATCAGAGACATTTCCCGTCGCCCGTAATCTCTTAATGTCCTTCGGTCACCCACTGCACTTTCTTAAGATCGATGCCCTCTTTGGCCATCTCGTACAGCGGCGAAAGCTCGCGCAGTTTGGTGACGGTAGTGATTAATTTGTCGGCCACATAATCGACTTCAGCCTGGGTGTTGAAGCGTCCAATGCCGAAGCGAATGGAGCTGTGCGCCACATCGTCGCCCAAACCAAGGGACTTCAACACGTAGGAGGGCTCCAAGGTGGCCGAGGTACAGGCCGATCCGCTGGAGACCGCAATCTCGTTGATGCCCATGAGCAGCGACTCGCCTTCGACATAGACAAAACTGATATTCAGATTGCCGGGCAGCCGGTGCTCCATTGAACCGTTGATGTGGGTCTCGTCCAGATGGGCGAGCAGCTTGTCTTTCAGACGGTCGCGCAGCGCCGCCAGCCGCTTGGATTCCTCCGGCATCTCCTGCATGGCAATCTCGCACGCCTTGCCCAGACCAACGATGCCCGGCACATTCAGCGTACCGGAGCGCATGCCGCGCTCATGCCCGCCGCCATCGATCTGCGCCGTGATCTGCACCCGAGGGTTCCGGCGCCGCACGTACAGCGCGCCAACGCCCTTGGGACCATAAATCTTGTGCCCGCTGATGGAGAGCAGGTCAATATTGTCGCTGATGACGTTTACCGGGACTTTGCCTACTGCCTGCACTCCGTCGCAGTGGAACAGGACGCCCTTCTCCTTGCAAAGCTTTCCAATCTCCGCGACCGGCTGGAGCACGCCAATTTCGTTATTGGCGTACATGATCGTGACCAGGATGGTCTTATCGTCCATGGCGCGGCGAAGATCATCCATATCGATCAGACCGTCGGCCTTTACCGGCAGATAAGTCACGCGATAACCGTATTTCTCCAGACGCTTGCAGGTATCGAGCACCGCCTTGTGCTCGGTGACCGCGGTGATAATGTGGTTGCCCTTTTCCTTGTACATCTCGGCCACGCCCTTGATGGCGAGATTGTTGCTCTCGGTGGCGCCAGAGGTAAAGATGATCTCTTTGGAATTGGCCCCAATCAGCTTCGCGATCTGCTCGCGCGCGGTTTCGACCCCCTGCTCCGCCTCCCATCCAAAAGAGTGGTTGCGGCTGGCGGCATTGCCGAACTTATTAGTCAAAAACGGCATCATCGCTTCCAGCACCCGCGGGTCAAGCGGCGTGGTCGCATGATTGTCCATGTAAATTGGCAGCTTTACCGCGGCCTGCCCATTGCCGTTTATCGAATTAGCGACTGCACTGGTACTCATTTTGTTCAATCTCCCCAACCCTAAAGCTTTACCCATCTCAATTCGTTCAAAGCTGCAATGTAACCAGATCCTGCTCATGCGCTTCCGGCTTGCTCTCTAAAATGTCGCCGTCGTTCCCGCGCATGTCCCATATACTGATGTGCCCCAGGAGCTCGCGGATTCCGTCATTCACCTTGCGCAACGGCTCGCGAACACTGCAAAGGTCGCCCTGCTCGCACTGCACTTTCTCGTTGCTGCACGAGGTAATAAACAGCGGCCCGTCAATGGCGACGATCACTTCCAGCGCCGAGATATCGCGGGCATCACGGGCCAGGACGTATCCGCCATTCATCCCATGACGCGAGCGGACCAGCCCGGCCTTCACTAACCTTTGCAGGATCTTGGCCAGCGCCTCTTGCGGCAGGTGATAAGCGTCCGCAATCTCCTTGGAGCTGGAAGCCGCGACCCCGGATTCCGCCAGGTGCCGGAGCGCGATCAAGCCATAATCGGCCTTTTTGGTTAGCTTCAACATGCAATTCCGACCTTTTTAGTCGCATATGTAGTTTATCCGCTTTCAGGGGAAGAATGCAACTCGAGTCAGGGAGCGGACGTATATCGCATGTAAATGGTAAATATTTGTATCCAAAGTGCTTAGTCAAATACGACCCAATCGGTCGTAAATGGCACCTTAGACCTACTGAAGGGCGGCTTAAGGGTTCAACTCGATTGAATGTTTCCTCCATCCCGTTAAGCTCAATGGAATGAGGCGCTCTGGGACATCCACGGCAACCGGTTTTCGTCTTTGTTTCCTGGCGAGCTTGTTGTGCATGCTGGCAGCCAATCCCGCGTGGGGAGCCGCAGCCGGAAGCGGCGATGACTATGACCGTCCCGAGCGCACAACCCTACCATCTACTACCCCCCGCCAGCCAGAGCCAACCTACCGGATCGAAGCCGGACGCGATGGCGATGTCTTTCCCGCATTCGCGAATTATGCCTCTCTGCGCAGCCCCGAGCAGCGCAGTTGGGGCGTGGTATCGGTTTTTCTCAACAATCCAACCGAGCTTCCGGTCCGTGAACGCGTGAGCGTAATCGTTCCGGGGTGGAGCGATGAGGAGATCCAGACGGTAGACCTTGCGGGTGGAGCATCGCTCAAGCTCATCTTTGCGCCCGCATTCCATGCGCGCCTCTACGAGAACCGCGAGATCGTTGCCGCCAGCGCCAAAGTGAAGATCACCGATACCGGCGCGCATCTCCTTTATAGCGCGACGGTCCCGCTGCGGCTGCGCGCCGCCGAAGATATGTTCTGGGGAGCACGCTTCCAATATGCTCCCTTCATCGCATCGTGGGTAACGCCGCACGATACGCGGGTGGAGCAGGTGCTGGGCCGCGCCAAAGAAGGAATGCCGGGGCGCAGGCTTCCCGGTTACGAGCCGTGGAAGACGCCGCTACAGCAGGAAAAATCGACCCGGATGCAGGCGCGGGTGATTTACAACGCCTTGCAGCAATGGGGGGTTTCTTACGTAAAAAGCTCATTCACCCTTGGCAACCACCAGTCGGTGAGCGAGCGGGTGCGCACCCCCCACGAAAGCATCGAAGAGAGCTCCGCCAACTGCATTGACGGCTCCGTCCTCTTTGCCTCCGCCTTCGAAAACCTGGGGATGCAACCCATCATCGTCCTGGTCCCCGGACATGCCTATGTAGGGGTGAAGCTGGCGGAGAAATTAGACCAGTATCTCTACATCGATACTTCGCTGGTGGGGCGGGTGCCGTTTGAGAGCGCGATCAATATCGCCGAAAAAGGTCTGGCCCGCCTCGCTCCCACCCAGATTACCCGCATCTCGATTGCCGAGGCCCGCGAAGCCGGAATCTATCCCATGCCGCTGACAAAATAGCCCCAGCAACTCTGAAGCATGAAATCACATCCATGCAAATGTCATGCCATTTACAGCCAGGCTGTAGTTACCACAGTCCTTCCATATAGGGCTTGACAACCGGTGCGATAGAGCTAAAATTCTGCCCAGCCGGTACAGATTACCGGGTTATGAGCACCATCCAGCTTTCACAATCCTCGATCAATACCCCTCAGAGAAACACTATGGAAAACGTCTGCAATCACCCGCGTGTGCGCATTGTTGCGCGCGATGAAGACGCGGAGTTTGTAGAGTGCCAGGAATGCGGCGAGATCTTCGAGGCCAGCGAGTTTAAGGACATGGCCATCGAAGAGAACACCCGCGTTGCGGAGCTCTAATCACCCCTTCCCAATCCGCCTCCCCGTTCCACCCCTCCCAGACCTCGACAGGACAAGTGTCTCTTGCCCGGACGGTATCGCTGGCGGTCAGCAGCCCAGCGCAAGCGAGGCTTCGGCGGAAAACTGTGGATCGGAAAATTCACCTGCCACGAATTTGGGAAAGGCCGCAGCGGCGATCATGGCGGCATTGTCGGTCGACAGCTTGCGGGACGGGAAATGGACGCTCAATCCCAGGCGCTCCGCCCTTTCGGTGAACCTTTCGCGAAGCCGGCTGTTGGCGGCCACGCCTCCGGTAACCAGCAGGCCTTGCGCGCCGTACTCCCCGGCTGCCGCCAGGGTCTTACCCGCCAGATCGTCAACTACCGCGCGTTGAAACGAAGCGATCAGATCCAGCGTCTGGGGGTCGCAATGGGTCAAATAATCCTCCATCGCAGGCTTGGGAATTTGGGCGAGAGCGCACCGCCGGGAGTCGATTGCAGATTGCATTCCGTGCGTCTGGACGTAGCGCAGCACCGCCGTCTTAATCCCGCTGAATGAGAAATCGAATCTGGGCATCTGCTGCTTCTGGAGTGTCCCGCCGCGGGTGCGTGGGTTCTTGCGCGCGTTCGCATCGCGGGTAATTCCCTTTTCACGCAATTTGATCTGTGCGGGAGCGAACCTGATACTGCTGGCATTTCCGTGCTGCGCCAACTGTTCGATGATGGGGCCGCCGGGATAGCCCAATCCCAGCAGCTTGGCCACCTTATCGAAGGCCTCGCCGGCAGCGTCGTCCAGCGTATGCCCCACGGGCGTATAGCGCCAGGCCGCGGAACCTCCCGATGGAGCATTCACCAGATAAAGATGCGTGTGTCCTCCCGAAACCACCAGCGCCAGCGCCGGGAAGCGCAACTCCGAGCCGGATTGCCGCCCCTCCAGCAGCACCGCATGGATGTGCCCCTCAAGATGGTTCACCGCAATCAGCGGCTTATCCAGCGCGAATGCCAGCGCCTTGGCGTAAGTGATGCCCACCAGCAAAGCCCCGGCCAGCCCTGGGCCTTGCGTGACCGCGATGGCATCGATACTCTGGAAGCCCTGTCCAGCCTGAGCCAATGCCTCGCGCACTACCGGAACAATGGCGCGCAGGTGCTCGCGCGATGCCAGCTCAGGCACGACTCCGCCGTACTGGGCATGAGTCGCGATTTGCGAATAGACGACATTCGACAGCAGCTCTTCCCCGGAGCGCACCACCGCCGCGGAAGTTTCGTCGCATGAGCTCTCGATCGCTAAAATCATGGCCATTGGTTTCTATAATAGAAGCAGAGTTGGCAGCGAGGCGAATTCCGGCAAATTCCGAATGATGGCGCAAACCGCAAAGGACGCAGCAATCCAGGTGCTCACCAAGCTGCGCGAGCATGGCTACTCGGCTTATCTTGCGGGCGGCTGCGTGCGCGACCTGCTGCTGGGAGTCGAGCCTGCGGATTACGATGTGGCCACCGAGGCGCCCCCATCCATCGTTCTGCAGCAGTTTCCGGAGAGCATTGCGGTGGGAGCGCAGTTCGGCGTGGTTCTGGTGATGGTCCATGCCGCAAACGGCCAGGGATATTTCAAAGTTGAAGTTGCCACCTACCGCAGCGATGTGGGATACAGCGATGGGCGCCATCCTGACAGCGTGCAGTTTGCCACCCTCCCCGCCGACGACGTCCAGCGCCGCGACTTTACTATCAATGGACTGCTGCTCGATCCTGCCAGCGGCGAGGTTCTGGACTACGTTGGCGGACGCGCCGACCTCCAGGCCGGGATCCTGCGCAGCATTGGCGCTCCCAAACAGCGCTTCGCGGAAGATAAGTTACGCATGCTGCGCGCGGTCCGCTTTGCTGCGCGCCTGGGATACACGATTGAGCCGAAGACCTTCGCCGCCATCCAGCGGCTTGCGTCGGAGATCAGTCAGATAAGCCGCGAGCGGATCCGCGATGAACTCGACAAGATGCTTACCGAAGGCCATGCGCGCCGCGCCTTCGAGCTCCTGGAGAGCACCGGCCTGCTGCAGCAAGTCCTTCCTGAGGTGGCGGCGATGAAAGGGGTCGAGCAGCCGCCCCAATATCATCCCGAAGGCGATGTGTGGACGCACACCCTGATGCTGCTCGATGGGCTGGAGAAGGGCTGCTCGCGCGCGCTTGCCTGGGGAGTGCTGCTGCACGATGTGGGAAAGCCGCCGACCTTCCGGGTCGCGCCCGACCGGATCCGCTTTGATGGTCATGCTGAAGTCGGAACGAAGATGGCAGAGGAGATCTGCAGGCGTCTGCGCTTCCCCAATGAAATCACCGCCCAGGTCTCTCTGCTGGTGGCAAACCACATGCGCTTTGGCGATGTGAAGAAGATGAAGGAGTCCACGCTGAAGCGCTTCCTGCGCTTGCCGCATTTTGACGAACACCTGGAATTGCATCGCCTGGACTGCTCCGCCAGCCATCGCGATCTCTCGCTGTATGAATTTACAAAAGAGAAATACGCGAGCACGCCGGAGGAGCAAATCCGTCCCGCTCCGCTGCTCACAGGACGCGATTTGATCGCTGCGGGATGGAAGCCCGGCCCGCATTTTCGCGCCGCGCTGGAGGCTTTGGAAGACGCTCAACTGGAGGGCGCAATCGCTTCCAAAGAAGAAGCTATGTCCTTCGTTTTAACAAACTTCCCGCAAAACGAAAATCGCTGAATCCAGAACCCCCGCCGCCCCTTCGGAAGAGCTTCTTCGTCCCCCATCTTGGGGCAGGCGGAGCACCGCCCAGCAGCCCGCGAAATCCAGGAAGTGCTTTCGATTTTGTGAAGTTCTGCGGAAATTGGAGCATCAAATTCATCAAGCGTTCATCAACAATTGAAATGATTAAAGGGGCCGGTCCTGGAAGCGAACGGCCAGTAAGGACAAAGTGTCTATGAAACTGTTGAGACGGATCCGCGATTGGGTGGCGACGTGGGAGCAGATCCTTATCGGCGAAATGCTCGCAGTCACCATTCCTGTGACAGAATACAGACGCTAGAAGCTGTAGCTGTCTGGGAAGAGATCTTGAAAATTTGAAAACCCGCAGAGCGAATGTCTGCGGGTTTATTGTTTGCGCGGTTATTTCCCTTTTCCTTTTGCCAGCCGCTGGTTGATTTCGTCCCAGTTCACCACGTTCCACCAGGCATTGAGGTATTCCGGACGGCGGTTCTGATATTTCAAATAATACGCATGTTCCCAGACGTCATTGCCCATAATCGGGGAATGGCCATCCATCATGGGATTGTCCTGGTTGGGGGTGGAAAGCACCTGCAGCTTGCCTCCGCTATTGCGGACCAGCCATACCCATCCCGAGCCGAACTGTTTGGTCCCGGTTTCGTTAAAAAGCTTTTGGAAGTCTTCGAAGCTGCCGAATGTTTGCTTGATCTCTTCGGCGATCTTTCCCGATGGCGGTCCGCCGCCTTTGGGCTTCATGATCTGCCAGAACATGGTGTGGTTCACATGCCCGCCTCCATTGTTCCGGACGGCGGTGCGAATATCTTCAGGCACGCTCTTGATATCGCGCAGCAACTGTTCCGCGCTTTTGCTCTGCAGCTCGGGATGTTTCTGCAATGCGTTGTTCAGGTTGGTCACATAGGCTGCATGATGTTTGTCGTGATGCAGCGTCATAGTTTGCGCGTCAATATACGGCTCCAGGGCCGCATAATCGTATGGGAGAGGCGGGACTTCGTGCGCCACAGCATTCCTCCTGTTGTTCACATGGTCACCCAGAGTTTGGGTACGGCCAATGATTTTAGCTTTTAACCATCCAACAAAAATCATAAATGAAATTCTGCATTGATGTTGGACCGCGCGGCATACATCCCGGTCCGCTCTACATCTAAGACAGTTCGCCAATGCGCGGCAACTGCCCACGCACGATGCGATAACAATTCGATTACCGGAGAGACCCATAAGATGCAGGAAGGAATGGAGACACAGCGCCGCAGCGCGCAGGAAATATTTAAAGGAGCGCTGGACAATGCGCGCGACGAGCTGGACCGCACCTCTCGCGCCCTTGGCTTCTCCGGCTTTGCCGGCGGACTCACCATGGGCCTCACCGGACTTGCCGTCGCCGCGGCCCGCAATGCAATGCAGGGACTGCCATCGCGCGAGCTGGTGGCCTATGTTTTCTATCCTATCGGGTTTATCTCCGTTATCCTCGGTCGCGCCCAGTTGTTCACCGAAAACACGCTCTTTCCCGTGGTGCTGGTGCTCGATGAGCGCCGCCATGTCCGCAATACGTTGCGATTGTGGACCATCGTCTTTCTCACCAACATCGCCGGGGCCGCAGCCTTTGCGCTGCTGGCGGCGCGGACCGGCGCGCTGCAAGCGGGTGTGCTGAGAGAGCTGGTAGAGCTGGGGACGCACGCTGCTCAGGGAGAATTTATGCATGTCTTCTGGTCGGCTGTGCTGGGTGGATGGATCATCGCGCTGGTCGCATGGCTGGTCACGGCAAGCCACTGGACCATCGGCCAGGTGCTGGTCACATGGTTTCTCACATTTGTCGTCGGAGTGGCGCACCTGAGCCACTGCATCGCTTCCAGCGGCGAAATCCTGACCGCGGTCTTTGCCGGATCGCTGCCGCTCTCGCAATACCTCCATTGGATCGTGCCTGCGACCCTGGGAAATGTCACCGGTGGGGTAATGATCGTGAGCCTGCTGAACTATGGACAGGTAAAGGCGAAATAGGTCAAAAACCGGAAGTAATCCCCATCGGGTTACCTCTTCCCCAAGACGGATTACTTACGTCTTAATACCAAGGTTGAGAGGCAACGCCTTTCGCGAAAAGCTGGCATATGCTGGGGCCATGATGCGCAAAGGGGAGCAGAGCAGGAACGCGATCACCCAGATCACCAGCTTTCGCTGCGCAAAATGCGGAGCGGTCTTCCACCTTGCGGCCAGGAATACAGGCCATGTGGATGCCGACCGCCTGAACATGCTGAGGGCGTTTCAGTCGCATCTCTGCGGGCCGGTAGAGAACCAGCCCTAGCCGCTCGGGCGGGGCGCACTGAGTCGGAATGCGCGAGCGCCGCTTCTTCGCCTCAGACGGTTTCGATACTCACCTTCATCTTGCTGACCCGCCAGATCCGGTCGCAGTACTCCCGAATGGAGCGGTCGGAGGAAAACTTACCCATGCGGGCGCTGTTCAGGATCGACATCCGCGTCCATTCCTTCTGGTCCTGGTAGGCCTCCGCCACGCGCTGCTGGCAATCCACATAAGATTGGTAGTCGGCCAGCACGAAATATTCATCGCGCGAGAGCAGCGAGCCGATAAGCGGCTGGAAAAGGTAGGCATCGCCGCGCGAAAATTGCCCGGAAGCGAGGCCATCGATGATCTGGCGCAGCTCAGGGTTTTTCTGGTAATACTCTCTGGGATCGTATCCCCGGGCCTTGAGCGCGAACACCTCATCGGTGGTGAGGCCGAAGGTAAAGAAGTTCTCAGGCCCAACCTCTTCGCGGATCTCGATGTTGGCGCCGTCCAGCGTGCCGATCGTCAAAGCGCCATTCATGGAGAACTTCATATTTCCGGTTCCCGATGCCTCTTTGCCCGCAGTTGAAATCTGCTCGGAAAGCTCGGCCGCCGGATAGACGCGCTGGCCAACGCTCACGCTGTAATTGGGCAGAAACACCACCTTCAGGCGTCCGCGAATATCGGGATCGTTGTTTACCACCTCGGCCACGGAATTGATGAGCTTCACGATCAGCTTTGCCATGGCATAGCCGGGCGCGGCCTTTCCTCCAAAGATAAAAGTGCGCGAAGGAATGTCGAGACCGGGGTTTTGTTTCAGCCGGTTGTATAACGCGACGATGTGCAGGACGTTCAGGTGCTGGCGCTTGTACTCATGGATGCGCTTGACCTGCACATCGTAGATAGAATGGGGATCGACCGTGATCCCCAGCGTCTCATGGATATAGGCCGCCAGATCGAGCTTGCAGGCATGTTTCACCTCTCGCCATTGGCGGCAAAACTCCTCGTCATTCACGTGCGGCTCGAGCTTTTTGAGCTCGCTTAAATGGGTGATCCAGCTTGCGCCCAGCGTATCGGTAAACAGCTTCGATAGACGCGGATTGCTCAACACCAGCCAGCGCCTCGGAGTAACGCCATTGGTGACGTTGGTGAACTTGTCCGGCCACAACTGGTAGAAATCATGCAGAAGATGGCGCTGCAGCAGCTCCGTATGCAGGGCGGCCACGCCGTTCACCTTGTGGCTTCCCACTGTGGCCAGATGCGCCATGCGCACCGCGCGCTCGCCACTCTCATCGATCAGAGAGATGCGCTGGATCAGGGCCTCGTCGCGGGAGAATTTGCTCCTCACCTCATTCAGGAAGCGGCGATTGATCTCATAGATGATCTCCAGATGGCGGGGCGCAACCTTGGCCATCAGGTGGACGCTCCACCGCTCCAGCGCTTCGGGCAATAAAGTGTGGTTGGTATAAGAGAAGGTATTGCTGGTGATCTTCCATGCCGCCTCCCACTCCAGCCCGTGATCATCCACCAGCAGCCGCATCATCTCGGCAATGGCGATGGCGGGATGCGTATCGTTCAACTGAAGGGCGAAGGCGGTATCCAGCTCTTCCAGCGGCCTGCTCTTATGCTGCTGGATGCGTATCACATCCTGCAATGAGCAGGAGACGAAGAAGAGCTGCTGCTCCAGGCGGAGCTGCTTTCCTGCGGCGGAGGCATCGTTCGGATATAGCACCTTCGAGATGGTCTCGGAGACAACCTTCTCCTGCACCGCTCCCAGATAGTCGCTGTTATTGAATGCGGCAAAATCGAAAGACTCAATCGGCTCCGCCTTCCATAAGCGCAGGATCCCTACCGTGTTGGTGCGATAACCGGGGATGGGCGTGTCATAGGGAATGCCGCGGACGTGTCTGCCCGCGACCCAGCGCACCCGGTCCCTGCCCTGGACATCCACGTAGTGCTCGGTATGTCCGCCGAACATCACATCGACTGCGGCGGCGGGCCGGGGGAACTCCCAGGGATTGCCGGTTGCCATCCATTTGTCGGTGATCTCCACCTGATAGCCATCGCGGATCTCCTGGTTGAAAATCCCATACTCATAGCGGATTCCGTAGCCTATGGCGGGAATATCGAGGGTGGCCAGCGAATCGAGAAAACACGATGCCAGACGGCCCAGGCCGCCATTGCCCAGGCCTGGCTCATGCTCGCTGGCGATGAGCTGCTTCAAGTCCAGCCCCAGCTCAGCCACCGCCTGCTCCATCTCGGAATAAATCCCGATATTGACCAGATTGTTCAGCAGATGCGGACCGGGAAGAAACTCCATCGAAAGATAGCCCACCAGCCGCGAGCTCTCTTCGTGATAGGAGTACACGGTATGGATCCATCGGGTGAGCAGGCGGTCGCGGACGGTATAAGCCAGCGCCATGTAAAGATCGGTTGGGCTGGCGATGCTGCTGAACGTTCCCTGGGTATAGAAAAGATTATCGAGAAAAGAACGCTTCAAGTTCCAGACATTCAGTCCGGAACGATCATCTTCGGGGGTCACGGGCATTGATTCTGAGGGTCCTTCCCCCCGGACTGGCTGGCTGTCCGGAGCGGCAACTCTAAACATTTAATCATAAACTTTTTGGGCTGCCCGGCATTGTCGCCAGCGGATTTATGAATAGGGCGGAAAGAAATTCCAGTGAGGTTGCCAGGGCCACTCGCTTATGGTCGGGAACCGGAGCGGATGAGAGGATGAAAGGACGCGAAAACCTCAGGCGTGCCAAATAACTCTCCGGGCCCGTGCCACACGTAACAGGGTACGACTTTTAGTCGTACCGTAAGACGCCTTATAATTGCAGGCTTTCAGCCCCTGCCGACGACGGCATGACTCAAGGGCTGAAGCCCGATTCAAACTAGGGCAATTATATACGTGCCACACATCTATAGATCGGTTATCCTCGCTGATTCAACGACTTGGAGTATATTCCAAGCGCAGCGAGGGGCGTGAGCAATGTCGTCGGAAGCCAGAGCTAAACGCCGGAAGGCCGAACAGAAGAAAGAGCAAGGGCGAATTTGGGGTGCGCTTGCGGGGCTTGCCGTGGCTCTAGTGCCTTCCATAGTCCCGCGACTACCAGTTGTTATCGCTACGGTTCTGGTCGTCCTGTGGTTTGCATCATGGCGAATGGCTCGCGATGGATACAAATACCACTTACCAATTAAGTGGGCTGCCGTTCTCATGCTTGTTCACGGCATCATAATCGCAGCGGTTGGGTATTGGATATGGCCCAGGATAACGGTCGGCCCATCACGGGTTTCTTTTTCTGGATATCCAAACGAGACGTTCAATTTTTCTGTGAGGAATGGGAGGGCGGACGATGTTTACGATGTTCAAATTCCGTTCTTCATTGGCCGCAACAAACATTTCGATGATAAGTTGTCCGCGAAGGTTATTGGAAATGTTGAACCATCGGGGCCTTTCAGGGATGACTACAATTACTGCTACGGGGTAAAGGGTGACGGAGTCGTGAGCCACGTGCAGAAGAACGAGCAGGAAGTCCTGATCGTAAGGATTCCACACTTAGTCCCGTATAGTTCGGGAGCCTTCTCGATTACTTACGCTGGAGGAGATAAGCTTCCCGGCATCGTACCGGGAGCGTCTAACTTCATAGGGGAACCATACTCGTACTCTCCAAACTCGGGAACTGTTGATGTACGAGGAGACTATCGAATTTGTAAATTTGTGATGAGTCCGAGTGGAAAATGAAACCTGAATATGTAGAAGGCGCAAAGGCCGTTGAGAACTTTGAAGAAGGCATGAAGGCCCTATTCAAAGTTCCCAAAGCCGCAGTTGAACGGGCAAAGAAGAAGGCAAAGCCTGCTTCTTCTGGGAAGCGAAAGCGGTCTGATAAGGGCTAGAAGGGGGCTTGTTGCGCTTCCCCCGCCACTGTCGCTTCGTGGCGCGGCGATTCGTTCTTTCCAGTGAGTTCGCTGTAGGTCAGACGTTTGCCGCCGATCTGAGTCATGGCGAGTTGGAAGCATTTCGTCCAAAAAAAATGGGAAGACCGAGTGACATTCTCAGTCTTCCCGAGGGATTGATCAGGGGCCAAAATGATGTGATGAGTATGTTTTTACCGGGAACCGCCAGGGGGAACAATAATGTAAAACTACTAGTAGGAGGGTAGGGCGGTAATTCCTTTGCCTTCGATGCATTCATAGGCATGG
>CAZONJ010000048.1:3363-23888 GCA_964581225.1 uncultured Terriglobales bacterium | reverse complement strand
GCGCTCGGGATGACAAGATTATTTGAGGGAGAAATGCAGGGCGGTGCTCCAGCCGCAATTGCGGAGCACCGCTATACAGAGCTGCTTACAAAGCTGCTTAGGGATTATGCGGCGTCTTCCCTATGGCGGTTTCGCAGGTCATCGCAGACGCTGCAATTGCCAGTGAGCCGTGCGCGCTCTTCTTTCAGACGGTTTTCAAAGCGCGACCAGCGATGTCCCACGCGTGAGCCGAGATAGCTGCCGGAGCCGACTGCGCTTCCCCCCTCGATGCGCGAGCCAAGATCCGCATTGCGGTCCCCATGGAGATGGTGGATATCTTCCTCGTTCAGAATGCTGTCGCCTTCCATGGTGTGCAGATTATCGGTGGCCAAAGCGTTGTCGGGCTGGCTTTGGAGCTTACGTTCCGTATCGAGTTCGATTCCGCTGCTCCCGGTCGTCTCTACCACAGTCTCTCCGGAGCGGGGCAGGCCCACGCCGGTCTCCTGCAGCCGGGTATTGTCCGGAGACTGTCCCCAGGCGGTCGGGGAGGTATTCATCGGCCCAGCGGACTGGCGGGGAAGGTGGTGCGGTTCGAGTCCGGCAACCGGAGCCTCGTCTCTGCCGAGATGGGGAGCATTGGGCGAAACCTGGGACGGCTCCGGGGTGATGATGCGCGTGCTGCCACTCTGGTGGAGGACCCCATCGTCCTCAAAGCCGGAGGCCTTATGGTAGCTCTCCTGGTATTGTTTCCACTTCTTTTCGTCCTTCAGGTTCTTTTCGTCATAGGCAGGGAAGCGCTCGATCTGCTCCCGGGTGAGGTCCACCTGGTATTCGTCGTCCTTGTCGCCGCGCGCGGTGATGCGGCTGGCGGGTACAAGGAATTGGCGGCTGCTGAGCCATCCGCCAGTATCGACTACGGCGTATTGAATGCTGCCGCTCTGGTGATCGAAGATGACATCGTCAATTTTGCCAAGCTTTTTATCGTCACTTCCGTAGAGCGCCGCTCCACGAACGTCGTCTGCCTGGTCGCTAAACTGAAAATCCTGCAATGTGCCGTAATGGGCCATAAGAACTGCTCCTTTCGAGAGTATGCTGCGCCCGGTGGGCGCGTTGCAAGTATTGAAGGTCCACAAATTTAGGATGCGCCAATGCCAGGGAGGGAGAGCCTCGGCCAGAACGGCTTTCAGGAAAAGAAACGGAGACAGGTCAGGTGCACAATTCAGATACAAAGATGGATGTCTCGCGGCTGCGCTGCGGCAGGGGAGCAGGCGAGATCACCTGGTCTGCTGAAAGGCCTCTTTCATCCGCTGGTAAGTGGTTTCCAGGGTCTCGGGCAGCACGCGGGTTTCGCCCACCACGGTCATAAAGTTTGTGTCTCCTACCCAGCGGGGGAGCACATGCATGTGGATGTGTCCGGCGATGCCAGCACCGGCAGCTTTGCCAAGGTTCATTCCCAGATTGATGCCATCCGGATGGTAGAGCGCGCGCAGCACCGCCTCCATCTTCTGGCATAGAGAGATCATCTCGGAGGCCGCATCGGCGGGGAGCTTCTGCAGCTCATCTACATGCGCGTAGGGCAGGACCATGACATGGCCATTATTGTATGGGTAGGCATTCAGGCAGACGAAACACTGAAGGCCGCGATAGACGATCAGCGCCCTGGCGTCGTCATTCTGGTCCAGCTTCTCGCAAAAGGGGCAGCCCGGCTTCCGGTCAGCTTCTTTGATATAGCTATAGCGCCACGGGGTCCATAAATAGTCCATGGCAAGAGTATATGGGAGCGTTCTTCCGGGGCGGAAAGGCCGCCGGATAGAAGGGCCGGAGTGCCCCGGAGCCTCCAGCTTTGCAGTTATAAATACTTAAAGAAATCCTGCGCGGGTTGCGTTGACACTCTTCGTGCGCGATTGCTATAGTCAGTAAGTCGCCTGTTGGTGCAAAGCCAGCCAGCGATCCGGCCGCTGGGGTTTTCCTCTCGCCTGTAAAACAGCAGGCAAACACCCGAAAGAAAAATCACAGCGGGCAGTCCGTCTCATGCGGTTGCTTCCCTGTATCCGCATGACCGTCGGCATCTGAGGACCTACGTTGTTCGACGAAAGCACAGTTCGTGATACTCAGTCCATGCTCTCCCCGGAGCAAGCACGTACGAACGGATCGCACACTGCAACATCGACAGACGCCAAACAACACAAAACTTCTAATATCGAGACTACTGCCCTGAAAACCGAAACCCAAGACACCATCGCTCCTGAAACCATCACCGATAACCTGGACACCAACTCCACAGCCTCCCATGACAGCAAAGACGATTTTGCTTCCATGGATTTTGCCGCCGCCCTGGAAAATTTTGAGGCGGAGCAAGCGGCAGCGGAGCAAGCTGCGCCTGTTGAAGACAACGTGCTGAAAGGCACCGTGGTCAAACTTACGGACAAGCACGTCGTGGTAGACGTTGGCTTCAAGTCCGAAGGCATGGTCCCGATTGCCCAGGTGCTGGACCGCGAGGGCAATCCGAAGGTGAAGCCCGGCGACCCCATCGATGTGGTGGTGGACCGCAGCGAAAGCGAAGAGGGATACATTGGCCTCTCCTATGAAAAGGCGCAGCGCGCGCGGGTGTGGGACGATATCGAGCGGGCATACAACGATAAGAGCCCGATCAAGGGCTATGTGGTTGAGCGGGTCAAGGGAGGGCTTTCGGTGGACATCGGCGTCCGCGCCTTTCTACCCGGCTCACAGCTCGATCTGAAACCGGTGCGCAACCTGGACGGCTACAAGGGCCAGGAGATTGAAGTCCGCGTTATCAAGATGAACAAGAAGCGCGGCAACATCGTGGTCTCGCGCAAGCAACTGCTGGAAGAAGAGCAGGCCGCTAAGCGCTCCGCCACGCTGGAGCACCTGGAAGAAGGCTCGGTATTGACCGGCACGGTCAAGAACCTTACCGATTACGGCGCCTTCGTCGATCTGGGCGGGATTGACGGCCTTCTGCACATCACCGATATGTCCTGGGGACGCCTGACCCATCCCCGCGACCTGGTGAATGTGGGTGACGAGATCCATGTGAAGGTGCTCAAGTTCGATAAGGACAAGCAGCGCGTCTCCCTGGGATTCAAGCAGCTCACGCCAGATCCATGGCTGGATGCCGCGGAGCGCTACCCGGTGGGCGCGCATGTGAAAGGGCGGATCCTAAGCGTGACCGATTACGGCGCGTTCGTGGAACTGGAGCAGGGCATTGAAGGCCTGGTCCACGTAAGCGAGATGACCTGGTCGAAGCGCATGAAGCACCCATCGAAGCTGGTGAAGCCAGGCGATGAAGTCGAGACCGTGGTCCTGAATGTAAATCCCACGGAACGGCGCATCTCGCTGGGGCTGAAGCAGCTCGAACAGAACCCGTGGGAGCATCTCCATCAGAAGTATCCGGTGGGCTCCATGGTCGAAGGGCGGGTGCGAAACCTCACCGACTTTGGCGCGTTCATCGAGATTGAAGACGGCATCGACGGCCTGGTCCACGTCAGCAACCTGAGCTGGACCAAGCGCGTGAAGCATCCTTCCGAGGTGCTGAAGAAGGGTGACAAGGTGCAGGCAGTGGTGCTGGCCATCGAGCCGGAACATCGCCGCCTCTCCCTGGGCATGAAGCAGCTTCAGCCCGATATCTGGGAGACCTTCTTCAACACGCATCGCCTCGGCGATGTAGTGAAGGGCAAGGTGCTGCGCATCGCCCAGTTCGGCGCGTTTGTCGAAATCGCCGAAGGGGTAGAAGGCCTGTGCCACAACTCCGAAGCGGCCGATCATGACGGCCATCCGATCAAGCTGGAAGCTGGCCAGGAGCACGACTTCAAGATCATCAAGATGAATCCGGATGAGAAGAAGGTCGGGCTCAGCCTGCGCGCCGTTGGCGAAGAGGCAAGCCGCGCCGACGTGGAGGCGTACAAGCAGCCAGTCTCAAGCTCCACCACTACCCTGGGTGAAATGATGAACTGGAAGCGCGCCAGCAACGATCAGGATTAGTCAAAGACAAGCTGGAAAACAAAGGCCGTCCTTCGGGACGGCCTTTGTTTTGCACAAAAATCGAGGATTTATTCGTTGTAGTGCAGCAGCGAGAAGACGTCATATTTCTTCAGCTTCTCCCGGCCTTTCAGAAAATCCAGCTCCACCACAAAGGCCAGTCCGGCAATCTCCGCGCCCAGGGACTCCGCCAATTGGACGGTCGCATTGCAGGTGCCGCCGGTAGCGAGCAGGTCGTCAACAATCACCACGCGCTGGCCGGGGTGGAGGGCGTCTTTGTGGATCTCCAGGCAATCCGAGCCATATTCCAGATCGTAGGTGACGCGGGCGGTTTCCGCCGGCAGCTTCTTCGGTTTGCGCACCGGGACAAAGCCGGCATTCAGTCTGTAGGCCAAGGCCGGGCCAAAAATAAAGCCGCGGGCCTCGATGCCAAGCACCAGGTCAATGTTCTTTTCAAAGTAATATTCGGAAAGCGCATTGATCAGCGTGGCGAAGCCGAGCTTGTCCTTGAGTAAAGTCGTAATGTCGTAGAAGAGAATTCCTGGTTTCGGGAAGTCCGGGACTTCGCGGACCAGCTTCTTAAGCGGCTCACAATTGATTCTTTGCCCCTGGGCCACCCGGTCCTGGTTCGTAGCCGTTTGCATTTTTTCTACCATGCCCCTTCAATCACGAATGATTTGCCTTGTATCTCCGCTGCCGCATCGGCGGCGTCCGCTTCGCTCACCTGGTCAACGCGCGCGGCGCGCGGCCCCTGCTGTAGCTTGGATTTTAATTTTTCCAGCTGGCCGGCGCTGCCCGAGGCCAGTACCTCGACATTGCCATCGGCGGTATTGCGCACCCAACCGGCAATGCCCAGCGATCGCGCCTCCCACTCCACGAACCAGCGAAAACCCACGCCCTGAACTCTGCCTGAGACCACATACCGTCTGACAATAGGATTAGGATTCATGGTTTCAATGTGCGCGCATTACGAGCGGCGCAGCGCACCGAATCTTATGCGCGCGAGAGATAGGCGCCCTCGGCCGTGTCCACCCGGATTTTTTCTCCTTCATTGATGAACGGAGGCACCTGCACTACCAGGCCTGTCTCCAGCTTGGCGGGCTTGGTCACGCTGCTGGCGGTCGCGCTCTTCAGGCCGGGTTCGGTTTCCACCACGGTCAGCTCCACGATCTGCGGCAGTTCGATTCCCACCGGCTTGCCATCATAGAACGAAACCTCGATCTGCAGGTTGGGAATCAGATATTCGACGGCGCTGCCGAGCACGTCTTTGTTGAGGTGGAGCTGCTCGTAGCTTTCCGTGTTCATGAAGCAATAATCATCGCCATCCTGATAGAGATATTCCATAGGGACCTCATCGACGACGACACGATCGATTGGGTCCGGGGAACGGAAGCGATGTTCAAACATGGCGCCGGTGCGCAGGTTGCGCAGCTTGGCCTGGATAAACGCCCGCAAATTGCCGGGAGTGCGATGTTCTACCGCGAAGACCAGGTGCAGGTCATTGTTGTGCTTGATAATCATTCCCGGACGCATCTGGGTGGCTGGAATCGCCATGGGAAACTTGTCTCCTTGCCTCGATCAAAGTGAAAATGCGGGTCTTTTACGGAGTGCTCTGCTCAGGTGCGCACACATATTTGGGGTGCTGCACGCAGGAGTGCGCGGCGCGGCATCCGCAAACACTTAATTTTATCCTATTTCCTCAGGAATCGCGGACAAAAGCCGGTACGCAGCCCGAAAAACAATCGGCGGCGTGCAAAGGGACAACATATCGCGCCCGCGGCTTTTCTAATTACAGATCAAGAGTTATTGCGTAAATTCCGGCGCCGGTGATCGCTTCCGGAAAGAGGAGGAGGTTTTATGAAAGTCAGTGAAATTATGACCAGGGACCCGCAAACTGCGCAGTTCGACAGCACGCTGGAGGAAATTGCCACGCTGATGAAAGACCAGGATGTAGGGGCAATCCCGGTGGTCGATGAGGACCAGGAATTGGCCGGCATCATTACCGATCGCGACATCGTCGTCCGCTGCGTCGCGGAGGGAAAAGATCCATCCGAGATCACGGTCGAGGATGTCCTCAGCGAAGATTTGTCTACCGTTGAGCCGGATACCGATGTGCAAGAGGCTGCGCGCCTTATGGCGGAAAAGCAGGTCCGCCGCCTGCCCGTCGTGGAAGATGGAAAATTGGTGGGGATGATCTCCATCGGCGACATCTCGGTGAAGCACGATGAAAGAGAGTCCGGCAAGGCCTTGCAGGAGATCTCGCAGGGGGTAAAACAAAATGGCAGCCGGAGCGAAAAGAAGAATGCCCAGAGCGGAGGAACCAGGGCGGAGAATGCAGTTGCCAGGAAATTCGAGGAGAATGAGGAGTACGATCTCGAATTTACCGATGAAGATGTAGACGCAATCTCGGGCAGCGAAGCCGATGATGGCCGCCGGGGAGCCAACCTGAAGAGTGCGCGTGGGCGGCAGACAGGCTCCTCGCGTGGACGAGACACTTCGATTTCAAAACGTCAGCCCAGCCCGGGTACCCTGCCTTCGGCGAAAGAGCAGCATAATATGAAGTCTGGTGTGGAGGCGAGCCGGAAAATCGACGGGAAATCCGGCCAGCGAAACAAGCAGGGAGTCACCAACCGGGCTTCAAAAGAAGAGAGCGCGCGTCAGAAGCGTGTCCTCTCGATTCGTGACGATGCCAAAGCCGGATCGAGCAAGCGCCGCGCCTCCGTTCATCGCCGCAAAACAGGATGAGGTAAAACAATGAACGACTACAAGCTTTATGGGGATTATGTCGAGCGGGAACCAAACACCGCGACCATCGCGATTGCCAGCCTGCTCATAGGTGCGGGAATTGGAGCGTTAATCTCGCTCCTGTTTGCTCCTCGATCCGGAGAGCAGACGCGGCAGTTCCTGCAGCAGAAATACGACGATACGGTGCGCGGAATCAGCCGTCAGGCGGACAAGCTGCGGCATCGAGGAGCGGGACTGGTTGAGGCTACACGCAATAAAGTAACGCCGTTTGCGCGTCGCGAGGAACAGGCGTGAGAATTTTCACCACAGAGCCACAGAGAAAGCAAAAAAAGATAGAAAGGCAATGTATCAGGGCGGGAAGTTTAGTCCCGCCGCAAGGGCATTTGGAGCGGAAAAGGTCTTCAGCCATGGACAGGGGATGAAGACCTTTTGAATTTACGGCTTTGCGGCAGGCTGATACAGCCTTGCGATGATATTAAAACGTTTGCAGGAGCATCTGAAGCTGCGATACCTTGATCTGAATTCGATCAGTAAAGCCGGAAGCTGACTTCGACGTTGACCATCACCGCCACAGGGACGCCATCTTTTCTAGCGGGTTCAAACTTCCACTGCTTTACCGCTTCGATGGCTTTTTCATCGAGTCCCAATCCCAGCGAGCGCGCAACTTTTGCAAAGCGGACGCGGCCATCGGCGCCAATCTCCAACCCCACGACGACGACGCCCTGATACTTGGCTTTGCGGGCTTCCTCGGAGAATTCGGGCTCGACCTGATAGATCACCTTGGGCGCGCTGACGCCGCCGCCAACACGGTAAACGCCGCCACCGATTCCTCCTCCGGTCCCAACTCCCAGCCCCGGCCCTCCTCCGCTGCCAATTCCGCCGCCTTCTGCGCTGCCAATTCCCGAACTCAGTCCGACTCCATTGGAGGCGACGGTGAGAACGCTCTTGAGATCGCCCACCGTAGCGCTCTGCGGCAGCTTGATTTGCGGGGGAACAACCACTGTCTGCTCCACTGCCAGCGCCGGCTTTTCGTGGCGGATGATGGCGGTCGGCGGAGTGATCTGGCTCAAGCTGGCCTTCGGCGGAGTGCCCCTGCTGGCCATCAGTTTATCGTGATCGCCACCTCCTCCGCCTCCGCCGGCGGTCGTCTTCGACGCCTGGATCGGAAGATATGGAGAGATATCGATGGCTTTATCGAGGATCTGTTTTACTTCCTGACCGTGCTGAATGGCCTGATGAGTCAAAAACAGGAGCAGCGCCAGGCCGACTACATGCAATGAGAACGAAAGATAAAAGTTCTTCGGGCGGACCTCATAGGTGCCGTATCCCGCGCCAAAAAGAGTAGGCAGAACGTCCTGCCCGGAGGCGGCAGACGGATTCGCCGGACGCTTTGGTTCTAATGCCGATTTTGTTGCGATAGCCATAACTTACCCAAAGTATAGACCTCTTTTGCTGCTAAAGCCCTGCACAAAAGTCCCTGTACCCGGACCAGAGGGAACCCATCATGTCCTTCAATACGCTGGTCCTGAAGAGCAGGACGCATCCTGCACCAAAATATGTGCCCTGCTCACCTCTTAAAAATCGCGGCAAAAAAACTGCCGATTTTATGCGCCAGCACGCTGGGCTTGCTGCGCGCGCGCTTTACTGCCACGGCTTTGTCCTGCGGGGCAGGCGCAGGCGGCGGTTGCGCAGAGAGCGGCGGCAGCGGTGGCTCAGGCAGCCTTTCCATGTGGACGCGTGCCAGGGTCGCGGTGAGGTCCGGCGCGGGATTGTTTCCGTGAAAGACAAACGGAGCATCCACCTCTACGTTCACCTGTCCCGGCTTGGCAGGCGGTACCGGCGCCTCCGGATCCAAATGGGCCGGGGCGCTGCCAGCGACAGGCAGGGAAGGAGCACTTTTCCTGGCAGTCTCTGATGCCTGTGGCTTAGGCGACTCCTCCGCCGCGCGCTCCACCGGAGCGGGCGCAGGACACCCACAAATCAAAGGGGAATCGGCAGTGGCTTTCCCGATCTGCGCTCCCGGAAAAAAGACCTGCTCATTGGGTTTTACCCGGTAGGTTGCGTCACCAATCAGCTCGGCCACGATCACGTACGATTCCTCACCTAAAGAACGTACACAGGTATCGCCTCTTGCATTCGAAGTTATGGAAACTTTTGCGTGTCCCGGGCCGGAGAGCAGGATGCGGAAGTCGGGGGTAAGGACCGCATCGGCGGAAGCGGGCAGCGGATAATCGGCTTCGAGCGCGCCGGTGCTCATGCCCAGCATCAATTCCTTGCCGGCGCTGGAGGCATTAACGGAAAGCGTGGTCCTGGGGCAGACGCGCAATTCGCCGCCCCGGCTGAGGCGAATAGTGGCGGCATGTTCCCCGGCCTTGATGCGCGAACCGTTGCCGATGGTCAGGATTCCGGAGGCGAGTGTGACCGAGCCTTCCACGCTCGCGTCAGAGGCATAGACCTCGCCAATCTTCTGCTGGGCGTGGAGCGAGGGAAGCAGGCCAAGACAAACCACCGGCGCCAGGGAAAAACGCGCCAGCTTCCGCGGAAGGACCATGGAAATCACCACAAAAATTATTGTAATGATTTGCAGATGGCCGCACCGGCCTATTTCCTAATTCCTAATTTACCCAAACCGACGGGGTCCGCGATAAAGTCGTATTGCTCAATCAGGACTGCGACCCCGATCTCTTGCCCGGAGCCGCTGCTATCCACCCGCACAACTTTTCCCCGGCAGCGGACGCGTATGGCATCGGTCATAGTAACTTCCGGCGGCAAAGTCATGGTGAATTCGATACGAGAGCCCTCGGCGAGCCGGGATTGGACATTGAAAAACACTCCGTGGGCGCTTACGTTGGTGGTTTCGGCAGGGATCTCTTCGGGACGTCCATCCGTATATCGAATGGAGACAGGCAAACGCAGCGAGAAGCGGCGATTAGCGCGTTGATCCGGCTTGGCAGCGGATGAATGTGACATTGCATACCTCGATGTATCCAAAGCATCGCTCCGCGCCCCGGCTAAGTCAAGGTCAAATTGTTCAATTTGAGGCAGTTTTTAGTGCTTGTTTGTTCCTGGGTTTGGGCTAAGCCACCTTCGTCTCCGAGGGAAGCCGCTGTTCCCCGGTCTGCAGCTTCATCGGCAGGAATACCGAGAAGCAGGTATAGCTTTTTCCTGGCTGGTTATTGCTTCGGAGCCGGATGTGTCCGGTGTGCTTTTCGACAATGCCGCTGCTGACCCACAGGCCTATTCCGGTGCCCCGTTCCCCCTTGGTAGTGAAAAAAGGCTCGAAGAGGTGTTTTCTGGCCTCCTCGCGGATTCCGGGGCCATTATCGAAAACCGAAACCCTGATTCCCTGGCGAAGTCCTCCGTGCCACTCGTGGGCTGGGGCAACATGCAGGACGAGGCGTCCGCCTTCTCCCATGGCCTCAACCGCATTGACGATCAGGTTAGAAAATACCTGCCGGATCTCCGCCGGATAGACCGGGATGTCGCCGGAAAAGTCGTAACGCTCGACCACCGATATTTTCTTGTGCTCCAGTTTCTTGCCGTAGAGCAGCAGAATGCCCTTCAATAGCTTGGCGATGCTGATGGGCACTGGAGTCGCCCCCTGCCGATGGAAGCCGAGGGTCTGCTTTACGATCTGCTCCATGCGTCCCAACTCATGCTCCGCGGTACGCAGATATTCCCGCTCCTTGCTTCCCAGATTGCCGCTCTGGCCAATCAGGTAGAGCAGGTAGTTCACCGACTCAAGCGGGTTATTCAATTCGTGCGAAATAGTGGCCGCGATCCTTCCCGTGGTGGCCAGCTTTTCGGTGGAACGAAGGGCCTCTTCGGCGCGCTTGCGCTCGTAAATATCGCGGAAGGAGAGCACCGCGCCAATCAGGCTGCCCTCGTAATGGACGGGGGCCACCGTGTATTCCACGGTAAGCAGCCTTCCGCTGTGGTTTCGAAAGCTCTCTTCGTTCACATGAATGGGGCGGCCGGTCTGCAAGGTCTTCAGGATCGCGCATTCTTTGCGGCGATGCGATGCATCTTCCGTGGCGACTGCGTGGACCAGCTCGTGAATATCGCTTCCACACGCGCTCTCCGGCTTGCAGCCCAGCATGGTTTGCGCCGCCGGATTGAGATACTCGACCCGGCCATCCAGATCGAAGTAGCACACCCCCTCCGCCAGGCTGGCGAGCATGGCGCTGAAGCGCGTCTTGGCCTTCTCCGCCTGCTTCCTCATGGAGATATCGGTGGTCATCCCCAGCATCATCGCAGGCTGGCCATGCGCGTCGGGAAACACCTTCCCTTTGGAGGCGATCCAGCGGACGTTTCCATCCTGGTGGTGTACGCGATACTCGATCTCGTAAGGATGGTGGTCCTCAATCGCGTCCGCAAGCGCAGTGCGGACCCGCTCCGCATCTTCAGCGTAGACCCGATGTTGCAGATAATCGTCCAGCGATTCGGAGACCTCGGCGCGCTGGTTAGAATCGATCTCCAGGGTTTCACGCGACCAATGGACGCGTTTCGCGGAGAGATCGATCTCCCAGAACCAGATATGCGCGGCCCGCTGGGCCATCCGCAGCCGGTGGTCGCGATCAAGCAACTTCCGCTGCTCTCGCCGCAGGCGATGGACGATCTCAATCACCGCTAAGGAAACCGCAAGATAGATGATCAGCAACACCATCTGGCCCGGCTGAACAAACACCGCGCGGGGCGAGTTTAAGAGAAAGAAGCCGACCAGGGAGGAGGCGACTGCAATCCAGCCGGAAACCCGGCCATCGCTCAACGCGCTTATCAGCACGGCCAGGATCGCCACCATAAGCGTAGGCCGTGAAAAGCCCGGGGGCAGGAGCAGAGAAATTCCTATCGCCAACAGCCCCAGAAAGGCAGCCAGCATATACCGGGCGAAACGTCCGGCAGGGGAGAGCGCCGCGTCCTTTATTGCAATATGGCTGAAGATCCCACGTGGCATAACAATAATTCCCCATTGCAAATAGCTGCTGGCACGAAAGTTACGGGCACATGAAAATGCACAGGCTAATGGTTAGGTAGGATGTGACGGGACATCCGGGGGTTGGGAACAAACGTGAGTTGAAGGTTTTCCGGGCCACTGGGCGATCCGAGCACCCATCCAGGCAAAAAACCCTTGGCCAGATCGCTGCTAACTATTACAATTTTGGTTCCGAGGTGCTGCTCTGAAAGCCATACGCCCAGCCACAATTCTCGCCGTAGATGACAATGAAATGCATCTGTATGCCGTGAAGCGCATTCTCTCTCACGCGGGCTTCACTGTCGCTGAAGCATCCAACGGAACACAAGCGTTGGACCGGGTAAAAGAAAAGCCCGACCTGATCATCCTCGATGTGAATCTTCCCGACGGAAACGGCTTTGAGATCTGCAAATCCCTGAAACAGAATCCAGAGACTGCGGGCATTCCTGTGGTTTTTCTCTCCTCGACCTTTGACCAGGCTTGGGGAAAGCAGTGGGCGCAGCATCTTGGGGCGCAGGAGTTTCTCGCTCACCCCATCCTCGCCGACCAGCTCACCGCGATTGTGAATGGAGTGCTTTCGCGGCACACTGCCGGTCATTAATTCGCGGTCCAGATTCAGGATTCGCGCTGCCTCTACTGGCCATAGCAGGGATCGAATCGGCACAGTAAACTTCAACGTTATATAATGCCCTTTGCGCATTGGCTTGAAGATTCGCCGGTAAGCTTCGCGAAGTTCCTTCGTGCAAGTTGTTGCTTTCCCGTCGGATAAAAGATCCGCAAAGTTCCCCAAAAGAGGAGTCGCATGGCAACCAGTGTTGTTCCCCACCTTCTTCAACAGTATGAATCGGAGATATTGCAGGATTGGCTGAAGGAGATGTCTTCCTCCATTCGCCGGAAGGACCTGGTGAGTGAGAGTGAGCTGCGCGAGCAGAGCAAAGGGTTCCTCTCCGCTTTTCAGAAGGCCGCGCAGGGCGGCAACTTGCGCGAGATATCGGGTGCGGAGTGGACGCCGGTTCGCGACTTGCTGACCACGATTTCAGCCTCCCGTGCCCGCCAGGGCTTCAGCCCGACGGAGACCGCGACCTTTGTGTTTTCCCTGAAAAGGCCGGTGTTCTCGCGTATCCAGAAGGAGCTGAGCAAGGAGCCGGAGAAGGTGCAGCAGGAGTCCTGGGCGATGGGCGACCTCATCGACAAGCTCGGCCTGTTCACGACCGAAGTTTTCCTCAAGTCGCGCGAGCGCGTCATCGTTCGGCAGCAGCAGGAGATGCTTGAGCTCTCCACGCCAGTAGTGAAGCTGTGGGAGGGGATTTTGGCCCTGCCCTTGATCGGCACCTTGGACAGCGCCCGTACCCAGGTGGTGATGGAGTCGCTGCTGCAAAAGGTGGTCGAGACCGGCTCCGAAGTCGCGATCATCGATATTACCGGCGTGCCCACGGTAGATACTCTGGTGGCCCAGCATTTGCTCAAGACAGTGACCGCCGCCCGGCTTATGGGGGCCGATTGCATCATCAGCGGAATCCGCCCGCAGATTGCGCAAACCATCGTCCATCTCGGGGTCGAGCTGGGCGACGTGACTACCAAGTCCAGCCTTTCCGATGCCTTTCTGCTGGCGCTCGAACGCACCGGCGCAGCCATCGGTAAAAACAAAAAGGCCAAAGCGAAGCTCAATATCGCCAACAATTCAGATGAGACAGAGGAATAGGAGGCGTTATGGAGCGCATACCCATCTTGCGCATGGGCGAATTCCTGATTGTCACCATCCAGGTGGACATGCACGACCGCCTCGCGTTGGCCTTGCAGGATGATCTCACCAACCGGATCGTCACCACCAGCGCCAAAGGCGTGCTGATAGATATCTCCTCGCTGGAAATCGTTGATTCATTCATCGGCCGGATGCTGGCAAATATCGCCTCCATGTCGCGCATTCTGGATGCGGCTACGGTGGTGGTCGGGATGAAGCCGGCGGTGGCGATCACGCTGGTGGAACTGGGGCTGTCGCTGCCCGGGGTCCGTACCGCGTTGAATGTCGAGAGGGGCATGGAGCTTTTGCGCAAATCGCACCGCAATCAGATGCATGAGGAGAGCGGCCTTGCCCGAGCTGAAGAGTGATGTGTTGCCCATTACTTCACAGGGCCATATCGTGCAGGTGCGTCAAACGGTGAGGAGCTGGTCTGCCGAAGCCGGCTTCAGCCTGGTGGACCAGACCAAGTTGGTGACCGCTGCCAGCGAGCTGGCGCGTAATACCCTCGATTATGGCGGGGGCGGTGAAGTTACTTTGAAATTGCTGGATGAGGGAAGCCGCAAGGGACTGAGGCTCATTTTTCAAGATAAGGGTCCCGGCATTCCCGATATTCAACTTGCCTTGAAGGACGGCTATACCACAGGCGGAGGGCTTGGCCTGGGGCTGAGCGGCAGCAGGCGCCTGGTAAACGAGTTCGATATTCAATCGAAGGTCGGCGAAGGGACGCGCGTCACTATCGCACGGTGGAAATGATCCGCAAAGAATCGATCACGAGTCACATTTCTGTCCGCATCGAGGATGCTTCCCAAGTCGGGGAAGCCAGGCGTGCGGCCACCATGCTGGCCCAGGAAGCCGGCTTTAATGAGACTGAGGCCGGCAAAGTGGCCATCGTCGCGACCGAGCTCGCCACCAACATCGTGAAGCATGCTCAACGCGGTGAAGTCCTGGTGCGCATTCTGGACCAGCAGGGCAATTGCGGAGTCGAGGTCCTGGCGCTGGACAGCGGGCCGGGGATGGTAGACATGCAGCAGACCATGCGCGATGGGTTTTCGACCTCCGGGACGCCGGGCACAGGCTTGGGCGCGGTACGGCGACTGGCGAGCGTTTTTGATGTATACACCTCAGCCGGCGGCGGCGCCTGCGCGCTGGCGCAACTCTGGTCCAGGCCTCTCAAGCCAGTCAGCAAGGGAACCACGTATGGAGTTGTCTGCCGCCCGGTTGCTGGGGAAGAGGTATGCGGCGACTGCTGGGGAATTGTCCAGCGCAGCCCCGCGGAGTTGATCATGGTTGCGGATGGTTTGGGACACGGTTCCATCGCCGCGGACGCATCGGAAGCGGCCGTCCGCGTCTTGCAGGAAAATGCCTCCCGCTCGATTGGCGACATCCTGCAGCTTGCCCACAGCGCGTTGCGCAGCACCCGGGGAGCGGCAGTCGCAATCGCCGAGATCAGCAACCATGAGCGCGTGGTGCGCTTCGTGGGCGTAGGCAATATATTAGCCAGCATCCTGTCGGAAGGGACCAGCCGCAGCCTGGTTTCCCATAATGGGATCGTCGGACACCAGGTTCGCAAGATCCAGGAATTTCAGTATCCCTGGCCGAAGGGCTCGACTCTGATCATGGCTTCGGACGGGCTGCATACGCAATGGAACTTGGACAAATATCCGGGGCTGCTGCGCCGCCATCCCGGACTGATTGCGGCGGTGCTGTACCGCGACTACTGCCGCGGCCGGGACGACGCAACCGTATTGGTGGCCTGCGACAATTCTGTGTAGCATGAATGCGACTTTACTAACCCGCAGCCTGCAGTACGAGCAGGACGTAGTGAGCGCCCGCCATCGGGCGCGTCACCTTGCCGCTTTGCTCGGTTTTGAAAACCAGGAGCAGATACGCATCGCCACCGCCGTTTCGGAGATCGCGCGCAATGCCTTCCGCTATGCCCGCGGGGGGAAAGTCGAATTCCGCGTCGAAGAAGAACCGGAACGACGCTTCTTAATCCTCATTGAAGATAAAGGACCGGGTATACGGGAGTTGAAAAACATCCTGGAGGGGCGATATGTCTCCGAAACCGGGATGGGCATGGGCCTGGTCGGCGCCAGGCGCCTGATGGACTACTTCCATATCGAAACCAAAGAAGGCCAGGGAACAAAAGTCGTCTTAGGGAAGGCCCTGCCGCGCAGGGGCAAGCGGATCACCGCCGAGTACATTCGCCAGGTTACGGCCGATCTGGCCAAAGCGGAACCGGAAGGTCCGTTGCAGGAGATCCAGGCCCAGAACCGGGACCTGATGCAGACCCTGGAAGAATTAGAGACCCGCCAAACGGAGCTGGCGCGCCTCAATCGCGAGCTTGATGAGACCAACCGCGGCGTGGTGGCGCTTTATGCCGAGATCAACGATAAGGCGGATTATCTGCAGCGCGCCTCCGAGATGAAAAGCCGCTTTCTTTCCAACATGAGTCACGAGTTCCGCACGCCTTTGAACTCGATTCTGGCGCTCACGCGTATCCTGCTGGACCGCCTGGACGGCGAGCTCACGTCAGAGCAGGAGAAGCAGGTAAACTTCGTCCGCCGCTCGGCTGAGCAGCTCTCGGAGCTGGTGAACGATCTTTTAGATCTGGCCAAAGTAGAAGCGGGCAAGATCACGGTGCGGCCCACCGAATTCGATATTCATACGCTCTTCGGCACGCTGCGTGGCGTCCTGCGCCCGCTGCTGGTCAGCAACACCGTCGCGCTGGTATTCGAAGAACCGGAAGACATTCCGCCGCTGAATACAGACGACGGCAAAGTCTCGCAGATCCTGCGCAACTTCATCTCCAACGCGCTCAAATTTACAGAGAGCGGCGAAGTGCGGGTCAGCGCAAAGTTGGTAGAGAGAGATTGCATCCGCTTCTCCGTTGCCGATACCGGAATCGGCATCGCCCCGCAGGACCGCGAGCGCATCTTTGAGGAGTTCTCGCAGATAGAGGGTCCGCTGCAGAAAAAAGTAAGGGGAACGGGCCTTGGCCTGCCCCTCTCGCGCAAGCTGGCGGAGCTGCTGGGAGGTACGGTCACGGTGGAGAGCGATGTTGGCTTGGGCTCGACCTTCCATGTGACGATTCCGCGCATCTATTCGGAAAAGCGCGGCAGGACGCGCGAAGGACACAATGTCCAGCGCGCTCTGCTCATCGATGACGATGAAGTGGCGCGCTATATCCTGAAAGGGCTGCTGGCCCATAGCGGAGTAGAAAGTATCGAGAGCGCGAACGCCGAAGATGGCATCCAACAGGCCAGGGTGGAACGGCCGGACGTGATTTTCCTGGATTTAACGATGCCGGGCATGAATGGTTTCGATGCGCTGGAGGTGCTCTCCTCTGGTCCCGAAACTGCGGACATCCCGGTCATCATCAATACTTCCAGAGTTCTGGAGCAGCGGGAAATAGAAGCGCTTGTCAAAGCCAGGGCAATTTTATCCAAGGACAATCCGACGCGAGAAGTCGGAATCCAGCGGGTGCGCGAGGCGCTCGCCAAGGCAGGGCTGAGCTTGACGAAGGAACCTCAGCATGTCTGAAGAGCGGTCGATCACTGTCCTCAACATCGACGACAATGATGCGCGCCGTTATGTCATCAACCGGGTGCTCCAGGGAGCGGGATACAAGCCGCTCGAAGCCGATTGCGGAGTGGACGGCCTGAAGCTTGCCCGGCAGCGCCCCGATGCCATCATCCTGGATGTTCGGCTTCCCGATATGAACGGCTTCGAGGTAGCGCGCCAGCTCAAGGCCGATCCTCTGACGGAAAGAATTCCCATCCTGCAAATCTCTGCCAGCTACATAGCGGCCGCAGATCGAGCGCGCGGGCTCGAAGCGGGCGCGGACGCTTATTTGACCGAGCCCCTGGAGCCGGCCGAACTGGTTGCCACTTTGCGCTCGTTGCTGCGCATGCGCGCCGCCGAACAGGAGTTGCAGGCCAGCCGTGAAAAATTGGAGCTGGCGCAACGCGCCGGCGGCATTGGCACCTTTGAATACGATGTCCGGTCCAATTCCGTTCTCTGGTCAAAAGAGATGGAGGCGCTCTACGGATTGCGTCCCGGCGGCTATGGCGGAAGTTACTCGGAGTGGACGGAGCGCCTCCATCCGCAGGACCGGAAAGCGGCGGAAGAGGCGATACGCAGTGCGGTCGAGAGCGGAAATGAATTCAATGCCGAGTTTCGGGTAGTCTGGCCGGATGGCTCCGTGCGCTGGGTGGCGGCGCGCGCCCAGGTTTTGAAGGATGCCGAAGGCAAGCCGGCGCGCATGATTGGAGTGAATATCGACGTGACTCCCCGCCGCCAGGCGGAGGAGGTGGCGCGCGAGAGTTATCAGCGCCTGCTCAAGGCGCATACCGCGGCCAAAATCGGCGCTTATGAGTGGGACCTTTCCACGGGGAAGATCCATTGGTCGATTCCGCTGCCTGCGCTGGCGGAATTTTCCAGTGACCGGCGCCAGGAACGCTGGATGCAACATGTGCATCCCGAAGACCGCCCCAGGGTGGAAGCGTCCATTCAAACCATACTTCGGGAAAAGAAAGAACAGGACGTGGAGTTCCGGATGGTGCGCGCCGATGGGACGATGATATGGCTCTATTCCAGTGGCAATGCGCTCTACGCAGCCAATGGCGAGCCTGCCCACATTATCGGCATCGTAATGGACATCACGGAGCGCAAATTCGCCGAGGACCTGCTGCGGCGCACCGACAAACTGGCTGCTGCGGGAAGTCTCGCCGCCGCCATAGCCCATGAGATCAATAATCCCATGGAGGCCCTGACCAACCTGCTTTACCTGATCAATGAAAATCCTACTTTGGACGAGCAAGGCAGGCGATTCGCTACTCAGGGGCAGGAAGAGTTGCGCAGGATGTCCCATATAACCAGGCAGATGCTGGCGTTTTATCGCGAGTCCACTCGGGCCACCATGGTGGATCTCAATCAGGTAGTCGACGATGTGGTTGGTATCTACGGCCCCAAATTGAAGGCCAAAGGCATCACCGTCGAGCAGCAGATCGACTGTCACGCCGAGGTGCATGGCTTTCCCGGCGAGTTGCGCCAGGTATTTTCCAATCTTCTGGGAAATGCTTTGGAGGCCTCTCCCAACGGCAGCACCCTCAAGGTACGATTGCGCCCGGCATCGGACTGGAGAACGGGCCGCCATGGCTATCGCCTGCTGCTGGCCGACCAGGGAGTTGGGATTTCGAAGAAGAACCGGGAGAGAATATTTGAACCCTTCTTTACTACCAAGGGAGAAAAGGGGACAGGACTAGGCCTGTGGGTCTCGATGGGAATCATCCAGAAGCATTCTGGTTCCTTACGCTTCCGCAGCCGGACGGCCAGCGGCAAGAGCGGGACTTGCTTCAGTATCTTCCTGCCGGGCGAAAATGTGGTGAGGCGAGAAGAATCCCATGCGCCGCATCCGGACGTGCTGGCCTCAAGCCAACATGATTACATCCGCGGCTGAAGGCCCGGCCCTGATACATTTTTTTTTAGCTTTCTCTGTGCCTCTGTGTCTCTGTGGTGAAATGCTTATCTCGAGGTGAAACCGAACAATGCGATTGGCGCGCGTCGTCTGCCTGATTTCTCTGCTGTCCCTACTCTCCTTCAGCCGCAGTTTCAAAACCTCAACCGTTCTTTTCGCCGCCTCATCGCAGGCTGCGGGCGCGGTCCAACCAGCTTCGTCGCCGGTCCGCTCCGAAGAGGAGAAGAGGAATTACAGGGAGGCGATGGAAGAGGCAGACCAGAAAATCTCCAGTGAGGTAAAGTCCCACTCCGAGCTGATGAAGAACCTGCAATACCTTTGTTACCACATTGGGGCGCGGCTTACCGGGTCGCCGCAGATGCAGGCCGCCAGCCAATGGACGCTGCAACGCTTCAAGGATTATGGAATCGATGCCCACCTGGAGACCACCAGGATCGCGCACGCCTGGACGCGCGGCCGCGATACTGCCGCATTGATCAAGCCTCTGCCCTCGGGACTGCTCTCGCGCAACATCGAAGTGCGCTCTGCGGGATGGAGCAAGGCCACGCCGGGACAGATTACCGCTCCGGTGATTGCCCTGCCGAAGCTACAAAACTCCTCCGATCTTGACCTCTACCGAGGCAAGCTGAAAGGGGCCATCGTTCTGGCCGGAGAGCCGCGCACCTTGCCCGATCCCAACCAGCCGGTGGACAACGCCTATGATTCCGTCATTGCTCCGCAGGTAGGCATAGCGAAGGCAAGGTCAACACGACGCTCCTCGACTTTCAGCATGATTTATGAGGAGCAGCCCGCGGCCATCCTGGTGGATAGTGGGAAGTTTGACAGCCTGTTCAACATGACTTCGTTTGGCAGCCACTACGAAGCCTCGCAGGTCCCGGTGGCTTTTCTTACCCATGAAGATTATTCGCTGCTTTATCAGCTCGCCGCCTCCGACAGCGCTCCGGGGGCGGTGCAGATGAAGCTCAACTTGGCCGGAACCTTCAGCCCCGGCCCGGTGGAGGCTTCCATCACAGTCGCCGAGATCAAGGGCAGCGAATTTCCTGACGAGCGCGTGATCGTCGGCGGCCACCTCGATTCCTGGGACCTCGGCCAGGGCGCGGTGGACAACGGGACTGGAGCCATGTCGGTGCTCGAAGCTGCGCGCGCCTTGAAAGCTTTGGGATGGAAGCCCAAGCGTACCATCACATTCATCCTGTTCACCGGGGAGGAGCAGGACGGGGTGGGTGCAGACACATTTATTGCCAATCATGCAGCGGAGCTGGAGAAGATCGACGCTGTCCTGGTCAACGATCTCGGCACAGGAAAGATCTTCAGCATCACCATGGAGGGCGACCGGCAGTGGAATGTCGCTCCGCTGGCGCTCGAAATCTACACTCCATTGCAGGAGGTATTCAACATGAATGCCATGGACACGCGCTATTACGGCTCCTCCGACCACGTGCCATTCCTGCGTAAGGGAGTTCCCGCATTCTTTACCTTGCCGCGCGTGGCCGGATACCGCGATGCTCATCACAGCCAGACCGATACCTTCGACAAAGTTGTCCCTGAAACCGCGAACGAAGGCGCGGCCCTGGTGGCGGCCTGGGCGTGGAACGTCTCCGAGATGCCGGCGC
>CAZONJ010000048.1:1444-3263 GCA_964581225.1 uncultured Terriglobales bacterium | reverse complement strand
CAAAAGGCCAAGGCGCAAATTGCGGTGGTCACAGTGCATTCGCTCGATGGAGCGGACATTGAGAGCTACGCCGTCGATCTTTTCCATCAGTGGGGCATTGGAAGCAAGGCCACTAATCGGGGTGTGCTGATCCTGCTCGCGGTGGACGAGCATCGCTACCGCACCGAGGTCGGCTATGGTCTTGAGCCCATCCTGCCCGATGGCAAGGTAGGAGGCTTTGGCCGCGAGGCCGTCCCGCTGCTGCGGCAAGGCGAGTACGGGCCGGCGCTTCAACTCATGACCGAACGCGTGGCCGAGACCATCGCCGAGGATGCGAAGATAACGCTCGATACCGCCGCTCAGCGTCCTCCACCATCGCATCGCACCTTTTCGGTGCCGCCGTTCCTGGGCTTCGTACTCATAATTATTTTTATCGCTTTTATTCGCTCCGTCATTAACATCTTTCGAGGCGGCGGAGGGACCTCTTCTGGCATAGGCCGGCGCCGTTACTATGGCGGCTACGGCGGGTTTGGAGGCTTCGGCGGTTTTGGTGGCGGAGGATGGGGCGGGGGCGGCGGCTTTGGCGGTGGAGGTGGGTTTGGAGGCTTTGGCGGAGGCAGCTCCGGCGGTGGTGGGGCCAGCGGCGGTTGGTGACGAGGACAACATACGATGGAAAAGCAGTTGAATGAATTCGTGCAGCGCCTGAAGGCAGCGGCAGCCGATAACCTGGAAAGCGTCACATTGTATGGCTCGGCGGCCTCGGGAGAATTTCATCAGGAGTTCTCCGATGTAAACCTGCTCTGCATTCTGCGCGAGATCTCCGTGCGCGCGCTGCAGGCGCTCTCTCCGGCGGTGGGCTGGTGGATCGAGCAGAAGCATGCGGCCCCTTTGCTTTTCACGCGCGAGGAGCTGAAGCGCTCCGCGGACGTCTTTGCCATCGAGTTTCTCGACATCCAGCTACACCATCGCGTGCTCTACGGAGAGGATATTTTTAAGGACCTGCATGTGCCTCTCGATCTTCATCGCGTGCAGTTGGAGCATGAGTTGCGCACGAAGTTGCTTATGCTGCGGCAGCATTATCTGCTTGCCCCCAATGATCCTAAGCGGGTCGCGGCGCTCATGCTGGAATCGGTTTCGAGCTTTATTGTCCTGTTCCGTCATGCGCTCACCGCCATGGGAGAAAGGCCGCCGCGGAGCAAGCGCGAGGTCGTGCTGCGCATCGGACAAAGCGCCGGCTTGAATGTGGACATATTTTCAGAATTGCTGGACATTCGCGAAGGAAAGCAGAAAGCTGCGGCGCTGGAATCGCCATCGGCCTTTCCCGCATACTTGCAGGCCATCGAGCAGGTGGTCCGCAAAGTGGATGGAATGTAGCTGCTCTTCCGGCAGCAGGATAGAATTGAATTCGCACCATCAGGAGAGAAAGATCGATGAAAGTTCTGATCGTAGTGATCATCCTGGCGATCATCGCCTTTGCGGTTTTTGGCAGTTATGTAAGCGCGCGAAACCAGATTGTGACCAAGAACGAGGCGGTCAAGGCCGCATGGTCGCAGGTGGACATTGTTTTGCAGCGGCGCGCCGACCTCATTCCCAACCTGGTCGAGACCGTCAAGGGATTTGCTGCGCAGGAGCAGACCGTATTCGGAGATATCGCCAAGGCGCGCTCCACGCTGCTCTCGGCGGCCTCTCCCTCGGAGAAGATCGCCGCCAACAATCAGCTCGACAATGCTTTAGGACGCTTGCTGTTGGTGGTGGAAAATTATCCGCAGCTGCGCTCCAACGAAAACTTCCTGCGCTTGCAGGATGAGCTTGCCGGGACGGAGAACCGCATTGCGGTGGA
>CAZONJ010000048.1:0-1344 GCA_964581225.1 uncultured Terriglobales bacterium | reverse complement strand
CCGCAATGATTTGCAAATCGAGGGACTGCATCCAAATTTTCCATGGCCTCTTCTTCTGAAGTGGTGAGCTCCCCGCGAGCTGCGTTCCAGTATCGCGACTTCCGGCTGCTGCAACTGGTGCGGCTGTTTTCGATTGTCGCCTTCGAAATGCAGTCGGTCGCATTGGGATGGCAGGTCTATGCCATTACTCACCGCGCCCTCGATCTCGGATACGTCGGCCTGGCGCAGTTCCTGCCCGGGATGGTGCTGTTCCTGATCGCCGGCCACGCCTCCGACCGCTTCGACCGGCGCGCCATCATGCTGCTCTGCAATGCCTCGTATGCGGTCTGCTCGCTGCTCTTTCTGCTGCATGCGCGAAGCGGACACGCCACGGTCGGGCCAATCTATCTGGTGCTGGTCCTGCTCGGCGTTGTGCGCGCCTTCAGCGGCCCGGCCAGCCAGTCCATCATGCCGCAGCTTGTGCCGCCCCAGCACTTCGAAAACGCGGTGGCCTGGAACTCGGCGCTCTTCCAGACCGCGACCATCCTCGGCCCTTCGATCGGCGGGCTGATCTACGGCTTGAGCGGCAAGGCGCAAACCGTCTATGCCTGCTCCGCCGCGATGTACCTTGCGTCTACCACGTGCGTGGCCTTGATGCATATCCGCACGGGGCGCATGGAGAAGCGCGCCACCTCGGTGCAGACGCTGCTGGCCGGCTTTCATTACGTTTGGGAGCACAAGATCATCCTGGGCTCCATCTCGCTCGATCTGTTTGCTGTCCTGCTGGGAGGCGCGGTGGCCCTGCTCCCGGTTTATGCCCAGCAAATCCTGCACATCGGGCCGCGCGGTCTGGGACTGCTGCGCAGCGCTCCCGCCGTAGGGTCGGCGCTGGTTGGGGTAGTGCTGGCGCATCGTCCGCTGAAGCGGCGGGCCGGACTGGTGATGTTCTTCTGCGTCGCCATCTTTGGCGCGGCCACCATTGTCTTTGGGCTTTCGAGAAGCGTGGCGCTCTCGCTGATTGCGCTGTTTGTGATTGGCGCCTCGGACATGGTCAGCATCTTTGTGCGCAGCACCCTGGTGCAGATCGCCACTCCTCCGGCGATGCGTGGCCGGGTAAGCTCGGTGAACCTGCTTTTTGTCGGTGCCTCGAACCAGTTGGGCGAGTTTGAGTCCGGCATTACCGCCCATTGGTTTGGGACAGTCGAATCGGTGGTGCTGGGCGGCATCGGTACGCTGGTGGTTGTCGTGCTGTGGGCGTGGATGTTCCCGCAACTGCGCCAGGTAGAGCAACTCACCCAGACGGAGCCGGTCACTCCAGACCGCGCCAACCCGGAGAGCGAACTCTCGCCCGCCAATTAAAGACGG
>CAZONJ010000047.1:0-23978 GCA_964581225.1 uncultured Terriglobales bacterium | reverse complement strand
GCATGGGCGATCATGTTCTTTTCCCGGCAGGCGTTCTGGATGTGGGTGCGCAAAAGCTCGGAGTCGAAGAGGTCGCATACCCGCAGCCCGCTGCGGTGCATCTTGTCTTCATAGGCGGGACCGATGCCGCGCGAAGTCGTGCCAATCTTGACGCGTCCCGGAGCGTTCTCCGCCGCCAGCTCGATCATGCGATGGTATGGGAGGATTACGTGGGCGCGATTCGAGATAAAGAGCCGCTTATCGAGCTCGATGCCCATGTCGCGCAACATGGCAGTTTCTTTCAGGAATGCGAGCGGGTCCAATACTACCCCATTGCCGATTACGCTGCGGCACTCCTTGCGCAGCACCCCGGAGGGCACCAATTGCAACACGAATTTCTTGCCGCCGGCAATAACGGTGTGCCCGGCATTGTGGCCTCCCGCATAACGGGCCACGATAGAAAACTTCTCGGAAAGAACATCGACGATCTTGCCTTTCCCCTCATCGCCCCACTGCGCGCCGACGATGACAACTGTTTGTGCTGTGCTCAAATGTAAGGCTCCCCAACGAGTTCGCGCTCCAGCGCCGAACCACACACACCCGCCTAATCTGGAAAGTTGAATTTCAGGGAGTGCTTTAGGCCAGCAAACCGGGACAGATAAGATGGGTGTAACGATTCATTTTATCCGTTCATCCCATGCTGCGGCAATCCGCCTTCGGGAGCTGGGTCAGCTAAACTGATACAACCATGCCTGAGCTGCCTGAGGTCGAGACCATAGCCCGCGGACTTGCCAAGCGTGTGGCAGGCGACACCATCGAGTCGGTGTGGCTGAGTGGCAGCAAGGAGCCATTCAAGTCCTCGCCGCAGCAGATCGCCAGGACGTTGCAGGGCGCAACCATCGCGGATGTGCGTCGCGTCGGCAAACATATTGTCTTTGATTTGAAAGAGGCGGCAAATCCTGGCCCAGGCCCTGGCTCGGCTGGTGCCGGACAATGGATCGTCCATCTGGGGATGACCGGGCGCTTGCTGGTCGTGGCTCCCGATGCAGAGGTCCCAAAGCACACCCACGCGATTGCCCGGCTTGCCTCAGGACGCGAGCTGCGCTTCGTGGATCCACGGCGCTTCGGAAGGCTTGCGGTAGTCTCGGAGAAGCAGTTTGCCGGGCCAGGATCGGAGCCGCTCGAAATCGGGCTCACCGATTTCATCCAGCTCTTCCGCAACCGCAAGACCCCGATCAAGAGCGCGCTGCTCAATCAGAAGCTGCTGCATGGAGTCGGAAACATCTATGCCGATGAATCTCTATTCCGCGCCGGCATTCGCCCTACGCGGCGCGCCGCTTTGCTTACCCGAGGAGATCTCGAGCGTCTCCATAAAGCGGTCAAACAGGTGCTGCGCGAGGCTATTAAGGTAGGCGGCTCCTCGGTCTCCGATTATGTGGATTCAGAAGGGCGGGAGGGGTTCTTTCAGCTTCAGCACCGCGTGTATTTGAGGACTGGAAAGCCGTGTCTGGTCTGCGGAACCCGCATTAAGCGGACCATTGTTGCGGGGCGCGGAACGCATTATTGTCCGAAGTGCCAGAAGTAAATCTTCAAACCTGCCGTCCGGAGAGGACGCGCAGCTTACCCAATCGCGACCTGCATATTCGTAATGTAGATTTCCGAACGCAGGCGGCTTTTAATCTCTGAAGCTGCCGCTGTGGCCAAAAACAGTTCGACCGCTTCCTGAAGGTTATTTCGCGCTTCCTCCAACGTCGCTCCCTGGCTCGCAATATCCAACTCAGGGACAAAATGAAACGTATTCTTCGTCTTCGCGCTGAATAACAGCGGTAAGCCAGTTTTTGGCGGAGCCTGCCGAGGATTTCTTCGAAAGTTTCGACTGTATACGCTTTCGCATAGACTTGAATTTAACCGCAAAACCCCCCGCTTATGCTCTAATAAAAGTTTTTAGAGGGACCAGAAGCGATGGCTGATTTCGCGGTAGGAGTGGACCTGGGCGGCACCAACATGCGGATCGCCGCGGTGGATGGGAATGGCAAGCCCATTGAAGTGATCTCCACCAGCACCGAGGTAAAACGCGGGCGCGATCGCGTGATCAGCGATATGGTCCAGGCGATTCGCAATCTGAGCACCAAATTTTCTTCGACCCACCGTCTTGTGGGCACGGGAATCGGGGTGCCGGGAATCATCGATATGGCACATGGCACGGTGCGCGAATCCCCTAACCTTCCCGGATGGGTGAATTTTCCCGTACAGCGGGAGATTGAGAACGGGCTGGGCAAGCCGGTGGTCCTCGAAAATGACGCCAACTGCGCTGCCCTGGGCGAAAAATGGATGGGGGCGGCCCGCGATGTTCCCAATATGTGCATGCTTACCCTTGGCACCGGGGTCGGTGGCGGCATCATTCTCGACCAGCGCATCTGGCATGGCATGACGGGCATGGCCGGCGAGCTGGGACATATACCGGTCTATCCCGATGGCGTGAAGTGCGGCTGCGGCACTCGCGGATGCCTGGAGCAGTATGCCTCGGCCACTGCCATCAAGCGCATGGCGGTAGAGAAGATCGCCTCCGGAGAGGCGCCGGAGCTGGCGCGCGCCATGAGCGAGAACCCCGAATTCAGCGCCAAGGTGGTCTTCCAATATGCGCTTCAAGGGGACAAGCAGGCGCAGGCAATTTTCAATCAGGTGGGCCTGGCGCTGGGGTATGTGATCGGCGCTCTGGTCAATATCCTTAACCTGGAGATGTACGTCATCGGCGGAGGGGTCTCGAGCGCGTGGGAGGTCTTTGCTCCGACGCTGCATCAGGAGCTGCGCCGCCGTTCCTACGTTTATTGCGCGACCGAGCCGGAGAGCAATCTTCCTGCTCCCGGAAAACGCGGAACTGTAGTTACCCGCGCCTTGCTGGGCAGCGATGCCGGGCTGATTGGCGCGGCGCGATTGCCAATGATTAAATAAAGATCTGTTGGATGCGATGAAATAAATTTAATGAAGAAAGCAGGAACGGCAAGGGCGATCTCACTCCATACTAGTGACGACCGAAGTAACAAATAGCCGGTAACGAATAGACGTGTTCCACCGGCAGTAGACGCTGTTGCCGTGATTCATATATATAAATTGTTCCAACCTGACACTCTTATGCTTCGGGCCCTTCTTCTTTCACGCGACCAGGACGCAGTGCGCACCATGCGGCGCGCGCTGGAAAATATTTCTATTCAGGTGGAGGAGGTGGTCACCGCTCCCCAGGCCACCGAAGCGATGCAGAAGCAGAAGTTCGATGCAGTAGTGGTCGATGTCGATGATGTGCCGCAAGCCATAGAGATCATTCCCAAACTCCGCGCCGGCAAGTCGAACCAGCGCTCGATTGTCTTCGCCGTGACCAATGGGAGCACCACCGTCAAGGCAGCGTTTGAGATGGGTACGAATTTCGTACTGGAAAAGCCCATTTCAATCGAGCGTGCCACGCGCAGCCTGCGGGCCGCCCATGGCTTGATCCTGCGCGAACGGCGGCGCTATTTCCGCGCTCCCGTCTCCATTCCCGCACAGGTTTCTTATGGAGAGGTGCGCAATGCCGCGGTCTCCATCCACAACATCAGCGAAGGCGGATTGTCTCTCAATCTAAACCGGACTTCTGCCATCGTGGGAGGCGTCACGGTGAAGTTTGTTTTGCCGGGCGCCGCCAAGCCCATTGAGGTCAGGGGCGAATTCGTGGCCTCGAACCGGACAGCGAATGTTGGCGTAAAGTTCGGGCCAATCTCCCCGTCCGCCAAGACCGAGCTTAACGAGTGGCTGAACCAGCAGATTGAAGGCGCGTCGTCGTTCTTGAATGGCCAGGCCCGGCGCTAGCCGGCATTTGCCTGGCGGAGCGGGAAAGACAAAGCCGGGCTTCGCGACAGCTGCTTGCATTTCCATCGCACCAGCCCACCCAAGCGCAAATTCCTCCAATGCATTTATAATGGCAGGTTGCTCTAACCTTCAGATTCTGATTGTGGAAGGAACTCATGCCGACAGACGTAATCATGCCTCAAATGGGGGAATCCATTTTTGAAGGCACGCTCACCAAATGGCTCAAGAAAGCCGGCGAAAAAATACAGCGCGACGAGCCACTGTTTGAAATCTCCACCGATAAAGTGGACGCCGAAATCCCCGCTCCCGCGAGCGGAGTCCTGAAAGAAATCAAAGTGCAGGAAGGCGCCACCGTACAAGTCAACACGGTGGTCGGCGTGATCGATGCGGAAGGCGCTGCGGCTGCGACCAAAACGCCAGAGCCGGCCAAGCCTGTGGGTACGCAGAGTTCGGTCGCGGCCGATGGTCCGAGCAAGACCGAAACCGTCAAACCCTCTACCGGGAATGGACGCCCCACCGCTCCGGCGGCTTCGCCCAGTCCGGTGGGTGAAACCGAGGTCGATACCACTCGCCGGGGCCGTGCGGATGTTGAACCGGCGGCACGCGCCAGCGAACAACGAGCCGTACAGCAGCAGCAGGAGACCGTAACCACCATCACTCATGGAGACGGCGGAGAGCGCCTTCGCTCCTCACCCCTGGTGCGAAAGATCGCCAAAGACAACAATCTTGACCTGCGCCAGGTCCCGGGCTCGGGCCTCGGCGGACGCATCACCAAGGACGACGTTGTAGGCTTCCTGCAACAGCACGGAGCCGGAGCAGCGCAGCGCCCGGCAGCGCCCGCTCCTGCTCGTCAGCAGCCAGCGCAACAGCAGCCGGCGTACCAGCCAGCTCAGGCCGCGGCGCCACAACCCGCGCTGCCTGCACCCATTCCCGGCGAGCTGGTCCCCATGTCGAAGATGCGGTCCATCATCGCGCAGCGCATGGCAGAGTCAAAGCGCACCAGCGCCCACGTCCACACCGTATTCAAAGTGGATATGACCCGAATCGTGAAGCTCCGCGACCGGGAGCGGCACAAATTCGAGCAGCGCAATGGCGTAAAGCTAACCTATATGCCCTTCATCTCGCGGGCGGTGATCGCCGGCATCAAGGCCATGCCGATCGTCAACAGCTCGCTTGAAGGCGATAGCATCCGCTACCACAAGAACATCAATCTGGGCATTGCCGTTGCCCTCGATTGGGGGCTGATCGTGCCGGTAGTGAAGCAGGCGGAAGAGCGCAGCTTCCTCGGCTTACAACGCGCCATCAATGACGTGGCTGAGCGCGCCCGCGCCAAAAAATTGCAGCCGGACGAAATCCAGGGTGGAACGTTTACCATCACCAATCCAGGCATCTTCGGCCCGCAGTTTGGCACGCCAATTATCAACCAGCCGCAGGTTGCGATCCTCGGTATGGGGGGCCTCTTCAAGGAGCCGGTGGTAATTACCGATGAAGACGGCAGCGACTCGATCGCTATCCGTTCTATCATCCGGCTCACCCTGGGCTACGATCACCGCATCATCGATGGCGCGGACGCCGACAAGTTCATGGTTGCGGTAAGAAAGTACCTGGAAAACTGGAGCGAAGAGATCGGATAACTCCGTCGCCGATCTATCATTTCCGATACAAACAACGGCAGGCGACCTCGCCTGCCGTTTCTTTTTGCCCCGCGTTAGACTGCGCATGGATGATAGCGGCTTGCCATGAATCAGCTACTTCTAATGTGCTGATTGCACTTGGCATATTCGTCTTTTAAATCGGTAAATGCTGTTCCCAACCCTGCACGGTGGAATCAGGTAACTGGTTACCGGAGATTTCATTTTGGTTACCACAGAATCGTGGACTTTCCGGGTACTCACGTCTATTCTCCTTATCGTTGGCAGTTCTGGGGGAGGGCTGCCGCGCTCGCCCTGCAAGTCTTCGGACTTGCGGGGCGTTGTAATTTCAATTCCCGCTCCGGCTCTGGAATACAAAACCCAGGCGTGCTTATAAAGCCTGTGTTTTCATTATCTTCAGGAAAACCGACCCGCTCTGCGACTTTCTCCTCTTTTACGCATCTACTTAAGATAAAGTGTTTAAGGGCTGTAGGCGTTCGGTCTTTCCGAGGCTTCGGCGCGAAATGCCAGGACAGAGCCGTTGGCTCCTGTTCGGCATCAGATATAACAAGGCACTTCAAACGGAGAGAGGAATTTATGGCAGGCAGCGTGGTAGATGTAACCGATGCTAATTTTGAGCAGAGCGTCTTGAAGTCTGAGCAGCCGGTCCTGGTGGATTTCTGGGCCACATGGTGCGGTCCATGCAAGGCGATTGCGCCTATCGTGGATGAAGTAGCCACTTCTTACAACGGCAAGGCGAAGGTCTACAAGATGGATGTGGACAAGAACAATGCCACACCGATGCGCTACGGTGTGCGCGGCATTCCTACACTGCTCATCTTCAAAGGTGGACAGGTGCAGGAGCAGATCGTGGGATACGTGCCCAAGGAGACGATCGAGAAGGCCCTGAACAAGCACGTCTAAAGGTTCAAGCGAAGCGACGAGTCCGGCTGCGTGCCGGGCTTTTTGCTTTTAGGTCCAATCCGCGCTATCGCAAAAATTTCCCGACCGAATCCCCGCCGGCAATCAGTACTTTCTTAGAACTCCCACAACGCGTCCCTGTACCTGGACCGATCTTGCAGGAACGACGATCGGGGCCATTGCGTTATTAGAGGGCTGGAGGCGGATCTTATCGCCCTCGCGATAAAGGCGTTTCAGGGTGGTATCCGTGCCTTCGACCAGGGCGACGACGATCTCTCCATCGCGCGCCGTCTTGCTGCGTTCCACCATTACGTAGTCGCCATTCACAATGTGCTCGTCCTGCATGGAATCGCCACGCACTTCAAGGACGAAGACCTCGCGCGAGCGGGTAATATCCTCCAGCGAAATGGTTTCCGGATTTTCCAGCGTCTCCACCGGCTGGCCGGCGGCGATGCGTCCCAGAAGAGGCAGACTGATGGAGGTTGGAGGTGGCGGAGACTGCTTGCGCGGCCGCGATCGTACCGGCAGCACATCAATCGAGCGGCTGCGATTGTAGTCGCGTTTGAGCAGGCCTTTCTTTTCCAGGTTGGCGATATGTTTATGCACCGTGGCCAGCGAACTCAGGCCGGTGCCATCCCCAATCTCCTGAAATGAAGGACAATAGCCCTTGTCCTGCACGAACTGCGAAATAAAATCGTAAACCTCGCGTTGCCGCTTAGTAATCGCCATAGCAGCTGAATATTAAGCGAAGAAAAGGCGAAGTGTCAAGCTCGAAGTAAGTAATTATCTAGGTACCTCAAGGTCATTGCGGTCACGAAACCAGCGCTGGCGTTGGTCAGAGGGACTTTGGTCCTGTCCTCCAGGACGTGGCGATCATGCCGCTCGTAACCATCTCAGGCGTCTTGCTGATTGCTGGGGCTTTGCCTGACCGCTACAATCGCTTTATCGATCGAAGTGTGCGTAAATGACCTCTAAACGGCTGGAAAAAGCGGAAAAGCTACTGTGGAAGTCCAAACCGGAGGCGGCGCTCGAAGAATTTCTCGCCGTGCTCCAGGAAGAACCCGGCAACGAAGTTGCGCGCGAGAATGCCGCCGATCTATGCATCAGTTTGCAGCGTACCAGCCAGGCAGTCGCATTGCTGAGCGATCTCTTCAATAGCCAGGCAGCCAGCGGGAACACCAATAAAGCCGCGTTGAATTACAAGAAGCTGGCGCGGGCAGGAACACCTACCGTCGATCAGACCTTCCGCTATGCCCAGCTTTCGGAGAAGAGCAACCGCAAGGAAGCCCTGGAAGCCTACGAGCACGCCTCCAAAATTTTTGCCGGGCAAGGGCGAATCAAGGATGCATTGAATGCCATCAAGCGGCTCACCACGCTCGATCCTTCGGCGGAGAATATCGAGCGGGAAGGAATCCTGGCGGAGAGTTTAAAAGAAACCGGCCACGCGGCCGAGTGCTACCTCAAGCTGGGGCAGATAAAAGAAGAGTCAGGCGAGGGCGGATTTTCCTGGTATAAGCGCGCTTTTGCACTGGCCCCTTCCGATCCCGCCACCCTGCCGCCCTACATCCGCGGTCTGGTAGAGCAAGGCGATTCCGCCGCGGCGGTGCGGATACTGGAGCCGCTCTCGAAAAGCCTGGAACTTAGCGCGGAACTGCGCGAGCTCTATGCCCGCGCGCTGCTGGGAGAAAAGCGTGCCGCCGATGCCGGGCCGCACATCTGGCAATTGTTTGAGCAGGACCCGAAGCACCTCATCCAGGTGGGCGAGCTGATCGCCCTATTGATCGACACGCGCCAGGAGCAAGCGGCCATGACCCTGACGCAACAGCTGGACCAACATGAAACCAAAGCTGGCCGCCGACGCGAATTCGTCGGCTTTATTCAGGAGATCGTGAAGAAGCGTCCTGTCGGCATCCTGTTTCAGGAGTATCTCGCCGGAATATACAATGCTGCCAACCGCGAAGCCGATTATTGCGACACGCTGGTGCGTTTGTTCGAGCTGCATTTTGCCGAGAGGAATTTCATCAAGGCTGCCGACTCGTTGGACCGGGCGGCCGAGGTGGATCCTTATATCGAAGGATTAGCTTCGCGGCTGGAAACCCTGCGGGGAAAGATAGACGCCAACCGCTGGAACTCGATCGCCAATCGCCTGCAGAAAGTTGCAGGCGTGCAGAAGGTTGCAGATACGCCCAGGGAACAAGCTGCACAGCCCCATGTGCCGGAAAAAATAGAGGAAGGCTCGGAGCCAACCGTCCTCGAAGATTTTATCCTGCAGGCAGAGATCTTTATGCAGTACTCCATGAAGGCCAAGGCGCTAGAGCGGCTGGAGCGCATCAATAAGCTCTTTCCCCACGAAGAAGAGAAAAACACGAAATTGCGAATGCTTTATGTGACCGCAGGGTTTACGCCCAAATATGCCGGCAAGGCCAGCGCCGCAAAGGCGGCTCCGGCAGTGGGCATTCCCGCAGGGAGCGCGGCGAAGGCGGGCGCGGCAGCCATGCCCAGCAAACCCGCTCCGGATGGAACTCTTGACCATTTCTCCCGTGTGACCGAGATCAGCCGCAATATCAACCGCCAGTCGAATGTAAAAAACGTGCTCTTCACTGGAGTGAACGATGTTGGGCGGCACTGGAATGCAAGCCGTTGCGTCGCAGGCCTGTGCAGCCCGGGCAAGCCGCCCTCCTCGGTGCTGGAATACTGCGCTCCGGGAATGCCGCAGTCCGATGTTGTTTCCATCGTAAAGCTGCTCGCGGGACTTCAGCGGCTGGTAGTCAAGCAGGGAGTGGCTGCTATCGACAATGTTGCCTCTGCCTTTGAGCTGGCCGATATCAAGGAACATATCGAGGCGCTGGGCATCAAATCGCTGCTGGCTGTGCCTTTGCTGGACGGAGAGGAGCATGTGGGTCTGCTGATCCTGCAGCAGTGCGACGCTGCCCGAAGCTGGCAGAGCGCCGACACCATGGTCCTTAAAACGCTGGGAGACCAGATGATTCTGGCAGTCAATAATGCCAAGCTGCGCAACCTGGTAAAGACGCTGGCTGTGACCGACGAGAAGTCGGGGTTGATGAAGCGCTCCTCTTATCTCGATGTGCTGCTCTCTGAGGCGCGGCGAAGCCTGCAACAGACTGCAACTTTCACCCTTATGCTGCTCAACTTCGGCAAAGGCTCAGCGCTGGTGAAGGAGATCGGCGAAGCGGCGGTGGAGAGCATGATGCAAACCCTGGGGCAGACGGTCTGCGCGCACGTCCGGCAGAACGATGTGGCCTTCCGTTACGACCGCACCACGATCGCGCTCTTGCTTGCCGATACCGAAGAAAAGAATGCTATGTTGGTGGCGGAGAAGATGCGCAAGGTGGTCGCCGGAACCAAGGTGCCCGATACCGACCGTTCGATCACCATGAGCGTGGGTATTGCCGAAGGGCTGCTGCAAACAAAATTCGATGCGGTAGACATCGTCACTGAGGTGATCAACCGCGCTGAAGCCGCGCTGGATGCCGCCCATGCCAAGGGTCCAAATTCGTCACACTCGCTGGCCCCGAACCTTGAATCCGCTGAAGTAGCATAATTGCCTTGCTCGAGAAAACTCCCGAATGATCGTTGGCACCGGCATTGACATTACAGAGGTCGACCGCATCGCCGAGAGCATTGCGCGCTTTGGCCGCAGGTTCCTGCAGCGGGTATTTACCCCTGAGGAAATACGGTATTGCGAATCGAAGAAGAATTCGCCGGAGCGCTACGCTGCCCGCTTTGCCGCCAAAGAAGCTGCAATGAAAGCCATTGGGACCGGGCTGCGCCGCGGAGTCACCTGGCAGGACTTTGAAATCGGCCATGCTCCGGGAGGCAAACCAATCCTGCGCTTTCGAGGCAAAGCGGCGGACTTTGCCAATGCACTCGGGGCAAAGCACACCTCGCTTTCCCTTACGCATACCGACAAAACCGCTATGGCGATGGTGATCCTGGAAAACTGATTCCGCGGCGCTCTGTTACAGTGCTGATATGACAGAAGCCTCAGCCACAGCGCTGCCTGCAACAAAGACCCCGCAGATAGAGTCCCTCTCTTTCAACCGTATGCTGCTTGCGATTGCGGTTGTAAGCTGCGCCAGCCTGCTGCTCGAACTTTCGCTTACCCGGCTCTTTTCAGTGGTGCTCTTTTATCACTTCGCCTTTCTGGCGATCTCGGTGGCGCTTCTGGGACTAGGCGCAGGAGGGGTCTTTGCCTATATACGGCGCGAATGGCTGAAGCGATGGAGCATTTCCCAACTCGGCAGCGTGCTTTGCCTGAGCGGCGCGGTCCTCATCGTGCTGGTCCTGCTGGTGGTCCTGCATTCCTCTATTTCCTTGCAGCTTACAGCGAAAAACTTCAAGAGGCTTACGATTCTATACGTCGTGTCGGCGCTGCCCTTTTTTATTACCGGGCTGCTGTTTTCCCTTGTCTTTGCGCGGGAACATCGACGCATCTCGAAATGCTACGGCTTCGATCTGCTGGGAGGCGCGTGCGCCTGCCTGGCGCTGGTCCCATTGCTGAATGTGCTGGGCGGGCCCAACACCGTCCTTTTCGCCGGGCTATTAATGGCGGGAGCGGCGTTCCTGTGGGCGGAGCGGATCCAATCTGGCCGGCGATGGGCGATGGTTGCCATCCTGCTCTTCGCCGGTCTTATTACCGCGGACCATTCCGGCAAATTGTTTGATGTTATCTACGCCAAAGGGGTGCGCGTCGACCAGGCCCATGCACTTTTTTCTAAATGGAACGCCATTTCGCGGGTCGAGGTAGATCACAAGAACGGCGCAGTCTATATCTCCATCGACGCCGATGCCAACACCGCCATCATGGGCGTTGATCCGAAGATGTGGGAGGTCCCGCGCGGGAACTATGTCTGGAAAGTGGACCTGATGAGGGCCGCACCCGGGGTGGTGAATGTGCTGCGTCCTCATGGAGACTTCGCCATCATCGGGCCGGGCGGAGGAGTGGATGTGCTGCGCGCCGTCGCCAATGGCAGCCCGAACGTGACCGGCATCGAGATCAATCCTGCAATTGCAACCACCATCATGCGCGGCAAGTTCGCCGATTTTGCGCACCATCTTTATGAGCGTCCCGATGTGCACATCCATGTAAGCGATGGCCGTTCTTTTGTCCGCTCCAGCCATGCGCAATACGATGTGGTGCAGATGACGCTGGTGGATACCTGGGCCTCAACCGCGGCAGGGGCCTTCGCGCTGAGCGAGAACAATCTCTACACCGTGGAGGCGTTTAAGGAATATTTCCAGCATCTCCGGCCGGACGGAATGATCGCCATCACTCGCTGGGAGTTCCGGCAGCCCCGCGAAGCTTTGCGGGTGGTCTCGCAGGCGATGGAGGCGCTGCATGAATTGGGAGTGCCGGATACGCGCCAGAACTTTATAGTGCTATCGGATGGAGCGCTCAACCAGGATGGAAGGCCGGTGCTGGTGCTGGCGAAAAAGTCGAAGTTCACGCCTGAGGAAGTTGCCGCAGTCCAGGCCCATTTGCGCGAGAACCCTAACCTGACGGCGTTATACATCCCGAATTTATCTTCGCTCTCGCAGGGCGCGCCGTCGCTGGAAAAGTCCCCAACGCAAATGGAAGTTGCCGCCGATCCGGGCGCGTTCGAGCGCTTCATTCAATTTCAAAATCCCGCCAGGTTCTCCGAGGCTTATAAATACAACATCACCCCGGTCTACGACTCGGCGCCGTTTTTCTTTTTTACCTTGAAGACCCGCAATATCTTCAAGCAGGTTGCCGGCACCTACGGAGGCATGGACTGGAAGGTCAATATCGGCATCGTGGTACTGGGAATCGTGATGATTGTTTCTGTGGTCTCGGTGGCGGCGTTTCTGATTTTCCCTCTACTGCTTCATCGCGGGTCGCGCGCTCCCGATGTGCCGCCTCTCCTTTATTTCATACTGGTCGGGTTGGGGTACATCCTGGTGGAGATCACATTCATTCAACGGTTTGTACTTTTTCTGGGCCATCCCACATACGCGCTGACCGTAGTCGTATTCCTTATGCTGCTTTCAAGCGGCGCCGGAAGCCTGTTTGCGCGGGGCCGGGAGAGCATCGCAGGATTGCGGACTGCAATCCTCATCATCGTGGCGGTCGCGCTGCTCGATTTCCTGCTGCTGCCGCTCATCCTTACCTCTCTGGTAGGGCTGCCCCTGCTCGTCAAACTGCTGGTGAGTGCATTGTTGATTGCGCCGCTGGCATTTGTGATGGGGATGCCCTTTCCCATTGGGCTCTCCCATCTGGGCAGCCAGCAGGAAGGAGCCCTCACCGAATGGGCCTGGGCGATGAACGCCGCGGCCAGCGTATTGGGCTCGGTGCTGGCGATGGTAGTCGCGATCCACTTCGGACTTTCTGTGACCCTGCTCTGCGGAGCGGCCGCCTATGCTCTGGCGATGCTCCTGTCAGGGAGGCTGACCCAGAGGACCAAGCTCACTTCGGATTGAGAGTTATTTAAAAACTACTCACAGCGCGAGCTTCTATTGCTTCCTGACGGCTTTCGCTTTACTATCGCCGGTAGGTGGTCACTGCGAAGAAAATTCCTGGCGCAAACGAGCGCATCATCTCCGCCGAAGCGGTCGATGACGATGCATCATTTGAGCTGAAGCTCCGTCCCCGGCGACTGGGAGAGTTCATCGGCCAGAACAAGGTCAAAGAAAACCTGGCTGTGGCCATTGAAGCGGCGCGCTCACGCGGCGAGGCCCTGGACCACGTCCTGCTCTATGGACCTCCGGGACTGGGCAAGACCACTCTGGCGACGATCATTGCCAACGAGATGGAGGTGGAGTACCAGCAGACCTCCGGCCCGGTGCTGCAGATCAAGGGCGACCTGACCGCCATCCTGACCAATGTGCGGGAAAAACAGGTGCTCTTCTTCGATGAAGTGCATCGATTGCAGCCGGCGCTCGAAGAGATCCTCTACTCGGCGCTGGAGGATTACAAGCTCGACATCATGATTGGCCAGGGACCGTCGGCGCGCACCCACACCATGGATGTGCGTCCATTTACCTTCATAGGAGCGACCACGCGGGCCGGCCTGCTCTCGGCTCCATTGCGCTCGCGCTTCGGAATCGTGCTGCGCCTGGAGTTTTATACCACTGAAGACCTGAAGATCATCGTGGAGCGCTCGGCGGAGATCCTCGATGTGGATATCGATGACGATGGCGCCGTCGAGATCGCCAGCCGGGCTCGTGGGACCCCGCGCATTGCCAATCGCCTGCTGCGGCGGGTCCGGGATTATGCGCAGGTGCGTGGCGCGGGAAAAATTGACCGGGCCACCGCCCAGGCGGCGCTCGAAATGCTTGAAGTGGACCGCCACGGCTTCGATGAAATCGACCGCAAGCTGCTGCTCACGATCATCGAGAAATATCAGGGCGGGCCCGTGGGCTTAAGCACGCTGGCCGCTGCCCTGGCGGAAGATATGGATACCATCGAAGACATCTATGAGCCGTTCCTGATCCAGATCGGATTTCTCGATCGCACTCCCCGGGGACGGATCGCCACCCTGATCGCCTATCAGCATTTCGGGATTGTTCCTCCGCGCAAGCAGACGCAATTGTTCTAGGCGGAAATTCCACCACAGAGACACAGAGGCACAGAGAATAAAATTGGGGTCGGTCAATGGGCGGTCTAAGGCCGTCCGCGCTAGACGTAATTTCATGCACAACTTATCCTGTTGGTTACAATAAAAACTGTTGTGAACGGTACCCATGCCCGTAACTGAAACCAGCACTATACAAATTACGCTGCCCGATGGCAGCAAGAAGGACGTCCTCCGGGGCACGACTCCACTGGACATTGCGCGCAGTATCTCGCCGCGCCTGGCGGATGCTGCCTTGGTGGCAAAAATCAAATTGCCGGCGGCCAGCGGGCAAGCATCGGAAGGCCAGAATGGCGACAAAGGTCCCGCCAGCATGCATGGCGCCCCGTCCAAAGATGGCTGGCAGTTTGTCGATTTGAACAAGCCGCTGGAACAGAACGCAGAGCTGCGTCTTCTGACCGACAAAGATCCCGAGGCCCTGGAGGTCTATCGCCATTCTTCGGCGCACCTGCTGGCGACCGCGGTGCTCGAACTCTTTCCCGAGACCAAGCTGGGCCACGGGCCTCCGACCGAGAGTGGATTTTTCTACGACTTTTACCGGCCCACGCCATTCACTCCTGAAGACCTGGAACGGCTGGAGAAGCGCATGCAGGAGATCGTCGAGCGGGATGAGAAGTTCACTCGCGAGTCTGTGCCGCGCGAAGAGGGGCTGAAGCGCTATCGCCATGAGGGCGACTTCATGAAGGTCCACTTCATCGAGCAGTTCACCAGGCCAGGGGAGCCGATCTCAACCTATCGCAACGGAAAATTTGTGGACTTTTGCCGAGGGCCGCACATTCCCTCGACCGGGCGCATCAAGGCCTTTAAGCTGCTCAATATCGCCGGCGCCTATTGGCTGGGCGACGAGAAGAACCCGCAGCTGCAGCGCATCTATGGAACATCATTTTTGTCGAAGAAGGACCTGGAACAGCATCTGCACGCGATCGAAGAGGCAAAGCGCCGCGACCATCGAGTGCTGGGCAAGCAGCTCGATCTGTTCAGCATCCAGGAGCTGGCTGGCCCGGGACTGATCTTCTGGCATCCCAAGGGCGGCCTGATTCGCAAAGAGATGGAAGACTGGATGCGCAATGAATACCTGCGGCGCGGGTACTCGCTGGTGTTCACGCCGCATGTGGCGCGCGTCGATCTGTGGAAGACCAGCGGGCACGAAGGTTATTACGTCCAAAACATGTTCACGCCCATGGAGCTGGACGATGCGGACTACCGCATGAAGCCGATGAACTGTCCCTTCCACATACTGATCTATAAGGACACGCTGCGCTCCTACCGCGACCTGCCGGTACGTCTGGGAGAACTGGGGACGGTCTATCGTTACGAGCGCTCCGGCGTGATGCACGGCCTGCTGCGGGTGCGGGGCTTTACCCAGGACGATGCCCACATCTTCTGCACTCCGGAGCAGATTGAAGAGGAGGTCGTCGGCTGTATCGATTTCGCGCTGGCGGTGCTCAAGACCTTCGGCTTTGCCGAGTACAAGGTGGAGTTGAGCATATGGGACCCAAACGACCGCAAGAGCTACTTCGGCGGAGAAGAAAAATGGGAGATGGGGATCCGTTCGCTCGAAAGCGCGATGAAGAAGCGCAATATCGCGTATAAGACCATTCCCGGCGAGGCGGCGTTTTACGGCCCAAAGATTGACGTGAAGCTGGTGGACGCGATCGGTCGCTTATGGCAGCTCTCCACCGTGCAATTCGACTTCACGCTGCCGGAGCGTTTTGGACTGGAGTACGTTGCCGAAGATGGCACGCGCAAGCAGCCACTGATGGTGCATCGCGCGCTCTATGGTTCGGTCGAACGTTTCTTTGGCGTGCTGATTGAGCACTATGCGGGGGCATTCCCGGTATGGCTTTCTCCGGTGCAGGTGGCCATGGTCCCTATCACCGAGCGAAACGTTGCCTACGCTACTCAGGTAGCGGAAAAGTTGAAGTCCGCCGGGGTGCGCGTGCATGTGGACGCACGCAACGAGAAGATGAATGCCAAGATCCGCGAGCACACTATGCAGAAGGTCCCATTCCTGCTGGTGGTCGGCGATAAGGAGGCGGAGAGCGGCAAGGTAAGCGTCCGCACGCGAGGCAAGGGAGATGAAGGCCAGGTCAGCGCGGATGAATTTACCCAGCGCATCGCCAGATTGATCGAGAGCAAGAGCGTAGGACTGGATTAGCCTCCAGTCCTATTGCAACACGGCGCTTCGCGTGATCGCGCCTTAAATCTTCTCAAGAACCGAAACAGTGCGCTCGTTCTGCACATTTCCGGTGTTGAGCGTGGTCTTGGGCTCCAGGAGCAGGATATGGCATTCCTCCTGCGCGCTCGGCAGGTGCTCGACTCCATGCGGCACAATAATGAACTCGCCGGGATTGATGATCTCTTCCCGTTCGGCGCCCTTCTCGCGAAAGCGCATCTTCAGCCTGCCCTTAATGACCAGGAAGAGTTCGTCTTCAAGATCGTGATGGTGCCAGACGAATTCACCCTGCAGCTTGACCACCTTCACATGAAGATCGTTTACCTCGCCCACAATCTTCGGGCTGCAATATTCAGAAAAGAGCGAGAACTTCTGGGCCAGACTGACCGTGTGCATGGAAGGAATTGTAACGCGTAGCTGCCCTGGAAGGCATCCGGGCAGGTCAAATCAGAGGTGGTGAATCAGGGACGCTGCATGTTGAGCATCCCTGATTCGCCTTAAGTTCTACTGCAGCAGGGTTCCGTTCTCCGGAACTTCGTCCTGAGGAATGACCACTGCAGCAGCCACGCGATCTCCGCTATCCAGGTGGAGCAGGCGAACGCCCTGGGTGGAGCGTCCGGCTTCGCGGATCTGCTTGGTCTCGATGCGAATGATCTTTCCGAACTGGCTGATGAGCATGCACTCGGAATGCTCGCTTACCAGCATGATGGCGGAGACCTTGCCATTGCGCTCCGTGGTCTTCACGTTGATCACGCCTTTCCCACCGCGCGTCTGCAGCCGGTATGCGTCCACATCGGTGCGCTTCCCGTAGCCCTGCTCGGTGACGGAGAGGATGAGCGAAGGAATGTCTTCCCCGTCCTTGCCGTTCTTTTTCTTGCGTTCTTTGGGCGTGACCGCCATGCCAACGATGTGGTCGCCTTTGTCCATGTCCATGCCGCGCACTCCGTAAGCGGGACGGCCCATCGAGCGCACATCCTCTTCCGCAAAGCGGATCGCCATACCCTCATGCGAGGCCAGGAAGACGATCTGGTGGCCGTCGGTAAGGCTGGCCGCCACCAATTCATCGTCTTTCTCGATGCCGATGGCGATGATGCCGCGCGCCATCACGTTGCAGAAGTCCTTGAGCGGAGTTTTCTTGACCGTTCCCTTGCGGGTGACGAAGAAGACGTATTTGCCTTCTTCTTCCAGATCGCGCACCGGCAGCATGGCCCGCGCGCTCTCGCCCGGCTGCAATGAGACCAGCGATTGCAGCGATTTGCCTTTGCCGGCGGCGGCGACGTCGGGAATTTCATAGACCTTGAGCCAGTAGACCCGGCCCGTGTTGGTGAACACCAGAATGTAGGCGTGGGTAGAGGCGACGAACATCTGGGAGACGAAATCCTCCTCGCGCGTCTTCATGCCGATGCGTCCGGTGCCTCCGCGCCGCTGCTGGCGGTAAGTCGAGACCGGGGTCCGCTTGAGATATCCGGAGTGGCTGATGGTCACTGCGACCTGCTCATCGCTGATCAGGTCTTCCAGCGTGATCTCAGCCGCTTCATCCTGGATTTCCGTGCGGCGCTCGTCGCCGTATTCTTTCTTAATCTCTTCCAGTTCCTTGACGATCACGTTCCGCAGCTTTTTTTCGGAGCCGAGGATCGCCTCGTACTCCCCAATACGCTCGCGGATTTCGCCCAGTTCCTTGAGGATCTCTTCGGTCGAGAGCCGCGTCAGACGATAGAGCTGCAGTTCCAGGATGGCGTCGGCCTGCGCTCCGGTGAGCCGAGCTTCGTTGGTACCGAGGAGCGTTCCGGCCGCGCGCAGCCGCTCAATCATGTTCTTGTCCAGCACCTTAAACCTGGCGGCGAGCAGGCTCTCCCTTGCCTCCTGGCGCGAAGCCGAAGCGCGAATCAGCTTGATGACGGCATCCAGGTTGTCGAGCGCCAGGGTGTAGCCTTCGAGGATGTGCTCGCGCTCCCGCGCTTTCCTCAGCAGGTACGCAGTGCGGCGGCGCACCACGTCAACCCGATGGTCGATGAAGTGCTGGATCGCCTGCACCAAGCCCATCTCCCGGGGCTGCCCGTTGACCACCGCCAGGAAGATCATGCTGAAACTTTCCTGCATGGATGTGTGCTTGTAAAGCTGGTTCAGGATGATCTGGGCTTCGGCGCCGCGCTTTAATTCCATCACGATGCGCATGCCGTCGCGGTCCGATTCATCGCGAATATCGGCGATGTCGTCGATGATTTTGTCGTTGACCAATTCGGCGATGCGCTCGATCAGCCTCGCCTTGTTTACCTGGTACGGGATCTCGGTAACGATGATCGCCTGGCGTCCCTGGGGAAGAGTTTCGGTCGCAGCCTTGGCCCGCATGATGAAACGTCCGCGGCCCTTTTCATAGGCGGACTGGATCCCGCTGCGCCCGTAAATGTAAGCGCCGGTGGGAAAATCAGGGCCTTTGACGATCTTGAGAATGTCTTTAAGCGGGGTCTGCGGAGCGCCGACCAGCGTAATCGTGGCATCGACGATTTCCGTCAGGTTGTGCGGCGGAATATTGGTGGCCATACCCACAGCGATTCCATTCGAGCCATTGATGAGCAGATTGGGGATGCGCGTCGGCAGCACCGTCGGCTCCATCGTGCTCTCATCGAAGTTGGGGGTAAAGTCCACCGTCTCTCTATCGATGTCGGCCATCATTTCGCCCGCGATCCTGGTCATGCGGGCTTCGGTGTAACGGTAGGCCGCAGGCGGGTCGCCATCGACCGAACCGAAGTTGCCTTGCCCATCCACCAGCGGATAACGCATGCTCCAGGGCTGCGCCAGCCGCACCAAAGCGTCGTATACGGCGGAGTCTCCGTGCGGATGATACTTCTTCAGGCACTCTCCCACCACGCCCGCGCATTTTACATAACGCTTGTTGTATTGCAGGCCCTCCGAATTCATTGCAAAGAGAATGCGGCGGTGCACCGGCTTGAGCCCGTCGCGCACATCGGGCAGGGCGCGCCCGATAATCACCGACATCGAATAATCGAGATACGAACGCCGCATCTCCTCTTCAATGTTGATGGGAATCATATTGGCGGCGCCCGGCCCCTGGGGCGGACCGTCGGGTGTTAAAGGAAGTTGTGGATTATTATCGTCAGCCATTCAAACTCTTGTCCCCGCTTCGCCCGCAACACAGTAGCCATCCGGCGGGCCTGTGATCGCTCCCCCGGAATGAAGCTAAGTTGTTGTAAGTAAAGTATGTTATATGCTGAATATGCAACTCTGATTATAACACGTAAACTGTCTGGAATGCAGCAGGGTCGCAGGCGCGAACCGCATCTCGAAGGGCGATAGAAAAAGGAGTCCGGCCGGCATGAATTCGCGCTTACATTTGCAAACATTGCGGCGGCTATTTAAAGTGCCGCTCGCATCCAATGAACTTCGATTTATGCAGCGAAAGACAAAACCCTTTTTTTTGTTCTTGCTGGTTGCAGTGTTGCTGCCGTATGCAATTGCGGCGCAGGAGCCTCCGGTCAATCCCGAGCCTCCACGCAATCTTTCTATAAGCGAGATTACCCAGCGCTTTGCCGCGCAGGAGCAGGAGTTCAAGCGCGCCCGGGAGCAGTATACCTATCGGGAAGAGGTCAAGGTGCAGACCCTCACTTTCGGCGGGCAGGTCGACGGAGAATATACAGAAGCCTTCGATGTGACCTTCGACGATCGCGGCCAGCGCGTATTTAAAGAGGTCTCGCCGCCGCATTCTACCTTGAAAAATATCTCGGTGACCCAGGAAGACATTGACGATATTCGCAACCGGATGCCCTTTGTGCTTACCAGCGACGAACTTGGAGAGTACCAAATCAACTATGTGGGCCAGCAGCAGCTGGAGACCGGAAACACCTATCTCTTTGACATCACGCCGAAATCCCTGGAAGCGGGGAAGCGTTACTTTGAAGGACGGATTTGGGTGGATGGCAATCAATTCCAGATCGTGAAAAGCTATGGAAAGTCAGTGCCCGATCTGTACACCCGGGGCAATGAGAACCTTTTTCCCAGCTTCACCACATACCGCTCCCTGATCGATGGGAAGTACTGGTTTCCGACCTCGACGCGGGCCGACGACGTATTGCGCTTTTCCAGTGGAGACGTTCGCATACGCGAGATCGTGAATTACACCAACTATCAGCGCTTCGGCTCTACTTCCCGCATTATCTTTAATGGCGAGGAGCTGCCCGGCGCCTCCGGCCAGCAGGCGCCACCTTCGGTGCAGGGGCCAACGCCTTCCAGCCAGTCCACAGCGCCGCTACCCCCGCAGCAACAGACATCCTCCGCTGCCGCTTCTCATCCGGCCGTCAACCCTGCCCCGGCCCCATCGGGAAACGTTACCGACCAGATCACGGCGCTGGAGCGGCAGCTTAACAATGCAATCGCAAAGAAGGACATTCCGGGATGGGAGCGCCTGCTCGCCGATGGCTACACCGATGTGGACAGCACCGGGGTAGTGCGCGACAAAAATGCGATGGCGGAGGAGATCCGCTCCCACGCCTATGAGTCGGCTTCAATTGCCGGCGAAGATGTGAAGATCTATGGCGACACCGTGGTGGTGGTCGGCTCCCGCACCTATTCAGAAAAGACGCGGCGCGGCCTGGCTACAACTTCCGACCGGTTTACGGACGTTTTCCTGCTGCGCGGCAATCAGTGGCAATTGGCCTCTTCGCAGAGAACACGCCTGCGCACTTCGGCAACCCGCTGATTTTATGCCGCTTCTGTCCTGACCCTCGCAAGCCACTAGCGCCGCGATCGGGAGTCGCGGTACAAAAGCATTTCGAGGGACATGACTCACGCGCAACTGGTGAAACGGGCAATCGAGTGGCTGCGAAGTTATCGCTGCGGCATTGTGCTGTCGGAGCAGATTTGCAGCACCGGGGAGGCTCCAGATGCGATCGGCTGGAAGCATGCCTGCCGCTCGGTGGTGGTGGAATGCAAGGTCTCACGTTCGGATTTCTATGCGGACCGCTTCAAGCCATCGCGCCAGAATCCGGAAATGGGCCTGGGGTGCGAACGCTTTTATATGACTCCGCACAACCTGATTAATGCGGATGAGCTGCCCAAATGCTGGGGTCTGCTGGAATGCAGCGGCCGGCAGATCAAAATGGTCGTAAAACCCAGCCGAAAAAGCCAGAGAAGCGAAATCGGATTTATGGCGGAGATGAATCTGCTGCTTGCCAGCCTGCATCGCGTCCAGCTTCGCATCGAGCCCCAAACCATTACCGAGTTCTTAAGCTGGAAGAACCGCCTGGCGGAATATAACGGGGGAAAGACCCCGGTCGGGATTGTGCCGCCGGAAGAGGAATATAACCCTCACCTGGAAGAGGCGGCGTTCTCATGATGCAGATCGCGGCTCCCGAGCGCAGCAAAAGCTAAATTGGCTGCTGCAGCAGCGCAGGCATAACGGAATCTTCTTTGTGGGAGCTTCCCTTGCCGGATTCGTCTTTCACGAATGCCTCCTCCCAGAGAGAGCGGTCTTTCAACAGCTTTGAGACCAATGCCGTGTGCATGGCGTGTCCGGCGCGGTCGGCAACCACGCGTCCCAGAATACGGTGGCCTAGGAGGGCAAGGTCTCCGATCAAGTCCAGTATTTTGTGCCGCACAAATTCATCCGCAAAACGCAGCGGGCCATTCTGCACCCTCTCGCGGGTAAGAATGATGGCGTTCTCGGCGGATGCGCCGCGGATCAGCCCCATATTGCGCAACGCCTGCTCGTCTTCCAGAAATCCGAAGGTGCGCGCTGCCGCAATCTCCTGCATGTAGGTGTTGTCCAGCAGGTCGATCTCAAAACTCTGCCTGCCGATGGGGTGGGGAAAGTCGATGGCGTAAGCGACGGAATAACGGTCTGCGGGATAGACGCCGATGAACTTATCGCCTTCGCGCACCTCCACCGCTTTTTTGATTCGCCAGTAGGTGCGCAAGCGGCGAAGCTTGCGGATGCCTACACGATGGATCGCCTGTAAAAACGGCAGGGCGCTGCCGTCGAGGATCGGGAGCTCCAGATTATTCAACTCGACGATGGCATTATCGATCCCGGCGCCGATAAATGCGGAGAGCAGGTGTTCAGTCGTGGATATGAGTACGCCTTTTTTCATCAGGCTGGTGGCGTAACTCACCTTGGCCACATTGCGGCCGATGGCTTCGATGTGAAAGCCCTCCAGATCGGTCCGCCGAAAGGATATTCCGGTCCCAGCCGGGGCCGGAACAATGCGCATGCTCACCGGCGCGCCGCTGTGCAGCCCAATGCCCTGAAAGGAGGCGGATTCGCGGATTGTCTGCTCGTATACCAAAGTTAAGCTATTTTTACCTAACAGATTACAGGCGCTCGCCCGATTACGGTTGTGGCAAAAACGAGACAATTGCGGCCAAAAGACGCAGAGCCGCAGCCTTGGGATACGAGGCCGCCGCTATACTGGCCGGCAATGCGGAGAGGTTTTCGATCTTGCGCGAACAGCCTGTGCATGGCAAATCTTCTGTGCAAAGTTTAATGACAAAATTTGATATTTCTAATGCCTGCTGTGACAGATTTTGTCATTCCCCGCGAAGTTCTGCATCTTGGAAAGCCCAAATCCCTTCTATTAATCTTTAGAGATTTAGTTATATTAATGAAAGTAAAGCGCTTATTATCTGGATCTGAATAATGCGGACAGGAAAGTGCGCTTTGGAAGCAGAACTGCTCCATATAACAAGGGGTAGTGATGAGAGAAACTACCAAAGCAAGGAGCAAGGCAATGAAAAAACAAAAAGGGTTTTCGCTCATCGAGCTGTTGATCGTGGTCGCGATCATCCTGATCATCGCCTCGATCGCGATTCCTAACCTGCTGCGCGCGCGTATGGCATCCAATGAAGCTTCAGCCGTAGGCGGACTGCGCACCATCAATACCGCGGAAGTCACCTATTTCTCAACCTATAACGTGGGATTTGGCACGTTGTCACAGATCGGCACTCCGGCCAGCGGCAGCTGCACGGCGTCTTCGGCTAACGCCTGCTTGATTGATTCCGTCCTCACTGCAGGCACCAAGAGCGGCTATGTCTTTGCTGCCACTCCGTCTGGTACCGGCAACTCCACCTATACATCGACCGCATACGCGATCACCCAGGGACAGACCGGGCAGCGTGAATTCTGCTCCGATCAGGGTGGCGTGATCTACTTCAATGCGACCGCTTCCACCTGCGTACAGGGAACCGACAGCCCCATTTAGTTTTTAAGCTTATAGAGTTGCCGAAGCATCTGCGGCGGGCGCACAGCCAGCGGAGCGAAGAGAATCAGTATCTGTAAGGCGTAGGACCGGGCCATCGATTTTATTTTTTGGTGGTTCTTATGCGGGGTCTTTGCTCAACAGGAGATTCGCGACTGGAAAACGAAAGGCCGGCACTAGGCCGGCCTTTGAATTTTGTTGCGAGGAGCGGAGCTTATCCCTTTTTGGGAGCGATTGCATCCTTCGCAGCTTTGGCAACCCGGAATTTTACGACGGTCTTTGCCTTGATCTTGATCGGCTCGCCAGTCTGGGGATTGCGTCCCATGCGGGCTTTCCGCTCCGCCTTTACCAAGCGTCCCAGGCCAGGGATCACGAACAACCCATTTTTCTTGGTTTCTTTGATTGCGGTCTCGGCCAGCAGCTCGAGAAATGCTGCTGCCTGCTTATTGGTAAGTTCCAGCTTTTCGCCCAGCGAGCGAACGAGAGCTGTTTTTGTCATGCCTGCTGCCATGAATCCTCCTTCAGGATCGACTGCATAGATTGGAAATTTCAATTACGGCTTGAGAGTCTGACTTTATCATAACCCGACCGCGTCTCTTCTGGAGACGTT
>CAZONJ010000046.1:11019-23993 GCA_964581225.1 uncultured Terriglobales bacterium | reverse complement strand
TCACCCCGGCAAAACTCTCCCGCTGAAGGTATTTCCGGTGGGAGCGTAGGCCTTTCTAAATGTGTGGCAGCAGAATGGGTGGAAGCGTAGGCCTTTAGGCCTACGACCGGGCGCTCTCAAAAATTGCGCTTTAGCGCTGGCGTAAGATCCCGACGCGTCTTTGATTCTCTGTGGTGAACTTCCAGCTGCTCTACCCGCGTCTTTTTCTTTCTTCGATACGGAGGATTTCATTGCTCTTCTGGACCAGCTTCCGGGATTTTTCCAGCAGATCGTTGAAGCGCTGGCCGCGCGAGGAATCCTGGCGGGCCATATAGTCCTTCACCATCTCGGAGTTGGGCTTGCGATTGTACGCATGCGCCGCATTGGGACGCTCGATCACCTGCGCCACCGCATCCAGCAACTCCTCCGGCCCGCTGATCTTCAACAGCCATGCGCTGGCCAGATCGTAAGCAATCGACGGCAGGTCGGGCATGGAGGTGAGCATGATCACTGGAAGCCCAGGTTTGAGTTGTTTGGCCTGCCGCAGCACCTCGCCGCCGTCAAGTCCCGGCATATGGTAGTCCAGGATTACGGCATCGAACTCTTCTGCGCGGATAAGCTCGACCGCTTCCAGTCCATTGGCAGCCCGGCGGACTGTGTACCCGTTCCGCTCCAGGATCAGCGTGCGAATCGACGAGTTGATCTCGTCGTCGTCGACCAGGAGAAGTTTTTTTGCCGTTTCAGGCATAACGCGCCACTTTTATTAGGGAGATAAACATGACTCTATCCCACTCTGGGCAGCAGCGCTGAAAATAATTTCTATGACGCCTATTGGCGTACTTACCGACGCCGCAAGACCGCGGTCCCCCGATGCCGTGCGCACGAAAGAATTGGCCGCCCCCGCGAAATCTGTTGAAGCATGGGGAAAGACATGCATAATCAGTGACATACAAATGCAGTTCCGGCTTTGAAGCCTGCGGCAGTAGAATGAATCCATATAAGTCATGAAGATTGCGTTAGGGGTCTCCGGCGGGATCGCCGCTTACAAGGCTTGCGAGGTAGTCCGGCTCTTACAGGAGCACGGGATTCGTGTGCAGGTGGTTATGACGGCCGCGGCGCAGGAGTTTGTGCGTCCCCTTACTTTTGCCGCGCTCTCCGGCGAGAAGGTCATCACCGGCCTGTGGAGCGCCGGGGAAGAGCAGCCGAACCTTGAATCGGCGGTCGAACACATTGCCGTGGCCCAATCCATTGACGCCCTGCTGGTTGCGCCGGCCACCGCCGACGTGATCGCCAAATTCGCGCATGGCGAAGCCAACGACTTTCTTACCACGCTTTTCCTGGCGACGACCGCGCCGGTGGTCATTGCCCCGGCAATGAATGTGAACATGTGGGAGCACGCGGCGACCCAGGCCAACATTGCGACCTTGCGGCAGCGTGGTGTAAGCATCGTAGAGCCGGGCTCGGGATATCTGGCCTGCGGCATGGTAGGCGCCGGACGCTTGGCAGAGCCTGAGAGCATCGTTGCCAGTACGCTGGAAGTTTTGGGAATCAAGCAGGACCTCAAAGGCGAGACGGTGCTCATCACCGCCGGTCCCACGCAGGAGGCGATCGATCCCGTCCGCTACCTGAGCAACCGCTCCAGCGGCAAGATGGGATACGCCATCGCCGAAGCTGCGCTGCGGCGCGGGGCGCGCGTCATCCTGATCTCCGGGCCGACTGCGCTTCCATCACCCGGCAACGCCGAGCGGGTCGCGGTAAAGACGGCAGAGGAGATGAAGGAGGCCGTCCTTCGCTTTCTGCCGCAGGCCACCATGGTGATCAAGGCGGCTGCGGTTGCCGATTATCGCGTACACAAGACGGCGGAGCAGAAGTTGAAGCGAGGCGGGCCGCTCACGCTGGAACTGGAGCCCACGCCGGACATCCTGCTGGAAGTAGCCGCCCGACGCTCTCCGCAGCAGGTGGTCATCGGCTTCGCCGCTGAGACCGAAAACGTCCTCGAAAACGGACGCCGCAAACTTCGCGACAAGAAGATCGACGCCGTCGTCATCAACGATGTCTCGCACCCAGGGATTGGCTTCGACTCCGACCGCAACGCGGTCACCATCATCACCCAGGACAAGGTGCTGGAGGTTCCTGCGCTGGAAAAGCTGGAGGTCGCGCATCGCGTCCTCGATGCCGCGCTCAAAATTAAAACCGTATCCCGATCTTCCGCCCGGGTGACGGCGCGCTGAGCATGAATCCAACTTTAACTCCGGAGATGAGGAAGGCGCTGGCGGCGCGCGTTTCGTTTTATCGCGACCTCGGCATCTATGATTTCTATCGCCGCGCGCTTACCATCCCACACGATAGTCCTGAAGATATTGCTGAAGAAAGCCAACTTGCCGGCCCCGCGCCGGCTATAGAAAACATGCCGCGACCCGCACAAACCAAAGCGCCATCTGCTGTTACGGCTGCCGTTCTTCCCATTGTTGTCCAACCCGCGCCGCCAGCTTCGCACACTGAAGATCGCAGCGCCGCCTTGGCCGCCATCCGCGAGGACCTCGGCGATTGCACCCGCTGCGTGCTGCACAAGCAGGGCCGCAAGCAGATCGTCTTCGGCGTGGGCAATCCTCATGCCGAGATCATGTTTGTGGGCGAGGCCCCGGGCGCCGATGAAGACATCCAGGGCATCCCCTTCGTGGGTCGCGCCGGACAATTGCTGACCAACATGATCACTGCCATGGGCATCGGGCGCGATGAGGTTTATATCGCCAACGTGATCAAGTGCCGTCCGCCCGGAAATCGCACGCCGGAGCGCGAAGAGTGCGACACCTGCTCTCCGTTTCTGTTGCGCCAGATCGATGTAGTGAAGCCGAAGATCATCGTGGCCCTGGGTGCGATCGCCGCCAAAAACCTGCTGCAGATCAACGACAGCATGATCAACCTGCGCGGGCGCTTCTACGACTTTCGCGATACCAGGCTGGCCGTGACCTATCATCCGGCGTACCTGCTGCGCGATCCGCGACAGAAGAAAGAAGCATGGAAAGACCTGCAAATGGTGATGCAATATCTCGGCCGCCCTGTTCCGCAGAAGAGCAAAAAAGAGGAGTAGCCGTGCGAGCATTTTTTGGTCCAGCTTCTGCCCATCGCGTTCACTGATCGGACCCACCGCCCAATGCCTGAATTTTGCGACGTAGCCTTGCCCGTCCCTCTGGACATGGTGTTTACCTACCGCCTCAACGGTGTGACACCGGCAGTGGGAGGACGCGTGCTCGTCCCCTTCCGCACCGAACGTCTGCCCGGAATCGTGACCGCTCTCCACGACGAGGTCCCTTCGATGGAGGCGAAGAAGATTCACTCCATCATCGACGCCGAACCGGTCCTCGATGCGATTTTGCTGGAGTTGGGCGAGTGGATCGCCAACTATTATCTCGCCCCGATTGGGGAGGTGCTGCGCAGCATGCTGCCTTTATCGGCGGAGGTCAGGCGCGCGTGGGCCTACCACATTGCGGAGGCCGGCGAGATCGCGCTGCATCAATCGGCGCAGATTGGCGCCTCTCGCCGTTCGAAGAAAAACATCGACGACCAGATGCGCGAATACGAGGTGCTCGATTACCTCGCGGCCAGCGGAGCGGTGCTTGAATCGACGCTGCGATCGGCCACCGGCGCCTCCCGCGAGGCGCTGAATGGCATGTTGCGCAAAAAATGGATCGCGCGCGAGGACGTTTCTTCGGCACGCGATGCCCGGCGCATCGTCCGCTACATCGTTCCTGCGGATCCCGCCGATCTCTCTGCCCCAGATCGGCCAGCCAGAAAGTTGAATGCCAACCAGCAGGCGATCCTCGATGCCATTCATGCCGGCGGCGGCAAGCTCAGCGTCGAGGCGCTGCGGGAGTTGCCGGTCCCGAAAAGCACTTTAGCGACGCTGCTGCGGCGGGAGCTGGTAAAGACCATTAAAGAGCCCGCCGATTTCCGTCTCTCCGGCATTCCCGCATCGGCCCATCCTCCCAGCGCGGAGCAGTTGAATCCCGCGCAGAGAGAGGCATTGCGGGCGATCCTGGCCTCCGTCGCGCAGAAACAGTTTTCCGTAAATGTGCTGCATGGTGTGACCGGTTCGGGCAAGACCGCCGTCTATCTGTGCGCCATGCAAACGGTGCTGGAGCAGGGACGCTCGGCGGTGCTGCTGGTCCCCGAGATTGGGCTTACTCCGGCGGCGGCGGCCAATCTGCATCGGCTATTCGGTGAGCAGGTAGCGCTGTTGCACTCCGGGCTCTCCGGCGATGAGCGCGCACAGCAGTGGCACCGCATCCATCGCGGGGAGGCGCGCATCGTGGTTGGCACCCGCTCGGCGGTCTTTGCCCCGGTCCGGGACCTGGCCTTGCTGGTGGTCGATGAGGAGCACGACTCTTCCTACAAGCAGGAGGAGACGCCGCGTTATCACGGACGCGATGTCGCCGTCATGCGCGGCAAGCTGAGCCACTCGGCGGTGGTGCTGGGTTCGGCCACGCCCTCGCTGGAAAGTTATTACAACGCGCAGAACGGCAAGTACGGATTGATCGAATTGCGTGAGCGGGTGGAGCAGCGTCCACTGCCGGAAGTTGAGGTCGTGGATATGCGCAACGAATTTCAGGAGACCGGCGAAGAGCAGATCTTCTCACGCCGGCTTTTAGAAGAGATCGAGCAGAGGCTGGGCCGCTCCGAGCAGGTGATTGTGCTGCTGAACCGGCGCGGCTATTCCGCCGTGGTATTGTGCCGGACGTGTGGCGAAACCATCCAGTGCCGCAACTGCGCCATTGCCATGACCTTCCACAAACCGGGCATGTCGGCGCTGGAGCGCACCCCGGTCGGGCAGCGATTGGAGTGCCATTACTGCGGCTTCCGGCTGGCCGTCCCGAAGCTTTGCCCCAAATGCAGCAGCGAGCATTTATATTTCCTGGGCACCGGATCGGAGAAGGTGGAAGAGCGGCTGCACGGCGCCTTCCCTCAGGCGCGGATTGGGCGGCTGGACCGCGACACGGTGCGCAGCCGCGAGGATTTTGAGCGCGTGCTCAACCGCCTGCACGCGGGAGAGATCGATCTTCTGGTAGGCACGCAGATGATCGCCAAAGGGCATGACATTCACGGAGTCACGCTGGTCGGCGTCGTGGGAGCGGATGCGGCGCTGCGCTTTCCCGATTTCCGCGCCGCCGAACAGACCTTCCAGTTGCTTACACAGGTGGCCGGCCGGGCAGGACGCGGCAACACTCCGGGCAAGGTGATTCTGCAAACTTATTTTCCCGAGCATTATGCGATCCAGTTTGCCGCTGTTCATGACTACAGCGGTTTTTACGATAAGGAGCTGCGCTACCGCAGCTGGATGCACTATCCGCCGTACACTTCAGTGACCAACATCCTGTTGCGCAGTGAAAAGTTGAATGAAGCGATGAAATATGCGGGGATCGTGGGGCGCTGGTTTGAGCAAACCAGGCTGGAGGGGATTCGCGTGCTCGGCCCGGCAGCCGCGCCGATTGTGCGCCTCAAGCGCGATTACCGGTATCACTTCATCGTGAAGGCCAACAGCCGCCGCAAGCTGCATGAGGCCTTGCGCTCGATGTTGCAGTATGCGCAGGAGCACAAGGTGCCGCGCACCAGCATCATCGTGGATGTTGACGCGCAGTCGCTAATGTAGCTGGCGGAATTGCCGGTAGACCTCGGGCAGGCTGGTGCTTGCAAATGGAGCAGGCATCAGCGTGACTACGAACATGAACAATGCGAACACGGCGAGTAGGCGCCGCTTGCGGTCGATACCTGGCTGCGCAGGCGCCGGAGGATGCTGCAATCCGGAGAGCACCAGCAGCACCGCCCAAACCAGCCATCCTGCCCATCGGTACCAGACCAGCGGGAGCAATGCGAGAACAGTGAGCACAGAGGCGTAGCGATGGCCGCGCGGCCACAGCGCATAAACAATGTGGCCGCCATCGAGCTGGCCGCCGGGAAGAAGGTTGAGCGCGGTGGCAAACATGCCCACCCATACGCCATAAGTGGTAGGGTGAAACAGCAGCCCGTTGAGGCTCCCGGCGTGGAGCAGCCCCATTCCGTGGAGCAGGCGAAAGGCAAAATCGAAGATCATCGGATTGCCAAAGCTGATTGCAGTGGCGGCATTCTCCACGCCTGGCTTGGAGAGCAGGAAGGAGACAAACAGCAGCGGCAGCGCTACTACAAATCCGGCAATCGGACCGGCAATGCCGATATCGAACAGAATGGCCCGCGAGCGGATCGGCGAGCGAATGCGGATGAAGGCCCCAAAGGTGCCGATCAGCGTCGGAAACGGAATAAAGTATGGCAGTGTAGCATAGACGCGGTTCCGCGCGGCCAGAATGAAATGTCCCATCTCATGAGCCAGCAAAATTCCCAGCAGGCTAAGCGTAAAGGAGAAGCCGTGAAGCAGCCGGGCAGGGTCCTGCAAGGCCCATCCCAGGGGAAACATATCGTCGTCGGAATGGAATGCCGGCAGGTTGTGGTCAAAGTTGTATTGCATGCGCGCGCCGACCACCAGGGTAGTGAAGATCGTCGCCAGAAAGAGCAGCAGGTGCAGCCAGTAGCGGCGGCGGATAGGACGTCCAATGAACACCTGAGGAGCGCTGGCATCCGATTCCAAGGCAGTGAAAGGAAGAGTGGAACCCGGAGGATTATTTTCAGGCATGGCTCGGAATCAAACTTCCCATGGCGCTATTTCGATAAAGGTTGGGCCAAAAAGTTAATCGATGGACTGCAGTTCCTTGCCCGGTTTAAAGCGTACCGCCTTGCCGGGCGGGATATTGACCTCGGCGCCGGTGCGGGGATTGCGGCCAATGCCGGTCTTGCGAGGGCGCACATTGAAAACGCCAAAGCCGCGCAGCTCAATGCGGTCTCCATGGGCCAGGGCCTGCTTCATGCTGTCAAAGACGGTTTCCACGGCCATCTCCGCCTTGGTTTTGGTTATACCGGTCTTGTTAACCACTTCGTTAATAATATCGAGCTTAATCACACATCACTCCACCAGGACAGGCTCGGTATTAGGGGGCGCCAACCCTCGCTTGGCCTGAAAATGGATGCTAGCTGTGCTCAGCGGCATTGTCAACGGCGCTGATCCCACTTAAGATGCATTTTTCACCTAATTTTAACCGCCGCAGCCATGGGACCCGGCCTGAGCGGAAATTGCAAGGAGAAGCATGGCAATAAAAAGCGACCGCTGGATCCGCAGGATGGCGCTCGACCACGATATGATCAACCCTTTCCACGAGAAACAGGTGCGCCAGGGGGTGATTTCCTATGGATTGTCCTCTTACGGCTACGATCTGCGCGTGGCCGACGAATTCAAAATTTTTACCAATGTGAATTCCGCCACCATCGATCCTAAGAACTTTGACGAACGCTCCTTTGTGAGCGTGAATTCCGATTGCGCGCTGATTCCGCCGAATTCTTTTGCCCTGGCCCGCTCGGTCGAGTATTTCAAGATCCCCCGCGACGTGCTTACCATCTGCGTGGGCAAATCGACTTACGCCCGCTGCGGAATCATCGTCAATGTGACCCCGTTCGAGCCGGAATGGGAGGGCTTTGTCACCCTGGAGATCTCGAACACTACTCCCTTGCCGGCCAAGGTCTACGCCAACGAAGGTCTTTGCCAGATTCTCTTTTTCCAGTCGGACGAGGCATGTGAAACCAGCTATGCCGACCGGAAGGGCAAATACCAGTCGCAAAAGGGAATCGTGCTGCCCAAGCTGTAATGCAGACCATCCGGCTTTCAATCCGCCTGGAAGATGCGGGCCCGGAGCATCCGGCCATCGCGCGGGCGGCGGAGATATTGAAGCGCGGCGGCCTGGTGGCCATTCCTACGGAGACGGTCTACGGACTGGCGGCCAATGCGCTTGATCCATCTGCCGTGGAGGCGATCTTCGCCGCCAAAGAGCGTCCTTTGTGGGACCCCCTGATCGTGCACATCGCCTCGCGGGAGATGCTGCCGATGATTGCCAGCTCCTTTCCCGAGCGTGCCCGCATGCTGGCCGACCGTTTCTGGCCCGGCCCGCTGACGCTGCTTTTGCCGCGAGCGGAAACGTTGCCGCTGGCGGTCACCGCCGGGCGGCCGCAGGTCGCAGTACGCATGCCAGCCCATGCGGTCGCCGAGGCATTGGTCTGCGCTTGCGGCCTGCCGCTGGCTGCCCCCAGCGCCAACCTCTTTGGGCATACCAGCCCCACCAGCGCGGAGCACGTGCTGCGCGATCTGGATGGCCGCATCGATGCCGTGCTCGACGCCGGCGAGAGCCGCGTCGGCGTGGAGTCCACCGTGCTCGATGTGCTTCGCGACCCGCCGTTACTGCTGCGTCCCGGAGGGACCACGCGGGAGCAGCTCGAAGAGGCGCTGGGAAAAATCGAAATCTATCAACCGCCCCCGGACCAGCCTCCTCAGGCGTTGGCCTCCCCTGGTTTGGCGGTGCGGCATTACGCTCCCCGGGCAAAGCTGGTTTTAGTGGAGGGAAGCGAGGCTGCCTTTCAGCAGGAGCTGCGGGTCCGCGTGCAATACGCCAAAGATACCGGCGAGTACGTCGGCGCAATGGCCCCGGAAGGATGGATCACGCCGGAGCTGGTCGCCGGCGGCGGGCTGGTGCTTTACGACTGGGGACCCTGGGCCGACTGGAACATTCTGGCGCAAAGACTTTTTGCCGGAATCCGTTATCTGGATAAGCCCGGCGTATCGGTCCTGGTCTGCCCCCTGCCCAAAGATGAAGCGCTTGGCCAGGCATTGCGCGACCGCTTGTTAAAAGCGGCGAAGTAAAAACGGTTGTTGATGGAAGAGGAATCAGGAGACGAACCGCGTAGATCGTTGCAGCCGACCTAGCGCCGGGAGTTCTCGCCGGCCTTATACATGTAGCGGATATTCGATTTATAAATCAGGACGTTCGGCTGGCCATTGCGATTCATCTTGATGCAGTTGCGGTCATACCATTCGATGCAGCCATGCACCTCTTCGCCGTCCTTGAGGACCAGGACCATGGGAGTCCGGGACTGCATCTGCTTCTGATAATAAAAACTCTCGGCGTGGGTCTGCTCCGAGGGCGTGGCCTTCCGGTTGAGGACGGCGCGCTCGCTGGAACGGCGCTCAACGTTGTTTTCGCTGCGCTCTGAAGGCTGGAACTGCGCTCGGTTCAACGAGGGACGGATCAGCTTGCGGTTGATGAACTCTTCCGGCTCATCGACGCGGGGTACCGCCGGGCTTCCTTCGGCCTCCGGGCTGGCGACCTCAGGCGCGCGGCGCGCCGCCGTGGATTCCATTCCATCCTTCATGGTTCGTGGGTCCCGAGAACTCAATCATTGCGAAGCGAAAGGCAAATCGACGGACCCAACGGTTGTGCGAACCAGGGAGTGCAAGGAGATTGGCGCAACGATTGCGGTCAGTGATAACTCTGAATGTGTTTCTCTCAGATTGAGTTGCCTAAACGTATCACAGGGGCAGAGCTGGAATCAATTGTTCTTGCGCACTGCGCCGGCGCTGGTAACTAATGCTGCTATGAGAAGACCGGTTAGCGCAGTCGGAGGAAGTCAGTTCTGCCGCAAATAATACAGTTTTGAGCCTGGAGAAAAGGCAATGTATCAGGGCGGGAGTTTACTCCCGCCGCAAAGGGTATTTGAAGGGAAGGGCTTTCAGCCCTGGTCCCTTTTGGGAGACGACAAAAGACGTGAGAAGGAGCGGCGGTGTGCAGGGGCTGAAGCCCGCGATTACAGCAATTTCATTTGGCATGGCTGAAAGCCATGCCCTGACACGTGTTGTCGTAAAAACCTGTTGCGGGCAAGGCCGGAGCCTGTCCCTGGTTATCGCGTTTCCAATGTCGTGGCATAGGCGTCGAGCGAGAGGGAGCGCAATAAGTTGCGTCTCATGCCATATTCCACCTGCGCCAGTCCAAAGGCGGCGGCTTGGATCCATTCAAAGGAAACCTGGGCGGCGATCTTAGAGAGCTCCGCCTGAATGTCCAGGTTGCGCACCAGCGCTTCCACGCCGGATTTAAGCAGCAGCAGGTCTTCGAGCAGCGAGTACAGGGTACGGATAAGATGTGCGGTCTTTTCCTTGCCCTCCGCCCCGGAGCGGTAGCTTTCGGTGACCTTGAAGAGCGCGGAGTGATCGGTGTTCTCCACCGCCGAATGTAATAGGGTAAGAGCATCGCTGCGGGCGGCTATATAGGCAGTTAAATCCAGTGACAGCGCCCGTCCGATCGCCCCTTCGGCCAGCCGGGCCGCCAGCTTTCTCTGTTTCTGATTCAGCTCCGGACGTCTAGCTTCCAGGTAGGATTCGACCTCCTCATTGGGCAGTGGCGACAGGGTGAGGGTGATGCAGCGGGAGCGGATGGTAGGAAGCAGCTCTCCCGGATTGGTGGTAAGCAGAATCAGGCTGGCGAACTCCGGCGGCTCTTCCAGTATCTTCAGCAGCGAGTTGGCGGCCTCCTTCATGAAGGAAGATTGGGTAAAGATGTAGACTTTGCGCCGCCCCTGCGCCGGCTTGAAATAAATGTCCGCTTTTACGTTGCGCACCTGGCCGACTTTAATCAGCATCTGCGGCGGGTCAGGAGGGACAATCATGACCTCCGGATGGCTCTGGATCATGATACGGGTCTCTTTTTTGTCCACATCGCGCAGCGCCTCCCATGCCTCGACCGCCTCGGCAAAACGTTCCTCAAGATTATCGGCGCCGGCGATGCGGGTGCAGTTGCTGCAATGGCCGCAAAAGTCCGGCAGGCCATCGGAGATCGGGGCCTCAAGGCAGTTCACCGCCTTGGCGCACATCTGGGCCAGCGTGTATTTCCCCGAGCCTTCGGGTCCGCTGAGGACCATGGATTGCGGAAAGCGGCCGCGCGCCAGCATCTCGCGGATACGCTGGACGACGGCAGAGTTTCCCTGGAAGTCGCTGAAGCCCATCAGGCGCTCCTCTCGTCCAGAACCATCTTCATCCCATACCTGGGGCGCAGAGTAATCAGCGCCTGAGGCTCAACAGGATGCCCGGGGACCAGCCGCAGCCTCCATCGTTGCGCCAGAGTAGCGAGGATAAGCACGCCCTCCATCCATGCGAACGACTCCCCAATGCATTGTCTTGCGCCGCCTCCAAACGGGAAGTAGCTGAAGCGCGGACGGCTGGCTTTGGCCTCTGGGGTGAAGCGCTGCGGGTCGAAGCGCAGAGGCTCAGGGAAGTATTCGGGATTGCGATGCATGATGTATTGCAGCATCAGCACGGTGGTGCCGCGCGGCAGGAAATAAGGGCCGATCGCGACGTCGTTGATGGCCATGCGTCCCATCGCCCAGGCCGGAGGATAGAGGCGCATCGATTCGGCCAAAACCATCTCCGTGTATTTCAACTGCGGCAGGTCCGCAGTCTCGGGCAGACGTCCCTGGAGGACGGAATCGACCTCCGCGTGCAGCGCCTGCTCGACTTCAGGGTTCTGAGAGAGCAGGTACCAGGTCCAGGTAAGCGCGTTGGCCATGGTTTCATAGCCGGCCAGAAAGATGGTCATGATCTCGTCGCGAAGCTGGCGGTCGGACATGGCGCTGCCATCTTCATAGCGGGCCGCCAGCAGGATGGAGAGCAGGTCGCCGCGGTCGCGACCATCGGCGCGGTGCTGGCGAATCATGCGATAGACCACCTGATCGAGTTGGGCGCGCGCCTTGCGGAAGCGGCTGACGCCGGGAAGCGGCCAGTATTGCAGCCCTTCGGCAAAGGGCAGCGCGACCAGGAAATTGTAAAGCCCCATGATGGCGGTCACATTGTCGCTGATCTCGGCGACCTCCTGGGCGACGTCGGTATCGAAAAGCGTTTTGGCTACAATGCCCAGGGCCAGATGCATCATCTGGATGGAGATGTCGAGGGTCTGCCCGGAGGCCCAGCCTTGGCGCAGCTTGAGCGCGTGCTCCACCATGGTCTGTCCATAATGCGCGATGCGCTGGCGATGAAAAGCCGGCTGGGCGAGCAGGCGCTGCCGCTTGTGGAACGTGCCTTCGCTGGTGATCAGCCCTTCTCCCACCAGCATCTTCATGCGCCGGACGGTCCGCTCTTTTACGAAGTTGTGGTTCTGCACTACCAGCACTTCGCGAATATAGTCGGGATGGTTGAGAAAGACGATGTGCTTGGTCCCCAGCCGGTAATGGGCCGCCTCGCCATAATTTTCCGCCAGATGCGTGAATAGCGGAATCGGATCGCCTGGCTGAAATTTGCGGAAAAGATAAAACAGCAAATTCCTTTTGAGGCCATGAGGAAAGACGTAGCCCCGCTTCTTCACCAGGAAGGGCCGGGATGAAGGACCGAAATCAGGCGCCTGCCGTTGGGTGCTCATGCAGCTACTTTTTTGCTCCCGCAGCTTGCGGCCGGGAGGATGCGACCTCGGGAAACCGCTCTTCGACGATGCGCATGATTTTTTTGTGGGTGGCGTCGATGGAGCCGGTGGCGGCAACGACCTTCACGCGTTGCGGGTCGCGTTTGGCGATTTGCGAGAATCCTTCGGCAACCCGGCGGTAGAACTCCAGACCCTCTTTCTCGAAACGGTTCTCGTCGCTGTGCTCGCGGCTGGACTGCTGGTTGCGATGGCGCGCGCGATCGATGCTCGATTCCAGACCGGATTGCAGCAGGATGGTCAGCTCCGGCCACAGGTCGCGGCAGAGCAGCTTATGCATGGCTAGCACGGTCTCCGGTCCCAGCCCCCGTCCATGGCCCTGATAGGCCTCGCTGGAGTCGGTATAGCGGTCGCACAGAACGAAGCTGCCTTGCTTTACCCCGGGCAGGATGACCTGCTCGATATGCTGGGCGCGGTCGGAGAACATCAGCCCCATTTCGGCGAAAGGGGTAAGCCCGGCAGTGCGCGAATCCAGTAGGATCGAGCGGATACGCTCCCCAATGGGCGTGCCTCCGGGTTCGCGGGTCGTGACCACCGCAATCTCCCTTTGCCGCAGCGCCTTGGCCAGCAGCGCCAGTTGCGTGCTCTTGCCGGAGCCATCGAGCCCTTCAAATGTGATAAAGCGGCCTG
>CAZONJ010000046.1:0-10919 GCA_964581225.1 uncultured Terriglobales bacterium | reverse complement strand
AGTTGCGTGCTCTTGCCGGAGCCATCGAGCCCTTCAAATGTGATAAAGCGGCCTGGGAGCGGGGTCATAAGAAAATTCTAGCATCCGATGCATTGAGGCCTATGCGAAGCAGCGGTCCCATGCGCATCGTCGGGGCCAGGCGATATAGGCCGCAAATTGCAATCGAAAAGGCGATTATGGGATAAACTCAATGACTTCAGGAGGAACTATGCGGCTGGGCGACGAAATTGACGATTATTGCTCGCGCTGCAAGCGCACAACCGACCACGCGATTGTGGTCAAGGCCGGGGAACTGGTGCAGAAGGTGCGCTGCCGGACCTGCGATTTCGACCATACCTATCGCGGGAACAAGGGCGGCCGCAAGGAAATGTCGGCGCAGGACGCATTCAATCAGGTGCTGGCCAGCGTGACCGGCGGCAATCCCGCCTTCAAAGAAGCGGCCACCCCCAAGAAGCGGCGGAAATCCTAAGCCGGGGGCGGCAAGCCGCCCGAATGCTCCGCAGCGGTGATTTTGGCGTTATGGGAATGTCATGTCTGTAATCGAAAAGTCCGCTGGAGCGCCGGGGCCGAATCCTATAAATGACATTCCTGTAAGCAAGTCTCCCAGCATATTTCAGGGGGTCCTTGCCTTCGGACTGCTTTCAGGCGTAGCGTATTTCGCTTCGCTCCTGAAAACTCTTGTCATCACCCGTTATTTCGGGACCAGCGCACAGATGGACGCCTACGCCATGGCGGTGCTCGTCCCCAATTTGCTGGCGGCGCTGCTGGCGGGAAGCTGCTCGGCTTCTATTGTCCCTGTGCTGGCGCAGATTGAGCACGATGGACGGGAGGAGCGCGCCGGGGCATGGCGCGCTGGTTACATTATCTTTGCCGGGGCTTGCGCCTTGGTTTCCCTGGGATTGTTCCTCTTTGCCGCTCCCATCATGTCCCATGTTGCAATCGGCTTCGATCCCGAGCGGCTCGCGTTGTCGATCCGGCTGCTCCGCCTTGCATCTCCCTTCGTGATATTGAATGCGGCATACGCCTTCGCGTCGGCAGACCTGCTTTCGCGAAAGAAGTTCGCTGTGGTAGCTGCCGCCCCTGCAATCTCGACTATCGTCTCGATAGCGGTGATCGTGGGCTTCCGCTCTCTGGGAATCAGCTCGCTGGTCTGGGGACTCATCCTCGGGACCGCGATACAGGCCTTCGCTCTTTCCCTCCCGGCATGGCGCGCCAACGCCAGCGCCTCGCGCTTCAGGCTGTGGACGCCGGCGGTGAGGATGATGCTGGCGGCGCATGCTCCGCTGATCGTCGTCTCGCTCTTTGGCGTCACAAATTCGTTTGTAGACCAGGCCGTGGCCGGATTTCTGCCGGTGGGAAATGTAAGCGCGCTGAACTATGCGAACACCATCAATTCGTTTGTGGTGCAGGCTACGGCAATGGCTTTGAGCTGGATCGTGCTGCCGGAGTTCTCGTCGCTGGCCGCATCCGGCAACACCGCTCTGCTGAAAGAAAAGGCCCGGCGCTGCATCAAGGCGGCAGCGATGATCGCCGCTCCCGCTTCCGTGCTGGTCTTTATTGGCGGAAAATTTGCGGTCCGCCTGCTGCTGCAGCACGGCGCCTTCAATGCAGACTCGACGCATGTGGTTTATCTGTCGTGGGCCGGGTACACCGTGGGACTGCTGCCGCTCTCTATCGGGATACTGGGGGCCCGGATCCTGAACGCCCTCCGCGAGAACCGCTTTCTTGCCAAACTGGGGCTGGTGAGCCTGGTCGCCAACGCCTTGCTGGATTTTATTTTTATGCATTATTGGGGCGCGCTGGGAATCACTCTCAGCACTTCAGTCGTATATTGCATTACATCGGTGGTGATCTTCCGCTTCCTCTATGCCAGGATCGGCCTGACTCTGGGAAGAGAAGTGTGGAAATATTTCGGAAGGGTGGCGCTGGCTTGTCTTTTGGCCGGCATTCCTGCTCTCCTATATGGGAGCGGCCCGGAAAGCCCGACCCGTTGGATCTTTAGCAATACGGCCTTCATCGCGATTGTCGCTTTTCTTTACCTCCGCTTCCGCGTAGTGAAGAGCTTTCGGGGAATGCTGGCGGAGCTGTAGGGACGCGCCGTGATGCGCGCAATAGCGATTGCCGTTTGAGGAGGAACAAAGACCGGTGCTCATGAAGGACAAAAGGCGATGCAGGATTGTCTACATCATCGGCTCGCTGAGCACCGGCGGCGCGGAGAGGCAGTTGCTGGAGCTGCTACGCCGTCTTGACCGTTCCTGGATCGAACCGTATTTGGTCCTCTTTACCGGAGAAACCGCTGAACGGGCAGAAGGGCTGGTCAACGACGTATTCTCCCTGGATATTCCGCCCCAGCCCGCCCACTGGCGCAGCAAGATCATTGTCGGCGCCCAAGCCGCATTTCGGCTCTATCGATATCTGTCCCGTATCCAGCCGGATATCGTCCACGCGATTTTGCCGGTCTCCTGCATTCTGGGATGTCCGGCGGCCAGGCTTGCCGGCGTTCCTGGCATCATCGGCAGCCGTCGCTCCATGATCGATTCTTATGCGCGCGCCGACAAGCTGGTGGCCAAGGCGGACCGTTTTGCCATGCGCCTCGCCGACTACGCTCTGGGGAACAGCCTTGCAGTAACGCGCGAGATGGTCGAGGTGGACGGCGTCCCTGCGCGGCGGGCATTGACCATTTATAACGGAGTGGACACTCATCGCTTTCATCCTGAAAGGGACCGTTCTCTGCGCGTGGAGATGGGATGGACGGAGGAGGACGTTGTCTTCGGTATCATTGCCAACTTTATTCACTACAAACGGCATATCGATTTCGTCCGGGCAGCCGCTATCATCGAGAAGCGCTTCCCCAATGCAAAGTTTTTGATGGGCGGCGAGGACCGCGGAGAGCTGCGTGAGGTCCGGGCCGAAATTGAACGGCTGGGAGTCGGGAACATCCGAATCGTCGAAGGAGTGCGGAGCCCGGAGACCTTGTTTGCCGCCATGGACGTATATATTTGCACCTCCCAGACCGAGGGACTTTCCAACGTCCTGCTGGAGGCCATGGCCTCGGGCAAGCCGATTATCGCCACCCGGGTGGGAGGCAATCCCGAGCTGATAGTGGAAGGGCAGACAGGCTTCCTCGCCCCTTATGGCGCGCCGCGCGACATTGCGGAGGCCGCTATGGCGCTCTTGCGCGACCGCAGCTTATTGAAGCGTATGGGAGAAAAAGCCCGGCTGCACGCGGAGCAATCCTTTTCCATTGAGGCTATGACAGAGCGATATCATGATTTGTACCGCAAGCTTCTGCGGGAAAAATCCGGCGAATTGCATTCCCTGATCGGGCCTGCCCCCCGCAATTCCCCGCAGGGCGACTTACGCTCTGCAACGGACAATATCGAATGCGTAAACTAGCCTTCCTGAGTGTCTTTGCCTACGTCTTTACCGTGCCCTGGGAATTCACCTTGGAGCTGGGCGGTTCGGCTGGCTCCCTGACCAGAGTTGTTGCTATTGCGGCATTGCTGATAGGCGTCATTGCCGTGGTGCTCACAAATCGCATCCGGCCGATCGTTTCCATTCACGTCCTTGTGCTGCTTTTCCTTGGTTTCGTATGCGCAACCATCTTCTGGACGGCCGATTGGAAATTGACCGCTGCTTCCATTCGGACCTATATCCAGGGGATGTGGGTCATTTGGCTGATATGGGAGTATGCCTCCGATCCAAAATCACAGGTCCGCTTAATCACCGCATACGTGCTGGGGGCCTGGGTTTCCGTGATTAACACCTTCGTGAATTTTGCGACGGTTGGAGTCAAGTATGGCGCTGGGGAGGTCCGATACAAGGCGACGGGCTGGAACGAGAACGAGCTTGCCATCGTCCTCTCGCTGGCGATCCCTTTAGCGGCCTATGCCGGAGTCGCCGAAAGAAATAAATTTTTGGCTTGGTGCTGCCGGGGTTATTTGATTGCAGCTCCGGTAGCGGTCGCGTTGACCGCCTCGCGCGGCGGCGCGGTGGTGGCCTTTGTAGCATTGATTTGCAGCCTTTTCATTGGATTTAAGGATTGGTCTTCCCGGACCATTACCATTGCCGTTCTGGCAATTGCATGCATTGTGGCTTACAAATTTATCCCGGAAAAATCCTGGGAACGCCTTGCCACCATGACCCATGATGTGGATTGGGATTACCGGATTCCCATTTGGCACAGCGGCTTGCGGACATTCCAGGAACATCCTTTTATCGGGGTAGGCGCAGGGGCATTTTTGCCCGCGGTAAAAGTCCAATTTGTGGCCCACAATACTTTCCTTTCCATTCTGGTAGAGGAGGGGCTTGCAGGTTTTTTGATCTTTATGTCGCTGCTCTTTGGATTGTTCCGGATTGCGTTCTTCATGCCCGTCCTGGAACGTAGATTGTGGATTGCTATGCTGTTGTGCTGGGGCATAGGAGTCTCCTCGGCGACCTGGGAGCAGAGCCGGACAACCTGGCTGATATTCGGATTGCTGATTGCCCAGGGGTATCCGATGTACATTGAAAAGCGGAGAGAAAAACAAGTCGCTGCAGCGCACCCGGATGTCGGGAGCTCTCTCGTAACTTCTTCCCACTAAGGTGTTGTCAAGATGTGCGGAATAACCGGTTTCTGGTCAAAACAACAGGTCGCGGATGGCCCTATGAGGACGCTGCGCGAGATGACCGACGCCATTCGGTATCGCGGTCCCGACGATGCGGGCCACTGGTTTGACGCGAGCGCCGGCGTCGGCCTCGGGCACCGGCGTCTCTCCATCCTCGACCTTTCTCCCGCCGGCCACCAGCCGATGTTCTCCGCCAGCGGACGCTTCTGCATTATCTTCAACGGCGAGGTCTACAACTACGAGCAGATACGCAGCGAGCTGGGACCCAGAAACTGGCGAGGGCATTCGGATACCGAGGTAATGCTTGAGGCGATTGAGGAGTGGGGCGTCCATGCTGCGGTAAAGCGATTTGTGGGGATGTTCGCTTTTGCCCTCTGGGACAAAAGGGACCACGTTTTAAGCCTGGTGCGGGACCGCCTGGGAATTAAGCCGCTCTATTACGGATGGGCGGGAAGCGATCTGCTTTTTGGCTCGGAATTGAAGGCGCTGCGGGCCTTTCCCGGCTTCTCCAACGAGATTGACCGCAATGCGGTTGCGCTGCTCATGAGGCATAACTACATTCCCGCGCCTTATTCGATTTACCAGCGGGTCTATAAACTGCCTCCGGGCACGGTGCTCACGCTTAGCGCACCCGAGGGCCCGGCAGCCCCGGTCGCCTACTGGTCGGCAAAAGAAGTTGCCGAGAGCGGCACAAGAGACCCCTTCCGCGGCACAGATGAGGAGGCGGTCGCTTCGCTGGAGCAAATCTTCTCCGGGGCGGTGCGCCTGCGCATGATTGCGGACGTTCCGCTGGGGGCTTTTCTCTCTGGCGGCGTGGATTCTTCCGCTGTGGTCGCGCTGATGCAGGCCAACAGCCGCGTGCCCGTCCGCACCTTCTCCATCGGCTTTTCGGAAGACGCATACAACGAGGCCGCCTATGCCGCTGAAGTCGCCCGCCATCTGGGGACGGAGCACACCGAACTTTATGTCAGCCCGCAGCAGGCGCAGGCGGTGATTCCCGAACTGGGGTCGATGTACGACGAGCCCTTCGCCGACTCTTCCCAAATCCCCACCTTCCTGGTCAGCCAGCTCGCGCGCAGCCAGGTGACCGTCAGCCTCTCCGGCGACGGCGGCGACGAGCTCTTCGGCGGCTATACCCGCTATCTATGGACGGAGGAGGTTTGGAGCAAGCAGAAACGAGTGCCCTATCCTCTTCGGGCGGCGATCGCAGCGGCGATCAAGGCAGCGCCCGTCCCACTTTTGGAAGGCCTCTTTCGAATGGCTGCTCCATTCCTGCCCTCCCGTTTCCAGCAGACCCTATTCAGCGATAAGCTCCGCAAAATTGCGGAGCTGCTGCCTTTGCGCAGCCAGGAGCAGCTTTACTACTCCCTGATTTCTCACTGGAAGGACCCGCATGAACTGGTGCCCGCTTCCATTGAGCCCCCTACCCAGGCCTCCGATCCCGGACAATGGGCCAAGCTGCCTGGCCTGATGGAATGGATGATGTATCTGGATCTGGTGAGCTATCTGCCCGACGATATTCTTACCAAGGTGGACCGCGCCAGCATGGCCGTCAGCCTTGAGGCCCGGGTCCCCATGCTGGACCACCGTCTGGTGGAGTTTGCCTGGAAACTGCCTCCCTCGATGAAAGTGCGGGGAGGGCAAGGTAAATGGCTGCTGCGGCAGCTCTTGTACCGGTACGTCCCAAAGCATCTGATTGAGCGCCCCAAGATGGGCTTTGGCGTTCCATTAGGGGCGTGGCTGCGAGGCGCATTGCGCGATTGGGCGGAGGAATTGCTCACTCCTTCTAAATTTCAGCACGGTTATCTTGATCCGGGACCTGTGCAGATAAAGTGGAAGGAACACCTCTCCGGCCGGCGAAACTGGCAGTATGAGCTATGGGATGTGCTAACATTCCAGGCCTGGTACGAGAAGCAACATAAGTCGGCGGCGATTGCCCCCAACTATAGTCTGTCCAGATGAGTTAAATAATCTAGGCCGCTGCGAGCTCCCCTCCCTTGATCTAAGCGGCAGAAGATAAGTTGCAGACCACGTGGAAATTTCCACAAGCGAATTTTCTGGATTTCGCGGGTTTGCGATGCAACAATAGGCCATCCCCAAGGTAGTTAGAATTGTAAAACCTCTCCCACAAGACCCGAACTATCGGTCGGCTGCGGGTTGATGCAAGATCGGGCCCCTGAATATCTCTGGCGCTCAGAGGCGGATTTGCCTCAATGCGGGCGCAAGACTGAAGCGACAAAAGGACATTGGAGAGGAAATGCGGATTCCCGGGCGCATCGCTGCCATATTGTTTGCTCTGATCTTTCCTTACGGAGCCATGGGGCAGGAATTCCGCTCGACCGGTACTTTGCAAGGCAATTCTTCCGTTTTCTCCGTCGACCTTTCGAGCGTAGCTCGCGCCGACGGCGCATCCATCAAAATCAAAAACAATTCCGGCACTTCTGTGGCCGAACCCATGCTCACCGCGCCCGGAGCGGTGCCCCTTCTGAACGTGCAGAGCATCATCCAGGCAATTCGTGCCGGAGGTCCGCTCACCGACCAGCAGTTCGCCATCGCGACCTGGCAGTTTATGCTCGGCCATACTCAATCGTTTTGCTCCGCCGGCTCGGTGTTTGATTTCGATCCTGGCTCCGATCCCATCCGGCTGCTCCACGGCTATGGCTTTGCATGTTGCGACCAGCTGGCGGCTGTTCTGGCATATATCTGGGGAAGCGCCGGATACCAGACGAGAGTGGCGTATTTCAATTTCCATACCGTTCCAGAAATCTACTATGGCGGCTCCTGGCACATGCTCGATCCGGACCATCGGGTCTATTACTTAAGCGACGACAACGTGACCATCGCAAGCGTGCAAACCATTCTTGCCGAGACATCCTTAATCCAGAGGGCGGAAGACAGCAATGGCGACGATCCCGTGGGATCGCCGGCAGCCACCATGGCTGCTCTCTACCAGGAAAACGCCTCTACGCTCTCCTACGGCTCGCAGCCGTACGATACGCTCAACTCGGAATTCAGCCTCCGGCCCGGGGAAAGCTTTACCATCCATTCCGAGAACCAGCAAGCCGATATCATTTACCAGTACATTGGCGGAAGTTCTATTGGGCAGGCGCCCGCCGCAGTAACTTCGGGAGAGTTTCAGTGGGACTTTGATTTTGGCTCCTCGATGTGGTCGAACTACGTGTCGTCCCAGGCCGGGATCTATGTGACTGCCGGCCTCAATGGATTGCCGGTGCTGGCCGACAATTCATCCACAGATGGGTACTTAGTGTTTCCGCAAAGCTCCCCTTATCCGGTGTTTTCATTGCTGGTAAGCGCGCAGGCGGGGATCTCCGCCAGTAATGGATCGGCGCTGGCCTATCTTTCGCTCGATGGCGTGAGCTGGTCGAGCGCGGTGCCCTTAAGCGCAAATTCCCCAGGTTCGGCCTATGACCTGGCCGCCGATCTCTCTTCTCTGGCGAGAGGCGCAAACTCTTATTACATCAAGCTGGAGCTTGCCGGGGGCATCGAGATCTCGAATCTTCAAATACGTTCGATCGTGCAGGTCGCCAAATCCGTCTTCCCGGCATTGACAGCGGGAGCCGTGAACAATCTAAACTACGCCGATCTGTCGCCCCAGGGGCAGGGCAGGTCTGTCGAGATCACGGTCGCCGTTCCCCAGGGTAGCCTGCCGCTGCACGGTCTCTCTGCGGCCTCGCAGATGCCCGAGGATGCGTTCTACAGCATCGCCGAAGGGTATCAGGCGGCCCATTTGGTCGATGGCGATTCGGACACGCTGGCCTATCCCGGATCGACCCAGCTCGATTATGTTGTGCACCTGAATGGAATCTCCCATGTCTCCGCAGCCTCCATAGAGTGGGGCTATTTCGGGACCGACCCCGGGTATGTGCAGTCCTGGAATTTATACGGACGGAATGGGACCCAGGCATGGCAATTGCTTTCGAGCGGCGGCTTTCCGAACGCTTCGACCACCAACCTTGCGCTCGATGCTTATGCCACCGATCTACGCATCACCGCAGCCTCCAATAATTGGATTGGCATTTATGAGTTCAGGGCCTATGGAGGCGGCGCGCCCAGCTCTCTGGCTGGGCTGAACGCGCTTACGGCCTCCTCCCAGGTCGCGGAAGACCCGATTTACAGCCTGGGAGAAGGATACGGGGCCGCGAATCTGGTGGACGGCAGTCCGAATACGCTGGCTTATCCCGGCGCCAGTCATATCGATTACGTCATCAACATGGGAGGCGCAGTGGCCCACGTCTCCGACGTAAAAGTTACCTGGGGCGCCTTTGGTTCAGACCCAAACTACATACAATCCTGGACGCTTTACGGACGCAATGGGAACCAAGCCTGGCAGACGATTACAAGCGGCGGCTTTCCCAATGCAACGGTCACGGACATTCCAGCGAGCTCCGACGTCACCGACTTAAGGATCACGGCGGATGGCGCGAATTGGCTGGGAGTTTACGAGGTGAATGTCAGCGGGAACGTGGTCTCAACGCAAGCGCCGTCTGTCGGCGGGCTTTCGGTCTTATCCAATGTCCCGGAAGACCCCTATTACAGCATCGCGCAGGGATACGGCGCCGCTCATCTGATGGATGGCAATGCGAATACGCTCGCCTATCCGGCTTCATCCAATATCGACTACGTCATCAACTTGCCGGGCCCAACGCATCTTTCCTCCGCGCTGATTACGTGGGGAGGTTTCGGTACCAATCCGATTTACGTGAGCAACTGGGCCCTCATGGCCGCCTCGGCAGATGGCAGCTGGCAAACAGTGGCCCAGGGCGGCTTCCCCAACAGTCCGACGACTTCGATACCGCTTAACATCGTGACCACCCAATTGCGGCTCACGGCAAGTTCCTCTAACTGGATTGGGGTCTATGAGGTGACACTCCAGGGAGGCGTGGCGCTGTCCAACCTGTCAGCCTCTTCGAACGTGCTGGAACTGCCTGGGGTGTCGGGATACGGGCCGGCGGCATCCATCTCCGATGGCGGCAGCGCAAGCTTCGCATATCCGGGCAATGTTAATAACGATTACACGCTCGATCTGCAGGGGCCAAAGTACGTGGATGCGGTCAACCTGGTGTGGGGAGCTTTTGGCAGCTCCACCGGCTACATCCAAAACTGGCTTCTGTATGGGCTGCCGGATGGAAGCGAAAGCTGGGAGGTGGTGGCCCGTGGAGGATTTCCGAACGCGGACCAGACATTGGTCCCGGTACAGAACCGTTACCGTAAGCTGAGAATTGCGGCCAACGGCTCGAACTGGATTGGAATCTACGAAATGCAGGTGTTTGGCGGGAATTAAATGGCCCATCGAGCGCACTTGGGTAAACAGGAGTAGCCCGGTAGTGGGCTACTTTAATTTTACTTTTCGCCCATGCTTAAAGCGGTTTGGCAATAAACATGCTAGAATCTTTTAGCATTGAGGTTCGTCTCACGCCTATACCCTTTCGTAACGCACGGGGATCGGAATTAAGGGGACGAGCCAACCAGCCACCCCCATAATCTCTCCAAGTTGTTAGAAGAGTGTCAGTATGCATATTTAGCAGCAACTCTGCCTTGACATTTGGGTTAGAATGATGGGCCAACCAGCAAGAAAGGATTACTCAGAAATGGCTACTGCTATCCAAGCGTTTAGTCCGCTTGCACTTGCTGAGACCGTAGGAGCGCTTCCCCACGTCCTGAAGATATTCGCTTCGCAACATGGAAGAACCGTGTGCGTGTGGACCATCACTGACACGTTTGATCGCGAAGTGAGGGATCAAATCTACTCCGCTGAGCGGAATCTATTTGCGTTTTTCCCTGGTTACAGATTCGATTTCAATGTGATCGAAGGGGACGAAACGACCACTATTTCGGATGCCAAGCTGGTTTACTCTGCACTGTAAGGCACGCTCGTGCTCGATCCGAAAGGTCACATCCAGCAAGCAAAACACAACGAACAATTAGCTGAGTTTCTCAACGATACGCCTTATGGAGATTGGCGAGCTACGGCTCTTTTCTATGCTGCCCTTCATTACGTCCAGGCATATTTTCTTAGCCGAACTCCACCCCAACATTACAGCACTCACTTTGACCGTGATACGGCTATCGAGAATGATCCTCATATCGGTGGCATTTGGAGCGACTATCGCAGCTTGAAGGATTGGACCAAAGGGCGAGATATAAAGCAGTGAAGCCCAGTGTGACGGATTTTAAAAACGACATTCAAAAAAGCTTGGCAGCTATAAAGAAGGAAATCAACCGCTACGTCCACGTTGCATAATCGGTTCATTCTTCGCTTAGGATGAGTCCAGCAATGGCTGCTGCCGTCAC
>CAZONJ010000045.1:0-24207 GCA_964581225.1 uncultured Terriglobales bacterium | reverse complement strand
CCTCAGCCCATGGGTGGAAGCGCAGGCCTTAAATATAGTTTCGAGTTTCAAGTTGCGAGTTTCAAAAGCACAGTCCTCAGCCAGGGGTGGAAGCGCAGGCCTTCAGGCCTGCGAATAAAGGCCCCTTAACAATAGCGCTTTAGCGCTGGCCCATATTGCACCATTAGCGATGCAAAAAATGATTGTGAAGCTGGCAATTGCTACAATCGACATTCCATGCCAACCGGGATCCGTTCATTTGGAAAGATCAACATCGGCCTGGCAATCGGCGCCAAGCGCAAGGACGGTTTCCATGACCTGCGCACGGTCTATCAGACGATTGCCCTCTCTGACGTGTTGAAGGTAGATGTAGGCCGGGGTGCGGGGATTGAGGTCCGATGCAAGGACCCGCGCGTCCCCTCCGACGAGAGCAACACCTGCTATCGTGTGGCCGATCGCGTGCTGCGCGCCGCTGGAGAGCGCGGCAAGGTGGTCATCACCATCGACAAGAAGCTGCCGGTGCAGGGTGGGATGGGCGCTGCCTCATCGAATGCGGTGGCGACCCTGCTGGCCATGCAGCGCGAGTTGAAGAAGGAGTTGCCGCCGGAGGACCAGCTCCGCATCTGCGAGGAGGTGGGCTCCGATCTGCCGCTTTTCCTGGTGGGTGGGACAGTCCTGGGGATTGGCCGGGGCGAGCAGGTTTTCCCGCTGGAGGACCTGCCCGAGTTGCACTGCGTGATCGTTACCCCGCAGCTTGCGGTCTCGACGCCCAAGGCCTTTGCCGATTGGGACAAACTGGCCGAAACGGACGGGGAAAGGCCACGAGATAAATTGACCGATCCGGTAAACTCCGATAAACTCAAATTGTTCAGCCATACTGTTTATGCGTGGCTGACTCGTGGTTACACTTCTTCCGGTGTCCCTGCAAAGAGTGGGGACCGGGCCGAGGCTCCGCTTCTCGACCTTGTCCGTACCGGGATCGAAAACGACTTTGAACGGGTCGTATTTCCTAAGCATCCCGAATTGCGTGACATTAAGCGTAGTCTGTACGGCCAGTCCGGCAATAGTGCGCGGTATGCATCTTTGTCCGGTTCGGGGTCCACGTTATATGGGCTCTTCGACTCAAAGGTGATGGCCGAAGAGGCCGCCGAACGCATCAGCGCAACTGGGCATGCGGCCCAGGTGACCACAACGCTTACCCGCAAAGAGTACTGGAAGCAGCTCTTTTTGTGAGCGCTGAGCGCGCAGCAGCTTTTGGGCGATCGACTAATGGTAGGTCAAGTGCCTTTGGAGCACTTTGTCTAGGTTCGAATCCTAGTCGCCCAGCCAGTTTGAAAAGATTTGCCGGAGATCAGGCCATGGCAGTGCTCCTGGTCGTCCGCAAAGAGAAGCGTAAAGAACGCAATAGGCCACAGCAGTAGCAAACCAGCTCAAGCTAGAGGCTCAAAGCGAACATGACTACGATAGCGACAGCACCGGACAAGAGAACGACGACACAGCAACCGGCTTCTTCCGCCGCCCAGCAGAGCAAGGCGGAGCCGAAAGTGCAGCGTCATCGCGAGAATGACCGCTTCAAGATCTTCTGCGGTTCGGCCAATGAGCCGCTTGCCGAAGAGATCTGCAAATACCTGAACATCCCGCGCGGGCAGGCGCATTTGCAGCGCTTTTCTGACGGCGAAGTTTATTTCCAGCTGCTGGAAAACGTGCGCGGCGCCGATGTTTTCGTGGTGCAGCCCACGTGCTTTCCGGTCGACCAGCACCTGATGGAGCTGTTGCTGATGATTGACGCGCTGAAGCGGGCCTCGGCGCGGCGCATCACGCCGGTAATTCCGTATTACGGATATGCCCGGCAGGACCGCAAGGACAAGCCCCGGGTGGCGATCTCGGCCAAGCTGGTAGCCGATCTGCTCACCACCGCGGGCGCGGACCGGGCGCTGGTAGTGGACCTGCACGCGCCGCAGATCCAGGGGTTCTTCAATATTCCGGTGGACCACCTGTTTGCCTCGCCGGTGCTGGTAGGGTACGTGCGCGAGATGAACTTGCCGTCGTTGACCGTGGTTTCCCCGGACGCAGGCGGCGTGGAGCGCGCTCGCTTCTTTGCCAAAAAGCTGGATGCGGCCCTGGCCATCGTGGACAAGCGGCGCACCGACATCAATACCACCGAAGTGATGCATGTGATCGGCGATGTCAAGGGGCGCACCTGCCTGATCCTCGATGACATCATCGACACTGCCGGAACATTGGTGAAGACTGCCGATGCCCTGCTTGAGGCGGGGGCGATCCGGGTGTACGCGTGCGCCTCGCATCCGGTGCTCTCCGGGCCGGCGCTGGAGCGGATTGCCAAATCGCGGATTGAAGAAGTGATTGTGGCCAACACCATCCCGCTCACCGAAGCGGGCAAGAGCGAGCCTAAGATCAAGGTGCTCTCGATTGCCGGGCTGCTTGCGACGGCAATCAAATCGATCCATGAAGAGACTTCGGTAAGTTCGCTCTTCAGCTAAAAGTTTTACGCTGGAATCTTCCAGCCCAAAGAAATTTAGAGACTGAAAAGAAGGAAACGAGTCATGGCTATTCCAGAGATTGTTGAAGCACAACCAAGAGAGGGAGAGCGCGGCAAGAATGTGGCGCGCCGGGTCCGCGTCAGCGGCAAAATTCCCGCCGTCGTGTATGGCGCCCGTAAAGATTCGGTCGCGGTCACCGTCGATCCCAAGCAGATCACCCGCATCCTGCACTCGGAGTCGGGACATAACACCATCTTCGATCTTCAGGTGGGCGCGGAGCGATCCAAAGTGATGATCGTCGATTGGCAGTATGAGCCGATCAAAGGCAAGCTGTTGCACATCGATTTCAAACGCATCGCCATGGACCAGGCGCTGCGGGTGAAGGTGCCGGTGCAGCTGACCGGCGAAGCTGCGGGCGTGAAGCAGCAGGGCGGAATTCTGGAGCAGGTGCTGCGCGAGGTAGAAATCGAGTGCCTGCCGCAGGACATCCCGTCCAGCATTACCGCCGACATCAGCGAGCTGGTATTCGGACAGGTGCTTCGTGTCTCCGACCTGAAGCATGACGGCAAGCTGAAATTTGTGACCGATGAAGCGCAGCCCATCGCCCACATCACCACCGTGAAGGAAGCTCCGGCTGCGGTTGCCGAAGCTACCGCCGAGGTGGCCGCCACTCCCGCCGAGCCCGAGGTCATCAAGAAGGGCAAGCAGGAGACGGAAGAAGGGGCCGAGGCGAAGAAATAGTCCCGGTGGCTGCCGGAGCCAAGCTGATCGTTGGATTGGGAAACCCTGGTATCGAATACCAGTTTACCTACCACAACTTCGGTTTTCTGGCGGTGGACCGGCTTGCCGAGGACTGCGGCGTGCAGGTAAATAATCGCCGTTGCCGGGCGTTGACTGCTACGGCCGATCTCGCGGGGACGGCGGTGGTGCTGGCCAAGCCGGAGACCTACATGAACCTGAGTGGTCTTTCGGTGCGTGCCCTGGTCGATGAGTTCGGGGTCGATCCGCAGCGGGACTTGATCGTGATCTATGACGAGCTCGATCTTCCGCTGGGGACCATCCGGGTGAGGGAGCGCGGAAGCTCGGCGGGACATAACGGTCTGGAGTCGATTATCGGGGCGCTGGGCACGCAGGAGTTCCTGCGCATCCGGCTGGGAATTGCCCCCGGGAACAAGGTGGAGGACGGCAAGCGATACGTTCTCTCCCAGTTCAAGAAGGCGCAGCACGAGGTAATCGATGAGGTGCTGGGCCGGGCCGCCGAGGCGGTGAAGGTGCTTCTGACCGAAGGGCCGGGAGCGGCGATGAACCGCTACAACCGCAAGGCGGAAGAGGGCCAGTAGCGAGGGCATCTCTTTCTTGTCAAGGCGGCGCAAGCGACGAATGTAAAGATTTGGATTTTTTGCAGCGAGAACCGCTGCCGGAAAGATTTGGAGAAAAGCAAATGCAACGTACTTATGAAGTGATGTTCATCGTCCGCCCCGACTTGGCGGAAGAGGAGATGGACAAATTAATCTCGACCTTTGAGCAGAACGTGGCCACCACGGGCGCAACCCTGAAGAAGCTCGACCGGATGGGCAAGCGGCGGCTGGCGTATGACGTCCGCACATTCAGCGATGGCTTTTACATACTGCTTACCGTCGAGGCCAGTGGAGAAGCGGTGCACGAGATCGAGCGCCGTTTGCGCGTTTCGGAGCCGGTGATCAAGTTCCTCACCGTCCGCATCGACCAGGAACAGAAGCGTATCGACAAGATCAAGGCAATCCGCGCGACCAAGGTCCGGCGCAGCAACACCTCCGCCCCTGCGGTGGAGAGTGCCGCCCCGGCGGCGGCCGAAGAATCACCGGCCCCGGCCAGCGCTTAACATTTAAGAGAATATCGAGGAGATAGAACATGGCTGAAGAAACAACAAGGACTGCTCCTGCCGATGCAGGACATCGTTCCGACCGTCCGGGAGGACGTCCCGGCGGGCGTCCGGGCTCCGGGCCCGGTGGATCCATGGGCGGCGGGCGCGAAAATCAACGGAAGTTTTTCCGCCGCAAGAAGGTCTGCAAGTTCTGCGTCGAGAAGATCGATGCAGTCGACTACAAGGACGTTCGTCTGCTGGCGGGCTTCGTCGCCGAGCGCGGCAAGATCATTCCCCGCCGTCTTACCGGGGTTTGCACTCCGCACCAGCGAAGGCTCTCCGCGGCAATCAAGCAGGCGCGGAACATCGCCTTGCTGCCTTTTGCGGCGCGGGCATAATCGGTCGTCGATGCCGAGGCAGACTCTTCCCTTGGGGAGAGCGTCAGGCAGGGATTTGCGTTGCAGCGTGCGGCGGTTTAGGCCGCTAACAATTTTGATTGGAGTTTTTCATGGAAGTCATCCTGAAAGAAGATGTAGCAAAGCTGGGCAGTCGTGGGGATGTGGTGAAAGTCGCCGAGGGATATGGGCGCAACTTTCTTTTGCCGCGCAAGCTGGCGATCGAAGCCACCAACGCGAACAAGGCCGTCATCGACCAGATGAGGGCCTCCGCCGTGCGCAAATCGGCCAAGGAAAAGGGCGACGCCGAGTTGCTGGCCAAACAATTTGAGAATGTCACCCTCTCGTTCACCCGCAAGGTCGGCGAAAAAGAGCACCTCTTTGGCTCGGTCACCTCGTCGGACATCGCCTCTGAGCTGGAAAAGAAGGGCTTCAATGTGGACCGCCGCAAGATCCATCTTGACGATCCGCTCAAGAGCCTGGGCGAGTTCCATGTTCCGGTGAAGCTCCACCGCGACGTTACCGCCCATGTAAAAGTGACGATCGATAAAGAGCCGGCAGAGTAGCCCATCCTGCTGCGAATTTGCGAAGGCCCGGTGCACATCGCCGGGCCTTTTCTTGTCAACCTAGGGCAACAACATACCCGGCAAATGGCCTGAAGCATTCCCACGTATATAATCGCTGCTTACCTTTTCGCGGTGGGCCCGTCTATCTCACTGTAAGCGCGGGATTCCCGGCTAAAATGCCCGGAAATCCAAAAGGTGATAACGAGAATGCCAACCGTAGCTGCTGCTCCGCTTCCGTTGGGCGTAAGCAAGGCACTGGCGGGGGGCGCAGGCGGCAACAATTTTCCTCAGACCCGGACAACTGGGGAGCGCATGACAGGCCAAACTCTGAGCCGCGTGAACGATTCCGAGCTAATTCGAGAGGCCCAACGCGGTTCGCGCGTTGCCTTTGAAGAATTGGTGCGGCACTACGATCATTCGGTGCTGCGGCTCGCCCTGCACCTCACCGGCTCCGAGCAGGACGCCCAGGACATCTATCAGGAAGCCTTCCTGAAGGCGTACCGCCATCTGGGGAATTTCCGCTTTGAGTGCTCTTTTTATACCTGGATGTACCGCATTGTGACCAATCTGTGTCTCGATCAGATTCGCAGAAAGAAGACGCGCAGAGAGGATTCGGCGGTGGTCCGGGACGACAGCGGGGAAGAGTACGACCTGCTGGATAATGTTGCCGACAAACGGCCCGGCGCCAATCCCGAGCGGGACCTGATGCGGCGGGAGCTTGGCGGCAAGATCCGGCGCGCGCTGGAGAAGCTTACCCCGCGCGAGCGGATGGTTTTTGAACTGAAGCATTACCAGGGACTCAAGCTGAGGACGATTGGCGAGATGCTGAACACCACCGAAGAGACGGCCAAGAACACCCTCTTCCGGGCCACGCAAAAGCTGCGGGGCACGCTCGCCGAGATGCGATGAATTTGGATGTGAGTTTTGGAACGAGGATTGAAGAGCTGAGGTAACTATGAATTGCGAATGGGTGCGGGCAAGCGTTCCATTATATGTTTACGATGAGCTCAAAGACGATGAGCGCTATGAGTTTGAGCGCCACGTCGAGGGTTGCCCCGGATGCCTGCAAGAGGTAGAGCTGTTGCGCGAGTTCCGCGAGGAGATGTCCGCGCTGCCGCAGCCGGAGCCTTCTCCGAATCTGCTGGCCAGTTCGCGCATGCGCCTGCAGGAGGCGCTGGAGCAGGAGCAGAGCGCCCCCGGCTGGCATCGCTTTGTCTTCGATCTTGCGGGATGGATGCACGCCATGCGCTTTTCCCCCGCGCTTTCCGCAGTGCTGTTGATTTTTGGATTTACCGCCGGATTGCTGACCGCTTACCGGATGCATCTTCCGGGCGCTGCCGGCGCGGCCAACGTCCCGGCTGCGCAGGTGGATGCCGCCTCGATCGCGGGCATCCGTGGCATCGTCCAGGACCCGGCATCGAACAAGGTCCAGATACAATACGACCGGCTTACGCCGGAGTCGGCGCAAGGCTCGCTCGACGATCCCCGAATCCAGCAGCTTTTATTGTTTGCCGCCCACAACAACATGAACACCGGGGTGCGTATCGACTCGATCGACCTGTTGACCCAGAAGCCCGAAGACGCGCGCATTCGCGAGGCGCTGATCTACGCCCTGCGTTATGACAAGAATCCCGGCGTGCGTCTCAAGGCACTGGAAGGATTGCGCGCGTATGTAAAGGGAGACCGCCGGGTCCGCGACGCTGTAGTGGAAGCGCTGATGAAGGACTCGAATCCCGGGGTGCGCTCCCAGGCCATTGGATTGCTGGAAAGCGTGAAAGCGGACGGCAGCGTGCGTCAGGCGCTGGCGACCCTGGCCTCCCGGGACGACGATTCTTATATCCGTACCGAATCCCGCCGGGTGTTGGCCGGATTGCCCAATATCGAGTAAATGGCTTGAAGGAAGCCTGAAAATATTGAAACGCAGCATTCAAATTTGGATTGCAGTGGCGGCCTTCGCGGCCGGAGCCCTCTCTGCGACGGCGCAGGGAAGCACGCGCATTTTTCGCGAAGGTGGAGAGTGGGTGCAGGAAACTACCGGCACGCTTCCCTTCACCAGAATGGTGCGCGCCCGGGTGCATCAGGGCTCCGTCTCCGTAAACGGCGGCGCGCAAAAAAATATCACCTATACCGCGCGCTGGCGCTCCAGCGTGGCCACCGAAGAAGAGGCGCGCCGGGCCTTCGAGCAGGCGCAGATGAACGTCTCCCGCTCCGGCGACACCACAGTATTGTCTTCAGACTGGGCGGGACCGCGCTGGCGGCACATCCCGGCGGAATTCATCATCGTTGTGCCGCGAGAAACTGAACTGGTGAAGGCCACCACCGACTGTGGGGAGTTGCAGTTCGCTCATATCAACGGGCGCGTAGAAGCTGAAAGCGGCGCAGGCAACGTTCATCTCGACGATATTGGAGGCCCCGCCTACCTGCAGACCGGGGGTGGAAACATCGGCATTGGCAGCATCAATGGAGACATCAAGCTGGAAAGCGGCGCCGGAAATATCCAGATCAATTCCGCCGGGGGAAGCGTGACCGCGGAGACCGGCGGCGGCAATATCTATCTGCAATCCGCCAAGCGGGACGCAAATTTGGAGACCGGGGCGGGGTTGGTCCGCGCGGATAAAGTAGGCGGCAACCTGCGTGCCGCTACCGGCGGCAACAGCATCGAGATTGGGGAGGTTGGGGGCGCGCTGGACCTTGAGACCGGCGGCGGCAATATTCGCAGCAATGCCGGCAACGGCTTCATTAAGGCGGAGAGCGGCGGGGGAAGCATCCAGTGTTTTCGCGTGGGACGCGGCTTGATCGCGGAAACCGGCGCGGGAACAATTACCGCGGAGTTTGTCGTTCCCAAAGGACAATTGCAGAATTCAAAAATAGAGACCGGGGCGGGTAACATCGTCGTCTATCTTCCGTCCGATATGGCAGTGACAATTCGCGCGGGCGTGGATGCCGCGATGGGGACGGCCATACAATCCGATTTTCCCAATGTGAAGATCACCGCTGAAGGCGGAGATTTTGGCCCCAGAGAAATGTATCTCGAAGGCAGCTTGAACGGCGGAGGCCCATTACTCAAGCTGCACACCAGCACCGGGACCATCCAGGTGCTGCAGTTAAAGAAGTAAGTCCCGCGAAGGGAGGAACAAAGTTATGGCAAGATTTCATCGTTCAATCGGCATCGTCGCGGCCGTGCTCGCGCTAGCTCCGGTGTGGGCGCAAACGCCGCCATCGCCACCATCGCCACCATCGTCACGCTCGCCCCATGAGCCGCGAAGCGCAGGTTACGCTCCTGCGGTCCCCGGCGGCCGCTCTTATCTGGGAGTGGACATAAGAGACATAACCAACGATCGCGTCGCTCCACTCAAGCTAAAAGAAGAGGCCGGCGTGGAAGTCGTAATGGTGGACCAGGACGCGCCCGCAGGCAAGGCCGGCTTGAAGGAACACGATGTGGTCCTGACCTTCAACAGCACAAAAGTGGAGGGCGAGGAACAGCTCCGCCGCATGCTGCGCGAGACGCCTCCAGGACGGACCGTGACCCTGGGCATCAGCCGCGATGGGCGGCCAATGAATGTGCAGGTGCAGCTTGCGGACCGCAGGAAGGTGATGGCTGACGCGCAGGACTGGAATTTCAATATGCCGGAGATGCCGGTCATTCCGGCGATCCACATCCCGGAAATTACTATTCCCAGCATGGATATTAATGTGATGGGGCGAAGCTATTCGCCTGCTATCGGCCTGATGGTCGAAGGACTCACTCCGCAGCTCGGAGAATTTTTTGGGGTCAAGGATGGAGAAGGAGTGCTGGTGCGGTCGGTGGAAAAGGGAGGCGCTGCAGAGGCGAGCGGCCTGCGCGCCGGAGACATCATTGTGAAATTTGAAGGCAAGAAAATTGCGGACCAGGCGGACTGGCGCCATGCCTTGCGCGCGCACAAAGGCGGCAAAGTAATGCTGAATGTGGTCCGCGATAAAAAGGACCAGGTGATCTCACTCACGCTTCCGGAACCAAAGCAATCCGGCAATGCCTCCACACTGGAAGGGCCCTGGGACCAAGATCTGTCGCAAGTCGCGATGGAGTTCGACCGCGTTGGTACGGAGATGGAAAAATCCTTACACGAGTCCGAGCTTAAAATGAAAGCCGAGATGGAAAGGGTCCATCGGCAATTCATCAAGAGCAATGGCGATGTTGAGAAGATGATGCACGATATTTCCAACAGCTTCGAAGACGCCAGCGAGGATTAATCCCCCACGCGACGCAGGGAAACAAACAAAAAGGCGCAGCTACTAGCCGCGCCTTTTTTATTTTTTACGGGAAGCTACTCTGTCCAGCGCCGGAAGATCAGCGATCCGTTGGTACCGCCGAAGCCAAATGAGTTGGAGAGCGCAATATTGAGATTGGCCTTGCGCGAATGGTTCGGAACGTAATCCAGATCGCATTCCGCGTCGGGATTTTCCAGATTGATGGTCGGCGGCAGGCATTGATCTTTCAACGCCAGCACAGTGATGCCGGCCTCAAGCCCCCCGGCCCCGCCCAGCAGGTGCCCGGTCATCGATTTGGTGGAGCTTACGGCCAGCTTTTTGCTGGTGGCATGCTCGCCGAAGGCGCGCTTGATGGCCTTGGTCTCGAGGACATCGCCAAGCGGGGTCGAGGTGCCATGGGCATTCACGTAATCCACCTCCTCCGGACGGATCCCCGCATCTTCCAGCGCATTCATCATTACCCGATATCCGCCTTCGCCTTCTTCGGCTGGCTGGGTAATGTGGTACGCGTCGGCGCTCATGCCGTATCCGACGATTTCGCCATAGATCGGAGCGCCGCGCCGCCGGGCAAACTCCAGCTCTTCGAGGATAAGAATGCCCGCGCCTTCCCCAATGATGAAGCCATCGCGTCCGGTATCGAAGGGACGGCTGGCATGCTCGGGATCGTCGTTGCGCGTGGAAAGTGCGCGCATCGCGGCGAAACCACCCACCCCCATCGGAGTAATTGCGGCCTCCGTCCCGCCGGCAATCATCACATCGGCGGCATTGCGTTGAATGATCTTGTAAGCGTCGCCGATGGCGTGGGCGCTGGTCGTGCATGCGGTGCAGGTGGCCTCGTTCGGCCCCTTGGCCCCGTAGCGGATGCTCACATGTCCGGCGGCCAGGTTGACGATTGCCGCCGGGATGAAAAACGGAGAGATTTTGCGCGGGCCGCCATTCAGCAAATTGGAATGCTCGCGTTCGATGACGTCGAAACCGCCGATGCCAGAGCCAATATGCACTCCAATACGAGTGGCATTTTCCGGGGTGACCTTCAATTCCGACATCTCCATCGCCTCATCGGTCGCGGCCAGCGCCAGATGGATGAAGCGGCCCATCTTTTTAACTTCTTTTTTCTCGATAAACGTGAAGGGATCGAAATTCTTTACTTCAGCGGCAATCGTACAGGCGAAACCAGTGGTGTCAAAATGGGTGATCTGCGCGACCCCGCTCTTTCCCGCCGTCAAATTGGACCAGACTTCCGGACTGGTGCGACCCACCCCGCAAATCAGGCCCATGCCGGTGATCACGACCCTTCGATGCAACTACTTACCGCCTTTCGAGTTTTTGCCGATGTAGTCCACCGCATCTTTTACTGTCTTGATTTTCTCGGCGTCCTCATCCGGAATCTCGATATCAAAGGCCTCCTCAAAGGCCATCACCAGTTCCACGGTGTCGAGCGAATCCGCACCCAGATCGTCCACAAATGAGGCGTTGGGTGTGACCTCGCCTTCATCTACGCCGAGTTGCTCGACAATGATTTGCTTTACCTTGTCATCCACTGCTGCCATGCTACTTTCCTCGCAATGTTGGGATCTTAAGCGCCGCGCGGGCGCAGAATTACTGCTTGGCTATTTTGGAATGTCTTTCAATGTAACCCACTGCATCCTGGACGGTCTTGATCTTCTCCGCCTCTTCGTCCGGAATCTCAATATCGAAGGCCTCTTCAAAGGCCATAATCAACTCAACCCTGTCCAGCGAATCGGCGCCTAGATCGTCCACAAAGGAGGCGCTGGGCGTCACCTCGTCCTCCTCGACGCCTAATTGATCGATGATGATCTGTTTTACCTTCTCTTCTACACCCGGCATGGAGTCAGGCCTCCCCTCATGAACTGGCATCTCGGCCGCAAACACGGCAAACGTTTAGTCTAAATGGGTCTCAGAAGGACTGTAAAGACGTGCCGGCATTTTCTATTCACATTGACAATTCCTGCCGCTGACCTTATCTTTCCCGTACTCCGAATCGACTGGGGGCTTTGAGTGCCTGGGAAAAATGTTGCGCGGCTGCCGATACTGTTCTCCACTTATCTTTCGCTGCTTCTCTGTGCCACTACGGGCCCCCTTTGGGGGCAGCAGCCCGCCGCGCCCCTCGGGATATTTGAAGGCCATGGCGACCTTGGCGCCGTCCTGCACGCCGGCTCCGCCGAATATGATGCGGCCAAACGGAGCTACACCCTCAGTGGCGGAGGAGAGAACATATGGTCCACTACCGACCACTTTCAGTTCGCCTGGAAGAAGGTGACCGGCGATGTCAGGCTGACGGCCGACATCTCCTTTTTGAGCGCCGGAGGCAACGAGCACAAAAAGGCGGTGCTGATGGTGCGCCAGAGCCTTGCCCAGGATTCCGCTTATGCCGACGTGGCGCTGCACGGCAACGGGCTGACATCGCTGCAGTATCGCGATGAAAGCGGCGCGGCCACGCATGAGATCCAGGCGAACCTCTCCGCGCCCCGGCGGCTGCGCATCGAGAAGCGGGGAGATACCTTATACATGTGGCTGGCCAGTGGCGGGAGCGATGAGCTCCAGATCTCTGGCGCAGCGATACGCGTCCCCTTGCAGGGGGCGTTCTACGTCGGCATCGGAGTATGTGCCCACGATAAAGATGCGGTGGAGAAGGCGGCGTTTTCTAACGTCGATCTCAGCACTCCTCCGGCCCCCACTGGAGAGCCAAAGCTTTACAGCACGCTGGAGACGGTCACGATCTCGAGCACGGACCGGCGGGTGGTCTACGTCGCGCCGGAGCATTTCGAGGCGCCAAACTGGACGCGTGACGGGGCAGCATTTCTCTTCAACAGCAACGGCCACATCCTGCGCATTCCTTTGACCGGGGGCAAGCCGGAGACCATCGACACCGGATTTGCCGACCAGTGCAACAACGACCACGGCATCTCGCCGGAGGGAACCCTGCTGGCCATCAGCGACCAGTCGCAGGAAGAGCACCGTTCCCTGGTCTACATCGTGCCTATCGGCGGAGGCACGCCCCGGCGCATCACAAAGAATTCCCCATCTTACTGGCATGGCTGGTCCCCGGACGGCAAGACGATTGCCTTTGTGGGCCAGCGCAACAGCGAGTTCGACATTTACAGCATCCCGGTGACCGGCGGCGAAGAGACGCGCCTGACCACCGCCAAGGGCCTTGACGATGGCCCGGAATATTCGCCGGACGGAAAATATATCTACTTCAATTCCGAGCGCACCGGCATCATGCAGATCTGGCGGATGCGGCCCGACGGCAGCGAGCAGCAGCAGATCACCTCTGACGACTTCAACAACTGGTTCCCGCACATCTCGCCGGACGGGCAGTGGATGGTCTTTCTCTCCTATGACAAGAGCGTCACCGGCCATCCTGGCAATAAGGACGTTACCCTGCGCCTTATGTCGCTCAAAGACAAGAAGATCAGCCTGCTGGCCAAACTGTTTGGCGGGCAGGGGACGATCAACGTCCCCTCCTGGTCGCCGGACAGCAAGCGTCTGGCTTTTGTCAGCTACCAGCTGGCCCCATAAGCACGTTCACAGCAGCACGAAAACCGAAGCCTGGAAACCGTCCGGATTTTTAAGATCAGGGGGCCGCGATCCCCGCTCCGATAATCCGTGTTGGATGTTATAACAGCAGCTTTCCGTTGTCCTCCCCAGCTCATTCCGTACCCGCTGGTAACCCCCAGCGGTAATCTTCGCTTCGCCTTCTACTCACGGGATAATGAAAGCTCTATGGCCCGACGACTATTGCCAACACTGATGTTGTTGCTTTCTATCGTGCCCACCGCACATGCGGGTACCCCGCGCAAGCTGCTGCGTAAGACACCACCGGTGATGCCGGAGATAGCCAGAAAGATCAACCTGACCGGGACGGTGCGTCTGCAAGCGACCATTGACGCCAATGGCAAGGTGACAGCAATAAAGGTGCTGGGCGGCCATCCGGTGCTGGCCCAGTCCGCGACGGAAGCGGTGAAGAGCTGGAAGTATGAGCCCGGAGCGGAGGAAGTCACGCAGATTGAGGTGAACTTCCAGTAAGACGCTCTCACCTCGGGTCTCTGCATTTGCTTCAGGCTGCGGCTGCGATCCGGCGGATCAGGTCTTCCTGCTCGGCTTTATTTTCGGCGCCGATGGTAAAGGCGTCCAGCAGTCCCAGCGACAGGGCATATTTCAGCGCCTCATCGGGACGAGCGCGCATATCTCCCTGGCCCATGATCTTCATCCCGACGATCCCTTTGCCCGCGGCCCGCATCTCCCGTACTACGCTTATTACGGTCTCGGGATCGGCGTCCATGTGCGATCCAATGGGATTGATGCGGACCAGGTCGATTTCCACCCAGGGAGACTTGGCGGCGGCGCGCAGCGCCTCGATGGTGTGGCACGAGCTGCCGTGGGCGCGGATAATCCCTTTCTCTTTGGCCTCCGAGAGCACGTCCATCACTCCCTTATAGCGCTCCGTCCAATCGCCTTCGGTGACGCAGTGCATCAGGCAAACATCGAGGTAATCGGTCCCCAGCTCGCGGCGGAAGCGGTCGAGATCGGCTCGGGCCTGCTTCGGATCGCGGGAGAAGGTCTTGGTCAGCACCGTGACCTTGTCCCGGGGGACGTGCTTGAGCGCCTCGGCTACGTGCGGATGGCTGCCATAGGAATCGGCGGCATCAAAGAAGCGCAGGCCATGGTCATAGCCGTTGAGCAGGAGCGCGGAGAGTCCCATGACGCCAAGCGCGGTCTGGTGCGAGTGATGATCGTAGCCAACCGTGCCGGTACCCATCGCCAGCCGGCTGGTCCTGATGCCGGTATTGCCCAGCGTAACCGTATCGGTGGCGGCGAACTTGCGCGGCAGTGGCGGCAGCGCGAGGGCCTCTCTTCCCAGGGACTTTGAAGCAAGCCATGCCGCTCCTACACCGTAAGCTGAACGAAGGATGAATTCTCTGCGCTTCATCTCCCCTCCTCATTCCCGCATCGCCTGCCGCGCCTTCTTAGGATGGCCGCTCGCGCGTGATGCGTAGAATCATACTTGATATCCTGAGCACGAACCAGCTATGCGGCGTAATCGAAACACGATCCCACTCAGGCCAGTTGCGCGACCGACAGCGATAACCGAATCGGAACCGCGAACTCGAATCGGCGGTGGGCAAAGAATGAACATTTCAATAAAAACGGAGCTGCCGTTTAGCAGCTCCGTATTCTTTGCAGCGGGATCAGAAGTAGAACTTCAGCCCCAGTTGCATAACGCGAGGATCACGAGCGCCGGTGACCTGTCCATAGCTCGATGATCCGAGGGTCGTGCTCACACTGTCGTAGTTGGTATGGTTGAAGACGTTGAACGCCTCGGCACGAAACTGGAAATGAATATCTTCGTGCACCGGGATGTTCTTATAGAGTGAAAAATCAAAGCGCTGAAACCCCGGCCCATTGATCGCTCCCGGATGAGAGTTGCCCGGACGGTATTGTCCTACCGGCACATCAGCAAACGCGGAAGTATTGAACCACTGCGCGATAGTGTGGGGGGCGCCGCTATTGGGATCTCCGATAATATCCGGCCGCAAGCCAGCCGCGCTGGAGCTTAACTGCAAACCTTGCCCCGCTGGATCATAGGAAGCGAAGGTGCCAGGATTCAAAGGCAGGCCAGAGGAGATAGAAACGATTCCGGCGGCCTCCCAACCGCCCAGAACGTATTCCAGCACATTATGACTGCCCCGGAAGAAGGGCAGGTCATAAATGTAATTGGCGGTAAAAATATGCCGGCGGTCGAGCTGGCACCGGCCATATTCCCCCTGGATGTTATACGTATTCTCCGGCGCATTGCTGCGGTCGGTGCGCGAATTAGTAAGGCAATGCGACCAGGTGTAAGCCATCCCTATTTCCGAACTCCCGCTGAACTTCCACCGCAATTCGCTTTGCAAAGCGTTGTAATTCGAATTGGCCGCCGTCAATAGTTGGTTGATTGGGCCATATCCCTTGTAAGGGCGGATCTGGTTTAGCTGATTTTCGAACAGTGTGCTGCCGGAGAATGCGCCTGCGGGATTGATCCCCGGAGTAGTGAGGAATGCATCCGGTAAAGGCTGGTTCACATCTTCGATCACAAGGAGATGAGTGCCTTTTGTGGCGTAGTAGCCGATATCAAAGATCAGATTACGCACCACTTGCCGCTGGAAATCCAGGCTCCACTCCTGGGTATATGGAGTCTTGCCGTTCACCGGAGTAGCGTGCAGGGCTGGAGGCAGCAGGCTGATCCGGGGAGTTCCCGCTGTTGGATTTGAAAACTGGGTGCTCAAGATCGCAACACTCTGCACAAAAGGCGGATTCTGGAAGATGTTCTGCTCGTAGATGCCGAACAGGGTGGAATCATAGGCCGTGCCATAGCCTGCCCGGATAGAGGTCTTCCCATCGCCATAGGGGTCCCAGGCAAGGCCAATGCGAGGGACGATATCGTGAGTATCGGTCCTCCCTACACGCGCTCCGAAGGGCGAGTTCTGATTATTGACGATCAACCCATTCATCGGGTCGTAGTTTGGGTTGGGGGTCACGCCGCCGGCGCAAGGGGCGGTAGTACAGATATTGCCATTGGCATCAATGGCCGGGGCCTTGGCGGCGCTGTACGACTCAGGATCGAAGTTAGTCAGCAGGCGCTTATCGTCTCGAGGTTGCTGGAAGTAGGAATAGCGGCCGCCGAAATTGATCGTCAGGTTCGGGCGGATATGCCATTCATCTTGGGCGTAGGCCTCATATTGGTTCGTCAGGATGTCTGGAGTAAGGTCCTGCGAAGCCTGACTGAACTGGTTGACATATCCCGAGAGGAAATTGGCAAAGGACTGGGGGAAGTTGTTCGACCTCCCGCCGGGATTACCGAATGTATTGAAGGCGAAAGTCCCAGCGTTGTTTCCGCCGTTGTTTTCTGTCTTTTGGTAATGATTATAGGTTCCACCCGCCCGGAAAGTGTGCTTCCCAATCACTTTGCTCAGATTGGCGAAGACATTGTGATTGCGGTTGTAATCGTTATATGGGCCAAAGCTGGTGATTCCCGAACCTCCAGTGAAGCTCAGCGATGGAATACGTGCAAGCGTGGAGGTAAAAGGTAATGCAACTTTTACATCGGGAGAATTCGCCGGACTTATTAAACCAATCGGATGGCTGATAATCGCCCCGGAGGAATACCCATATCCGATATCCGCCAGCAATGTCGGTGAGAAAGCGAGGGTCGCATGCCCCAGATAGCTGGTTCCCGGCGAGCCGGTGCTGGTCGTAGCGACTCCGGGCAGCGGAGAGCTGGTGAAAAGTCCACCTGGTTCGAGCGAGGGAAAGGTGTCATGGATATAGCGAAAGAACGCGCTTACTTTGGAGCCGAACACCTGGTCCGCCTTCAACAAGTCTTGCCGGTCATTGAAGATGCTGCGGTAGGTGGTGATCAGGCCGTGCGGGTCGCTCGGATTATTGGGCAATGGAAGCTTAGAAATAACGTCCTTCAAATAAGCCGCGGCCACAGGATCAATGGCAGTGATCTGGGTGCCCGTAGCTGAGCAGGACGGGCTCCCGGCAGTCACCGTGACCTTGGTACAGACTGGCGCCGCGAAATTCCCCTGGCGCTCACCCGCTGTAGGCACAGTGCCCGAGACCGTCGGGTAAGTGATTACGCGACGGTATTCCTGAGAGAAGAAAACGAAGGTCTTGTCCCTGGCGGTATTGTAAACGCCTGGAATAAATAACGGGCCGCCAATGGTGTAGCCGAAATCGTTGTAGCGCAATGGGGAACGAGGCAGCGGCTTTGTCGCCCGCTTATTGAAGAAGGTATTCGCATTCAGCACATCATTGCGGAAGAACTCGTAAGCATCGCCATGGAAGTCCCTGGTGCCGGATTTGGTGACAACATTGATCTGTCCGCTTGCGCTGCGTCCGAATTCCGCGCTGTAATTGCCTCGTATTGTCTTGAATTCCGCGATCGCATCCACGCTGGGAAAAGTCAGCAACGTGAGGTTCGAACCGCGGTCCACGTTGTCGGCGCCATCCACCGTCCAGTTATTCGAACTGTTGCGCTGGCCGTTGATGGAGAAAGATACGACGTTGGTGCCAAACGGACTGGTCGCGCCCACATAAAGCTGGTCTGGTCCGCCGTAGGCGACCCCCGGTTGCAAGGCCACTAGCTGTTCGTAATTGCGGTTGTTCAGCGGGATCTCGCGTACCTGAGCGCCGCTGATCAGGCCACTGGGTTGCGCGCTCTGCAATTCTACTTCCAGCGCGTCGGCTTCAACGGTGACCGACTGTTGAGATTGGCCTGGTGGAAGAGAAAAATTTTCCGTCAATTTGTCATTGACGTTGAGTTGGAGCTTTTCCAACACAACTCTTTTAAATCCCTGCTTCTCGGCGACCAGGGTATACATGCCGACCGGCAGCAGCGTCGCGCTATAACTGCCGTTGCTGTCTGTCGTCACAGTGCGCAGCACCTGGTTTTTATCGACGTTGGTAATGGTGACGCTGGCATTCGGGACCACCGCGCCGCTGCTGTCGGCGACTGTTCCCGAAATTGATCCAGTGATGTCCTGTGCGGCGCCGATTCCCGCCAGGGCCACAAGACAAAATATGAGTGCCGTTACTTTCGTTTTAAGCTGCATTGCGCCTCCGCGCGACACATTAGAAGACTGCCGGTTTCTCAAATGTAAGGGGGCCTTTGGGCAGAGTGCCGCGACCACGCCATCTTATGCATTCGGCGGATGAGGGTCAACTCTCTGGTCACATCTTTAGAGAAATTCTCGTGCTTCCGCCGCCAACACTTTTATTGGAGAGTTTCAGTTCACATTTGCGGAAATATCTTGTACATTGCGAGTGGCGCAGGTGTGTTCCTGATTACGTTGGTGATTTGCGGCCAGCCGGTCAGAATACACATAATAAAAGGACCAGCTTCCCTGCGCTGAATTGCACTACCTCTCAGGAGATACAAAATGAAGATCAGAATTGCGCTCTGTTTGCTTGTGCTCGCCACGATGGCGATGGCGAAAGAGCCTGCCTTTCATCAATCCGGAACGTTGTCCGAGATGAACTCGGTGGAATGCGGCATGGATGAAAACAGCGGCAAGAGCATTACGGGCGAGATGCTGGGCACAGACTCCGGCCACAAGAAAACCCGTGAGCTGCTCTGCCAGGAATATGTGATGAAGACCGACACAGTGCTCTACCGCATTCGTCCGCGCGACGACAAGCATCCGGTGCTGTTGCCGATCGGCGAGCGGGTCGAGTTTCGCATCAAGAAAGACAAGATGCTGCTCAGCGTTCCCGAGCTTGACGATAAAGAGCGCGAATATAACGTGGTATCGATGCAGATGCGCGAGGACCGGGCAAACGGTCAAAAAGCAAGCGATAAGAGCTCGACCGAACATCTTGCGATCAAGTAAATCATTGGAAGGTTGGAATCAAGCGGGCCTGGCTCCGGCCGGGCCTTTGCTCTTCTGTAGGGAAGGTATGTATCAGGATTTCGCCGCATCACGGCGGAGCCTGTGTTGAGCGTAGCCGAAGGAAGTTTACTCCCGCCGCAAATGGCATCATGAGAATGGTGCTTTTAGCCCTGGAATGAGCAGAAGCCCGCATCGCCCAGAGATCACGATTCGTAATTCAGCCAGACCTTCCATTTCCCCTGTACACGATATCGGCCTATGCCAACGCATCGCGCGCGAACCGTCCGCTTGTCAGGGAGCACGATCCGCAGCAGGGCCCCAGCGGAGATAACCGGCACGACCAATACAGTCCCTACCTCTCTGGAGATTGGCACAAGAACGGATTTTTCCTGGAATGGGATATGCGCTGCCGCCATCCCTGCGACCACTACCTCGGTAACGTCGCCGATACCTTCGAATTTGAGTGCGGCAGAAACGCACGGAGCTGCCTTCGAGCCGACCTCTTCCTGCGCTCCTGGCGATATCTCATCGCTGGCTTCAGCGGACCCTTTTCGCGGGGAGCCCTGGGCGTCATCTTCCAGCGGAGCACAATTGTTCCAATCGCTGGGTGGAAAGTAAACCCCCCAGAAATTGCCAGGCTCTGCAAACTCGATCCCAAACTCCTGCTCCTCACTGGTCCACACTACCCGGGCATCTTTGGCCCGATAGGGGCGCTCGACCACGATCCTGACCTGCATGCCTTCGACCAGGGGCGCGCGGGTGCTGATCTTGGCTCCATGCGCATTCACCTGGAGCGTTTCGCCACGCGCTTCAAAAGAGGCTCCATCCAGCCTCAGGCCGGAAATCACGATAGGAAGCTGCAGAAGCACACGACCGCTGCGTCGATTGTGTGCCCCATCTTTCAGAGAGGGCTTGGTTTCGGATGCCGCCGGTAAAATTGAGCTGGACATAGGATTCCTACCCAACGTTAAAGTTTCTTAATGCTGAGATTGTGGCTGAGAAGGGCCGGAAAAGATATATGCCCCGAGTAATCGAATTGTGAAACCTAGGGTAACCGGGCGGTTACCGAAAACCCCGGGAGCCTCTCACCTGCGGGAAGGGGCAGACGGGCCGCGATTTCATCATTAGAGATTATTAATCAGTGACTTAGGGGATTAGCCCACCGCGGAAGCCAGTCTGCGTCCTTCGAAGTTGCCGGCCTTCCGGAAGCGCAGAGGGCTAAATTACCGCTTGTTTTTAAATATGTTATTCTGCGCCTCACTTCAAAATCGAGGTTAAGAATGCCGCTCAATCGCCGTGAAATCTGCTCCCTGCTGCCGCTGGCCATGCTCTCCAGCCTGTCGGCTGGCGCCGATACCAAGTTGACCTCCCAGGCCTTCTCCTTCAACAGCCTGCCTGTACACAAGGGGAAGGCGGCCGATTCCCGCGCTATCGTCAGGGGCAAGACCCCCACCGGGGAAGAGGTTGAAGTGCATGAGACCACCTTGCATCCGGGGGAGATGCCCCATGCTCCGCACCATCATCAGCACAGCGAATTCTGGCTGATCCGCGAGGGCAGCGTAGAAATCACGATCAACGGCCGGCATTATCAATTGGGGCCGGGCTCCGCCGCCTTCGCCGCATCGAATGACGAACACTCAATCAAAAATGTCGGCAGCGACCCCGCAAACTACTTCGTGGTCGCGATTGGGCCTACGGCGTAAAAATGCGAGCGCGGTAAGTGCCATCGAACATATCCCATGCCCTTTGAACAGCAGCCTGAAGCGTTGAAGGCCTCCGCATCTCTCAGCCTCGATCGGCCCATGGCAATCGAGCGGGGCGCGCTGCAGGCGGTCGCTGCCGCATTTCTGTCGCTGTTCAGCATCGTTGGCCTGGCCCTGTGGGGGCTTCCTTTTTTTTACGATTTCATGGTGCAGCAGTTCGGATGGACGCGCGCGCAGGTGACATCGGGGAATGCCTTAAGCAAATTAGTGATCGGACCGCTCTTCGGATTTCTCGCCGGATGGATCGTGGACCGGTTTGGCCCCCGCCGGCTGATGATGGCGGGGATCCTGATGGTAGGGACCGCGTTGATAGGCCTGGGCGGCATCTCCACGCTGGGCATGTTCTATTTTTTCTATCTCTTCAATGCGCTGGGCTACGTTTGCGGCGGGCCGCTGCCCAACCAGGTGCTGCTTTCGCGCTGGTTTCATAAAGGGCGGGGAAAAGCGATGGGCATCGCTTACCTGGGCATTGGATTAGGGGGCGCGGCCGTTCCCTGGATTTCAAACCTGCTTGTCCGGCACTTTGGATGGCACACCGCATTGCGCGTTCTGGGACTGCTGATCATCGTCATCTCTTTTCCCGTAGCATTTTTCGTGAAGGAAGCGCCGCCGCCAAGAGAAGAAGGACACCGCTCTTACCCGCGCGTGAACAGCGTGTTTAAGACCCTCCCATTTTTCCTGCTGGCGCTGGGCAGCATGTGCTCGATTGCGGCGGTCAGCGGTACGCAGCAAAACCTGAAACTCTACTTGAGCCTCGACCAGCATTACACGCAAAGCGAGGCTGCGCGAATCTTGTCGCTGGTGCTGATGTTCAGCATGATTGGCCGCCTGCTCATGGGCTGGCTGGCCGACCGCATCTCGAAGAAATGGGTCATGATCCTGATTTACGTGCTGGTGGCGGCAGCGATTCCGCTATTGTTCGCCGCGCCGGCAAAGATGCCCATGTACATCTTCGCGGTGGTCTTCGGCATTGGCCTGGGCGGGGATTATATGATTATTCCGCTCATGACGGCGGAGATATTCGGCGTGCAGATGATGGGGAGGCTGATGGGGGTCATCCTGGCCGCGGATGGCGTTGCGGAAGCTCTGTCGCCGTGGATTGTCGGCCATTTGCGAGACACCAGCGGAAACTACTCCTCGGGATTTTTCGCCCTTATTCTTATGGCCTTGCTGGCGGCGCTGGCGATTGCGGCGTTGCCCAACCGGAGAGCTGCATGAACGAGGCCAGAATCCTGCGCCTGGGTAGCGTGCCGGACGTCCAACACTTTCAGGAGCACCTGAACTCCCACGGATTGGATATCCCCTGTGATCGCGAGTTGATCTCCGGAGCAGGGTCCCCGCTGGCCCAGCCGCTGACACGCGCCGGCATCAGGATTGGCAATCGGATCGCAATCCATCCCATGGAAGGTTGGGACGGCACCCCGGACGGCAATCCCAGCGAGAACACGCTTCGGCGCTGGCGGCGCTTCGGACGCAGTGGCGCAAAGCTGATCTGGGGCGGAGAAGCGGTTGCCGTCTCGCACCAGGGGCGCGCCAATCCCAATCAACTGGTGGTCGCCGCGCATACGTTGAAAGGGTTGGCGGAGCTGCGCGCGGCCCTCATCGAAGAGCACCGGCAGGCGGCTGGTTCAGACAAGGACTTGCTCATAGGATTGCAGTTGACCCATTCCGGGCGTTACTGCCGTCCCAATGCCAAGGACCGCGCTGAGCCTCGCATCCTGTATCACCACCCAATTCTGGATGCGCGGCTGAATTTGCCCAAAGAGTATCCGCTGCTGACCGATGCTGAGATCGCGGCCATTATTCAAGACTTCTGTCGCGCGGCGCGGAGCGCGTGGGAGCTGGGCTTCGATTTTGTCGATATTAAACATTGCCACGGATACCTGGGGCACGAATTTCTGAGCGCCCACACACGCGAAGGGCGTTACGGCGGGAGCTTCGAAAATCGGACGCGCTTTTTGCGCGAGGTTGTGCAGGGAATCCGCTCGGCCGCGCCCGGATTGCGGATTGGCGTGAGGCTTTCGGCCTTTGACACTCTGCCGTTTCACGCGGACCCCAAGCAGTCGTCGCCGGGAAAGCCCGGAGCAGGGATTCCGGAGACGGATGAAAAATTCGTTCCCTACCGCTGGGGATTCGGCGTCAATCCGCAGCTTCCTGCGGAGATGGCCCTGGGCGAGACAGCACGCTTCCTGTCTTTGCTGGAAGAGTTGGACATTCGATTGGTAAACCTGACGGCGGGGAGCCCCTATTACAATCCGCACATTCAAAGGCCGGCGTTGTATCCGCCTTCGGACGGATACCAGCCGCCGGAAGATCCCCTGGCCGGGGTAGCGCGCCAGATAGGAATGGTGCGGCAGCTCAAACGGCAATTCCCCAGGCTGCTCTTCGTCGGCTCGGCCTATAGCTACCTGCAGGATTTTCTTCCCCATGTGGCGCAGGCGGCGCTGCGTCACGATTGGGTGGACGCCGTAGGACTGGGGCGCATGGTCTTGAGCTATCCCGAACTGTTGTGGGACGCAATGGAGGGCCGCGGCCTCGAACGCAAGCTGATTTGCCGCACCTTCAGCGATTGCACCACCGCCCCGCGCAATGGATTGCCCTCGGGCTGCTATCCGCTCGACGCTTTTTACAAAAACTCGGGAGCGGCAGCGCGGCTCAAAGAGATCAAGGCGGTCAAGACCCCGGTTTCTTAATCGGCGAGTGCTGTTAGATTGTGAACGTCCGCAGGAGATCCTCCTGCACACTAAATTTTGACTTCGAAGCAAGGAAGAATAATGAATATTGAGAGGCTGGCCGCGGCGCTGCAGCCTCGCCGTAAAGTCCAGGGCATTGCAGCCGCCCTGTTGCCTTATCGCGAGGACGGGCAGATCGCCGTCGATGCCTTCCAGCGGCATCTGGTGGCGACCCACCGCGCGGGGCTGATGAACGCGGTGAATATGGATACTGGCTATGTGAATTACCTGAGCGACACCGAAAAGCAGCACGTGCTGCGCTGGACCCGGGAGGCGCTGGGGAAAGATGTTGGTTTTCTGGCCGGCGCATACATCGAGGGGCAGCAAGGGGAGATCGTCAGCCTTTACCGGCGGCAGATGGAGGCAATCGTCGGGCTGGGCGGAATCCCAATCCTGTTTCAGACGGCGCGGCTGCACGGAAGCTCCGCCCGCGAAAAAGTCGCGGCCTATAAGGCAATTTGCCAGGGACACGCCCACGTGCTCTGTTTTGAGCTGGGCCCTGTCTTTGCGCCCAATGGGGAGATCTTCGATGAAGAGACGGTGCGGGGCCTGATGGATATTCCCGAGATCAGAGGGATGAAGCACTCGTCGCTGGACCGGACAGTCGAGCTCAAGCGGCTGGCCCTGCGGGACGCGCTGCGCCCCGGCTTCCGCATTTATACCGGCAACGATCTTGGCATAAATATGATCGAGTATGGCTCCGACTACCTGCTGGGATTGGCGACCTTGGCGCCGGAGAAATTTGCCGAGCGAGACCGCCTGTGGAGCGCCGGCGACGTTGC
>CAZONJ010000044.1:0-25152 GCA_964581225.1 uncultured Terriglobales bacterium | reverse complement strand
CTCCGCCCCGCAAGAGTATAGAATATCCCTAGAATCATGGGGTTAAGGGGCGCCGGCGCATTGACATGGCTGGCTGCTGTCGGGTATTCTTAAACCTTCGTGTAGTTCTGCAAGTGCCCGTCTGGGGGCCCGCCCCGCGGTTCTTTGCGGTCCTTTTTATTTCTCTGGAGAAGCTGAGCATGTCAACCCAATTCCCCAGCGCGGGGGAAATTGCGCGCAAATGGTATGTCGTAGACGCCACCGATAAAACGTTAGGGCGGCTGGCCGCTCGTGTGGCCCGAATCCTTGCCGGCAAGGAAAACCCGCTTTATACGCCCTTTATCGATACCGGTGACCACGTGGTCGTGATCAACGCCGAAAAGATCCGGGTCTCCGGCATGAAGGCAGAGCAGAAGATCTACCGTCACTACACCGGCAACCCCGGCGGCCTGCGCGAAGAAGGCTATATAAAGCGCATTGCCCGCCGTCCCGAACTGATCGTGGAAGACGCCATCAAGGGCATGCTGCCCAAGACCAAGCTGGGCCGCGCCATGGGCGGCAAGCTGAAGGTTTATCGCGGTGACAAGCACCCGCACGATGCGCAAAAGCCTGTGGCGCTTGCGCTGTAAAGCAATTTGAAATTACCGGGCTTTTAGCCCAGCGAACCATTAACAGGAAAGGTTTAAAAAGTCGCAGCGAGAGCGACTGGAAACTCAACATATGGCTGATCTGGTCCAGTATTACGGCACGGGACGTCGCAAAGCGAGCATCGCTCGCGTCTTCCTGCGCCCCGGCAGTGGGAACTTTACGGTGAACGGAAAACCGTTCGAGCAGTATTTCGTTACGGAATCGCAGCGCGGCGACGCGAAGGCGTCATTGCTTTCGGCCGATGCCTCCTCGACTTTCGATGTAATTGCCAGCGTCTCCGGCGGCGGAGTGAGCGGACAGGCCGATGCCGTAAAGCTCGGCATCTCCCGCGCGCTGCTGGAATTCAATGTTGAGCTGCGCAAGAAGCTGAAGGGCGAAGGGCTGCTCTCGCGCGATTCACGCTCCAAGGAGCGCAAAAAGTATGGACAGAAGGGCGCGCGTAAGCGCTTCCAGTTCTCCAAACGTTAAATCGGTTTTGGGTTTTTGAAACTGGAAACTCGAAGCTGGCAACTGGCATTTAAATCTTCCCTTACCCGAATTCTGCAAACGGGTTCGGGCCATGGGAATCAATCCGGAGCGTTCCGCAGCAGGGGCCTGACGGCCCTCAAGCGCCGCCGAGGATGTAACTTATAAAAGGAGGGCATTTGGCCACAATCACAATGAAGGAGTTGCTCGAAGCGGGCGTTCACTTCGGGCATCAAACCAAGCGCTGGAACCCCAAGATGAAGGAATACATCTTTGGCGAACGCAACGGAATTTACATTATCGACCTGCAGAAGACGCTCAAGATGTTCAAAGACGCGAGCAAGTATGTGCAGGACCTCGCAGGCGAAGGCAAGCTCATTCTCTTTGTCGGCACCAAGCGCCAGGCCCAGGATGCAGTGGCCGAAGAGGCGCAACGCTGCGGCATGTTCTACATCAACCAGCGCTGGTTAGGCGGCCTTTTGACCAATTGGGTCACGGTCCAGAAGTCGGTGAAGCGCCTGCAGGAGCTCGACGAGATGGCCACCGACGGCCGTTACGACCTTCTGCCCAAGAAAGAAGTCATCAAGCTGGAGCGCGAGCGCAAGCATCTGCAGGCGAACCTTGCCGGAATCAAGAGCCTGAAGCGGCTGCCCGATGCCCTGTTCGTGATCGATTCGAACAAAGAGCAGATTGCGGTGAAGGAAGCCCGCAAACTCGGGATCCCTGTGGTCGCCGTCGTGGACACGAACTGCGATCCCACCGAAGTGGATTATGTGATCCCTGGAAATGACGACGCGCTGCGCGCCATCCGCCTCTTCACCTCGAAGATCGCGGAATCGATTGTGGAAGGCTCGCAGGCTGCTACGGACAAGCAGGGCGCCGAGTTGAACCGCGCCGTTGCCGCCGCAACTCCGGATGAGACCGGCGTTGAGGCCGGTCTGGAGAGCACCTCCAACGTGGACCTCTCTGCTTACCGCGACGAAGACGGCGAAGACCTGGACATGGAGAAGGTGCTCGGAGGTGGCGTCCGCAAGGCGCCGGCCAGCGCCGCTACCGCCGGGGCCGGAGAAGCGGAAGCGGTCATCGAGTAATCGGCGGTTTCGGCTTTCAGCTTCAAAGTTTCGCAGGAACGGTTTTTCTCTGTTTCCGCAGCGGCTTGAAACTGAAAATCCTGATGTGCAACTTCCAATAGCGGCCCGCGCGCGAACTGCGCGGGTCATTTTGTCGAAAGCCAGCCCGCCGTATTCGGCGTGGACCATGCAACGCGCCATGAATGGCCGCGTATTTCATAAACATCTTATAGAGAGTCTGATCGATCAAGAGAAGGTTGGGAAAGAAATGGGTACAAGCACTGTGAACATCAGCGCACAACAGGTGAAAGAACTCCGCGAGCGCACGAACGCTCCTATGATGGATTGCCGCAACGCTCTGGCCGAGGCCAAAGGCGACCTGGAACAGGCCGTAGTGTTGCTGCGCAAGAAGGGGGTAGCTACGGCGGCGAAGAAGGCGGCGCGCACCACCAGCGAAGGCTCGGTCGCGAGCTACATCCATGCCGGAGGAAAGATCGGCGTGCTGCTCGAAATCAATTGCGAGAGCGATTTCGTGGCCCGCACCGATGCGTTCAAAGAGCTTCTGCACGACATCTCGATGCACATTGCCGCCTCCGACCCAAAGTACATTCGCCGGGAGGATGTCACCGCCGAAGACTTCGAACGAGAGCGAGAGATCTACCGCTCGCAGGCGGCCAGCACCGGCAAGCCGGCCAACGTGGTGGAGAAGATCGTCGAAGGCAAGATGTCAAAGTTCTATGAAGAGGTCTGCCTGCTCGATCAGCCGTTTATCAAGGACCAGACCATCAGCGTGAGCCAGCTCATCGCCTCCAAGATCGGCACGCTGGGGGAGAACATCTCGGTCCGCCGCTTTGCCCGCTTCAAGGTCGGTGAGGCCAGCCAGACCATCGCCCTCACTAAGGCTGGCGAAGAGGACAAGCAGTAAAAGCCGGGAGAGCAATCGATTCAGGCCGGGGCCATGGCGCTCCGGCCTTTTTGCTGCCATTTTGCGTGCTCCGGCAAAGCTGAGCTGAGGGAACTTTCTCTCAGCTATACTGAAAACGATGAGTGCTCCAGTTTTTAAACGTGTTCTGCTTAAGCTCTCGGGAGAGGCGCTGGCCGGGGGCAAGGGTTTTGGCGTGGATGTAACTCGGGTCCACGAAATCGCCGCCGAAATCGCCGATGTTGCCGCGCTGGGCGTGCAACTCGCAATCGTGGTGGGAGGCGGCAATTTCTTCCGTGGAGTGGCCGAACAGGCGCACGAAATGGACCGCGTCTCCGCCGACCACATGGGCATGCTGGCCACCATGATCAATGCCCTGGCGCTGCAGGACGCGCTCGAAAAGCGCGACTGCTATACCCGGGTGATGTCCGCGATCGTCATGGACCAGGTAGCGGAGCCGTTCATACGCCGGCGGGCGATCCGTCATCTGGAAAAAGGGCGGGTAGTAGTTTTCGGCGCGGGCACAGGCAATCCATACTTCTCCACCGATACCGCAGCCGCGCTGCGCGCCATGGAGATCAAAGCCGATGCCATCCTCAAAGCCACCAAGGTCGATGGCATTTATACCGCCGATCCCTTCCTGGTGAAGGACGCTACTATGTTCCAGCAGATCACTTATTTTGACGTTATTCAGCGTGGCCTGAAGGTGATGGATACCACCGCGATCAGCCTTTGCAAGGACAACAATCTCCCGATTGTGATCTTTAACCTGAACAAGCACGGCAACATCCGCCGGGTGATTACAGGAGAGAAGGTCGGATCGCTGGTGTGCGCCTAAGAAAGTTTCAAGTTGCGCGTTTCAAAAACAAAAAACCGTGAACGTTCGTTATCTGTTTTCTCGGGTACTCTCGCAATGGCAAAGCGCCATTTTGAGAAAGCCTGAAGCGGCAATTATGAACAAGGCATTCCGGGGTCCTTCGATTTGCGCTTGGCTCGCAAGCTCGCCTCGCGCGGCCCTCAGGATGACTCGAGTTTAAGAGCATCAACTCGAAACTGGAAACTTTTTTTCCTACTTGCCGCTTCCATTCACCGCCTGGCGATAAGCCTGTACGTTGCGCTCATGATCCTCGAAGGTGCGGGCAAAGCGGTGATGTCCCTGATTGTCGCTGACAAAATACAGGTAATCGGTCTTTGCGGGATGCATGGCCGCCTGGAGCGCTGCCGCTCCCGGATTGCAGATCGGTCCGGGCGGGAGTCCCTGCACATGATAGGTGTTGTAGGGGGAATTGAACTGGAGGTCGGATTGATAGATGGTCCCGCGATACCTTCCAGCGAGCATCGCGGCATAGATCACGCTCGGATCGGTAGCCAGAGGAATGTGCTGCGCCAGGCGGTTATAAAACACCCCGGCAACCAGGGGCCGCTCCTCGGGTACTGCGGTTTCTTTCTCCACTATGGAAGCCATGGTCACGATCTCGTGGGTGTTGGTGTTGCCATTCAGCCCCAGCGCCTTTGCCTCCTGGTGAAAGCGCTTGACCATGGCGATGACCAGGTCTGCGGGGCCCTGTTTGCGGGCCACGCGGTAGGTGTCTGGGAACAAATAGCCTTCCAGACTTTGGGCGCGCGGGTCGAGGTCATGGACCAGAGCGGTCTGGGTGCGGGCCTGCTCGATGAACTCCTGCTGGGTACCGATGCCGGCGCGCTCCACCGCTGCCGCGATATCGAAGAGGTTGTAGCCTTCCGGGATGCTCACAGTGCGGGCATAAGTATCTCCGCGGGCGATGCGGCGATAGACTTCGAGCTGGCTGGCAGGATGGTCAAACATGTACTCGCCGGCCTTGAGGACCTTGCGCTCGTAGAGATGGAGCAGCACAAAGGCCACCTCGCTGCGGATAATCCCGCCATGCTTGAGGTCTGAGGCGATCCGCCGGGCGGAAGAGCCGGGCTTAAATTCGACGAAGGTCTGCTGGCTAGGTCCGGCGGGCGCCAAAAGGAAATAGCCGGTCCATAGGACAGCGATGAGGACAAGCAGCAAGAAAAGGCTAAAGAATTTGCGCATTTAATTATTCACGAGTAAAGGAATTATGGGCTTGAACGCTGCGGGCCGCGAGAAACGATTGCAGGATCAACACGGCCGCCATCTGATCGATGACCTGGCCGCGCCTCCGGATGCTCATCTCGGTTTCATCCAGAATGCGGTGGGCCTCGGCGGTAGTGAGCCGCTCGTCCCACAAATGCACCGGAAGCGAGAACCTGCGCCGGACCTCCTCGGCAAAGCTGGCCATCTTCTCTGACTGGCTCCCGGCTTCACCGCTCATCTTGAGCGGATCGCCCATCACGATCTCCTGTACATCATATTTCCGGATCACCCGTTGCAGGACAGCGAAGTCATTCTTTTTATTCTTGCGCTCCAGGGTCTCAATGCCTTGAGCGGTGATGCCCATCGGATCGGAGACCGCCAGCCCAATGCGTCGCGAGCCTACATCCATGCCAAGCAACCGCCCGGAAGGGCTGGAGCCGTGATTTTCGCCTGCGGACATACTGCAATTATATGTGGCTCAGCATCTTACATTTGCAGAATTTGCGCTCGGTCCGGAATGGAAGAGCGTTCAGGGCGAGTGGACGCGCCAGGTATAAGGAGAAAATTATGGGGTCGGAGCCGACTTTGTCATCCGGGAACCCGGAGCACCATAACCGACAGCAGTCCGATGCAGAGGCGGTTTTGGCGGCCAAGCGGGAAAGCGCACACAACGAGGTGCGCTCCGAGATCAAGGCGGCGACTTATGCGCAAATCGTGATCGCGACCGGAGCCGTGCTGGTGCTTTGCTATTTTGGCAAGCTGGTCCTGGTCACCATCTTTACTTCCCTGCTGATCGCGTTTGTGCTGGATCCGCTGGTGCGCTTGCTGGAACGGATCAGGGTCCCTCGCCCCGCAGGCTCGGCAATATCCATCCTGCTGATCGTAGGGTTGTTGTATGGGTTGAGCTATTTCTTTTACCAGCGGGCGGTGGATTTTGCGCAGGAATTGCCGCGCGTGACAGGAAAACTTCGCGGAACCATCGGCAAGTACCAGCGCAATGCGGAAAAGATCCGGCAAAGCACGGAGCAGGTCGTGCCGCAGAGCAAGGAAGAGAAAAATGCGGTGAACGTGAAGGTCCAGCAGGACAGCGGCGTTACCGGCATGGTGAAGGACAGTCTGGGACCGATCACGGAAGTGCTGCTTACCATCGCCTTTATTCCCTTCCTGGTCTTCTTCATGCTTACCTGGCAGGAACATGCCCGAGCGGCGACGGTGAAGCTTTTTGATCCGGAGAACCGGACTACAGCTTACGTCACTTTAGGACAGATCTCGGAGATGATGCGCAGCTTTATTGCAGGAAATTTTGCTATTGGGATTTTTATGTCGATCGTCAGCATCATCGTCTTCGGCATTCTCAAGCTGCCGTTCTTTTATTTTGTCGGACTCATCAGCGGCTTTGTAAGCCTGGTCCCATATTTAGGTGTTGCTGTGGCCATTCTGCCCCCGCTCGCGCTCGGGATTGGGCACCTGCATTCCACCGGGGTGATTGTAATTGCCGTCACCGTGCTGGGGCTGCACGTGTTTTCCATGAATGTGCTTTATCCGAAATTCATCGGGGGAAAACTGCAATTGAACCCGCTTCTGGTCACGCTCTCTCTCCTGATCTGGGGCTGGATCTGGGGGGCCATGGGACTGATTCTTGCCGTTCCATTGATGGGCGCCATTAAGATCATTTGCGACCACATCGATAGTTTGCGTCCGCTGGGCGAGTGGATGGGAGAGTAGCGAATATCGGGATAGGACCCTTTGGAGTGCCGGGAGCAAAACAAAAGGCACGACCTTCGGCCGTGCCTTTGCGGGAGAACAGCGGATTTATGCTTCCGCAGTAATTTCCGGGAGCTTCAGATTGGACTTCGCCAAGGCCTTGATCAGGAGCCCTTCAATATCGTCATCGTGGACATTCTTCACCATGGCCATCTCGCTCACCAGCAGGTACTTGGCCCGCTCCAGCATCTTCTTCTCGCGGAACGAGAGTGGCTTGCTCTGGTTCAGGACCAGCAGGCTCTTGAGGACCATCGCCACGTCCAATAGCGAGCCAGTGCGCATTTTATCGGAATTTTCTTTGAACCGGAATTTCCAGTCGGTATTGGGAATGTCGCACTCGCCATCGGTAAGATAGTGAATGATCTTGGTGATATCGTTGGTTTTGATCACCGGACGCAGCCCGACCATCGCGACATTATGAAATGGAATTTCTACTTTAAGGCTGCTGGACTTTATGTTGAGTGTATAGAATTTCTGGATGGAAGCCCCGACAGTCCGGCTGCCGATCTGCTCTACTACGCCGACCCCATGATTCGGGTAGACTACTTTGTCGCCGATGTGGAAATCACCATTCATTGAGACACCCGTGGCCAGGGAAAACTAATGGCGAGACAATTTAATTACGTTTCAAATCAAGGGTACTTCAATTTTGCAGGGGGGTCAAGCTGCCCAGGGGTGCCGGCATAGGCCCTCTTTTGCAATATAGCTAGTGCTTTCAATTACTTACCGGAAAGTGCGTGAGTCATTTAGGGTAGGGTATAATCGCCGCAGGGCCTTTTTTGAGAGCATCCGCTCACTTGAGCTGCTCAAACTAACCCATCCAAAATGTTCTGCGGCTTTTCGCAAGTTAAAGCTTGCCCCAAATGCCGCATTGAAGGTAAAAGAAAGCTTTTCATGCCTGAGCACATCAAGCGAAAACTTTTAGAAGAAATCAAGGTCCTTGAGCATGAGCTTACTCATGAGCTTCCCAAAGAGATCAAGAAGGCGGTTGCCATGGGAGACCTCAGCGAGAATGCCGAGTATCACATGGCCAAGCAGCGTCAGGAATTTGTCAACGCCCGCCTGGGACAGCTCAAAAAGCGGATGGCGGAGCTTTCGCTGGTGAATCTCACCAACATTCCCAAAGACCGGGCGGCCTTCGGCTCGACCATCCTGATTTACGACACCACCAAAGATGAAAAAATCGAATACAAGCTGGTGACCAGCGAAGAATCGGATGTTTCGAAAGGACTCATTTCCACCACTTCGCCCATAGGCCGCGGACTGATGGGCAAGAAGGTGGGCGATGTTGCCACCATCGTCACCCCAACCGGCAAGCGCGAACTCGAAATCCTCAAGCTCACAACTATCCACGACGAAGCGGAAGAGAGTGAGAAGGGCAACGAGAACGGATCAGGCAAAAAGAAATGACTTGGACATCTGCCGTAGGAAGAGGATGCCGGGTGTTGCTGCACGCGATTGTCCGCGGGCTGGCGCTTACGCGCATCTCCCCGAACGTCCTCACATTTATCGGACTGGTCATTAATATCGTCGCTGCCTTGCTCTTCGGCTACGCTTCTGGAAACAACCAGCCACGCATGTTCTTCTATGCGGGACTGGTGATTATCGGGGCGGGCATCTTCGATATGGTAGACGGACGGGTCGCCCGCGCTACCAACCAGGTGACCACCTTCGGCGCTTTTTTCGATTCCGTAATCGACCGTTACAGCGATATCGCCCTCTTCTTCGGATTGCTGCTTTATTACGCGCGCACCAACCGCTTCTTCTATGTTGTCCTGGTGGGCCTGGTGATGACCACTTCGGTCATGGTGAGCTATACGCGCGCCCGGGCCGAATCGCTGATCCAAAGCTGCAAGGTAGGATTCCTGGAAAGGCCGGAGCGCATCGTGCTGGTCATTATTGGAGCGCTGTTTAACCGAATGGCGCCGGTGCTATGGGTGATTGCCGTGCTTTCCACGATCACCGTCATTCACCGCATCGTCTACACCTACCAGCAAACCAAACCTCAGTTGCCGCAAGAGAGACCAGCGCCGCAGCAGCATACTGCGGCAGCGGAAAAACGTCCGAGCGGGCTCCCCGTCCCCAGTTCGCAAACTTAAATCGCTCGAGCGCTTCCTCGCGCTGCTCGGCTTCCTGTTACTATCAAATGTTTTGCATTAGCCGCAAACTGAACTGACCGATGAGACCAACATTAGTTGTGCATGGCGGCGCCTGGGCCATTCCGGATGATGCTGCCGCGGATAATGAGAAGGGCATCCGCAAGGCCCTCGCGGCAGGATGGCAAGCCCTGGCGCGCGGGGGGAGCGCGCTTCAGGCGGTGGAAGAGGCGGTCGTCGTCATGGAAGACGATGAGACATTTGACGCCGGCCGGGGCAGCTTTCTCACCCGCGATGGGCGGGTGCAAATGGACGCCCTCATCATGGATGGGGCAACGCTGCGCGCCGGCGGGGTAGGATGCGTGGAGCGCATTCGCAATCCCATACGCGCCGCCCGGCTGGTCCTGACAGAGAGCCCTCACATATACTTCGTGGCCGAGGGCGCGGAGCGCTTTGCCCAGGAGCATGGATTGCCTCTTTGCGACAACTCCGAGTTGATCATCGAGCGGGAGCGGCAGCGCCTTCGGGAGGCCCAGGCGAAGGCCGCCGCCGGAGAGCCGGACAGGACTTTTGCCGGTCACGATACGGTAGGCGCGGTCGCGCTCGACAGCTCAGGACATCTGGCGGCAGCGACTTCCACCGGCGGCACACTCAACAAAGCCCCCGGGCGCGTCGGCGACTCTTCTCTGATCGGCTGTGGATGTTATGCCTGCGACTCCAGCGCGGCTGTCTCCTGCACCGGCTGGGGTGAACCCATTATGAAGCTGGTTTTAGGAAAATGGGCGGCGGACCGTGTGGCCACAGGCGGCGCTCCTGAAAATGCCGCGCGCGAAGCCATTGGCTATCTCGCCTCTCGCCTGAATGGCCACGGCGGCATGATTCTGCTGGATGCTCTGGGACGGTACGGGGTGGCGCACAATACACCACGCATGGCATGGGGTATCAAAACTCCGAGCCGGGAACTTGTCAGCCTCAAAGCTTAGCTGCGTCTCACGCTCACTGCTTCCATTTTTGGAATCCTTATCTTCCCCAGTACATTGAGCAGTGTTCCTCCTTGCTATCTGCAAGTCCGATGATGTAAAACGGGCAAGCTCCTCTGTTTAGATCGATCTTGAAAGCGAGGTATGCCCATGCCCCGATGTGTGAAATTCCTGATTCTGGCGTTCATGGTCCTTTCTCTGGCAGCAACTGCTTTGGCCCAGGGGGTGGCGACTGCGGACTTGCACGGGACGGTAAAGGACCCGAATGGCGCGGTCATACCCAATGCGACCGTCACCGTCACCGAAGAAACCAAAAATATTGCGCGCACCGTCAATACGGACGCGGATGGAAATTACCAACTCCTGCAACTTCCTCCGGGCAATTACACCGTAACCGCTGCCGCTCCCAATTTCGCCAAGCTTGTTTCCAGCGATGTTGTGCTCACGATAGGACAGCGCGCGGAATTGCCGCTTACCATGCAAGTGGCCAGCACCAGTGAAGTGGTCAACGTAAACGCCCAAACAGAGATGGTGGAGACGCAACGCAGCTCGCAGACCACCACCGTCGACCGGGAGCGGATTGAAAATCTCCCCATCAATGGGCGCAATTACATCAACTTCACGCTTACCAATTCCCAAACCACTCGCGATGTGGCCCCCAGCATTGGGGCCGCGCCTACTTCCGGCCTGAATATTGGCGGACAACGCGCGCGCAGCAACCTGGTGAATGTAGATGGCGTGGACGCGGTGGACAATTCGGTGAACGGGATCCGTTCCACCGTCCCGCAGGACGCTGTGCAGGAATTTCAGATCCTCACCAATGGCTATGCCGCGGAATATGGACGCGCCTCCGGGGGAGTGATCAACATCATTACCCGCAGTGGGACCAATCAATTCCACGGCAGCGCGTTTGGCTATCTTCGCAACCGCTATATCCAGGCCACGAACCCTTTCAGCAACGTGCATCAGCCGCCTTATACCCGGGTCCAGCCGGGCTTCACCGTGGGCGGGCCCATCGTCAAGAACAAGACTTTTTTCTTCTTCTCTTTTGAAACCACGCGCCGCCATGAAACCGGATTTTCCACCATCGGGCAGGACGCCTTCGGCCTTACCGGCTTTGACGCATCGCGCTTCTATGGAGCGCCGCCGGGATCCATCCTCCTGCAAGGCACTCCGGTGCAGGCGGCTTTCCTGAACGCCCTTCCCAATTCGGTGCTGACAAATCCCCAGGCTGCGCAAATCGTCCGCGCTTACGTTTCCCTGGTGGGCGGAAGCTCGGGAACGGCAGTCAATAGCGCGCTGCCGCCGGCTTTGGCGGGAAGCGGTCCGGCTGCCCGCTTTATCACCACCAATGCTCCCCTGCCGGCTTCCTTTCACAGCTTGAATTCGCAACGCGGAAATTATCCGGTCTTCGAAGGCACCAGCCTTTACAGCCTGCGCCTCGACCATAAGATCACAGATACGCAGAACCTGATGCTGCGAGCGAATGTAAGCCCCAGCACCGTCACCGGAATCCAGGTGAACGCACAAAATCAGACTTATGGGCAGAACGCCTTTTCGCGGACTTCGCAGCAGAGCTATCGCGATTCCGGAGGCACCGCGCAGGACACCTGGGTCATTACTCCTCAGGTGGTCAACGAGTTTCGCTTCCAGTATGCTCGCCGTGGACTGCTTTATTCCTTCTCTCAGGCGCCGGGCGGAGGCGATGTGGCCATCAATATCCCCGGTTACGCCTTCTTCGGACGCGAGCCATTTTCTTACGTAAACCGCACCGAGAAGCGTTATCAGGAGACCGATAATCTCTCCTGGACCAAGGGAACGCACAACTTCAAATTCGGGGTGGACGCAAATACTCTGCCACTCTCCGCCGACTTTACGGTTAATTTTGGCGCGCTTTATAATTTTGGCGCGCTGGCCGCAACCAGCCTCAACCAACCTTCATCCGGCCTCGATTTCAGCGCGATCCCCGGCGTCTCCTTCCCGGCGTTCTCCCCCGTGCAGGCCTACGGACTGGGAATTCCTCAGTCGTTCGTACAAGGCGTCGGCAACCCGCACGATTCATTCACCCAGAACACACTGGGCGGCTTTGCGCAGGACTCATGGCGCATTTTGCCGAACTTCACCGTGAATTATGGTGTGCGGTACGACGTGGAGTTCACGCCCACATTCCCGGCATTGAATTCCGTCGCAGCCGCAGCCCAGGATGCTTTAGGAATTACCCAGGGCATTCCCCGCGACAACAACAATGTGGCGCCCCGCATTGGGGTTGTGTGGGACCCATTCAAGGATGGCAAGACCGCGGTCCGTGCCTCTTATGGGATCTTCTACGACCACTCATTGCTGGCGCTGGCCTTCGACTCCGATGTAGCGGACGGCTCCCAGGCGCCGCAGCTGGTGCTCTTTGGGGGCGCGCCTTGCAATCCCGGCGCAGCACCCAGCCCTGCCTCCGTCCTCAACCTGAATGCGACCAATACCTTCCAGGGAATCCAGACGCTGGGGAATTGCCTGCCCTCTTCCGTAGCTGCGGGAATCCAGTATTTGCCGCAGGAAGAACGCTTTGCCAGCCTGAATGCAAACTCCATTTTTGTGAACCAGCAATATCTCACCCAGGGAGTCCCTCTCGTCAATCAGCCGTTCGGCTTTCCGGTCGGGAAAAACTTCCAATACGGCTACTCTGAGCAGGTGAACTTCGGGATTGAGCGCGACCTCGGCCACAATCTCTCGTTGAATGTCGCGTACAACTACAATGGCGGACACCATCTGAATCGGCCCATCAACGTAAACGCGGTGAACTCGCAGGCCCTGGTGACCAATTTTGTGCGCGCCCTGGACTACAGCACGCGCGAGCGAAATGCCCTGATCGCATCCGGAAACCCTGCGGCCGCCGCTCAAATTCCAATACCCACAAGCCCGCTGGATGTCTCTACCTGCCCGGCCATGCTGCCGCAGATTCCTGGAGTGAATCCCAACGGAAACTTTGTCCCCGCGGCATTGGCCAGCTTCTTCCGCCGTTCGGGCACCAATCCGACCCTGGTCCCGGTTTTTTCCAAGTGCGGCGGCTCGCTCAGCTCGGCATTGCAGGAATTCGGCCTGGGATTCTCGGTCCCGGTCCCGTTCAGCGATATGGTGGCAAACCTCTCCAATGGAAGCTCGGTCTATCACGGATTGACTGCCAACCTGCGCAAGCGCTTCAGCGAGCACTACGAGTTCCTGGTCTCTTATACCTGGTCTCATGCGATCGACGACTCCACCGACTTGCAATCGCTGCTTGCGCCCCAGGACAGCTCCCATCCCGAGGCGGAGCGGTCAGAATCCTCGTTCGATCAGCGCCACCGCTTCGTATTCAGCGGGGTCTACCAGAGCGGCAAGGTCATTGGGGCAGGGATCCTGAATCGCGCGCTCAGCAATATTTCGATCGCGCCGATTGTGGAAGTTGACTCCGGACGTCCCTTCAACATTCTCACCGGCGTCGATCGCAACTTCGATTTTGCCCCCAATACCGATCGTCCGGTGGTGGTCCCGGCGGGCACTCCCGCCAACCAGTGCGGCGATCCGGCTGTGGCTTCGCGATTCTCTCCGACCGGCTTCCTGCAACCTGCATGTTTCCTGAATGGAACATTGGTCGGCAACCTCAAGAGAAATGCCGGGAGGCGCCCTTACGACATCTTTAACGATCTGCGCATCGCCAAAGTCATGCAGCTCACTGAGCGTCTCCGGCTGGGCGGCAGCGTTGATATCTTTAACCTGGTGAACCGCTTCAATGTGGCCGACGTGAATCCGCTGTACACGCAGGCGGGACAACCGACGGCTGCTTTCGATCCCCGGCAATTTCAATTTGGATTGCAGCTCTCGTTCTAGTACGCATCTCCACCGATCCTGGCGTCGTAACGCCGGGATTTTTGTTTGTCCAAAACCGCAGGCCATTGAGCTTACATCCCGTGCCCCAGCACACTGTAGAGCAGGATGAGCAGCACGATGCAAGAGATGGTTACGTAGATGAAGTCCCGTTCGCGGAAGAATGCGACAATCGAAAACACCACTCGGGCGATGGGGGTAGCGATCAATAAGAGCAGGCCGAATTGCATGATCGCGCGGCTGTGGAATGTGGTTGTCTGCCGCAGAATCTGCCACACGTTCCGCAGCTCGGCAGGTTCTCCGCGGAATACCCGATAATTGGGAGCGCCATGCCCGTAGCGGAAGAGATACATGGCCCCGCCGATTAATACGATGGCCGCCGCAGCGATCACCCCCGTCCGCAGCAGATTGCCGATAATCTGCTCCATGCGATGGTCGTTCCAATCAGGCGAACTTTTCATCTAAAGTTTTCCTGTGATCCCGCTGTAGATCATTTCCACTCCCAATAAAGCAATCACCGCCCCAAAGACCCACCGCAGCACCCGCGTCTCCGCTCTGGGAAGAATTTTTGCCCCCAGCAACGAACCCATCAGCACTCCGAGCATCACCGGCATCGCCAGGCCCGGATCGATATAGCCGCGGTCCAGGTAAATTCCGGCGCTGGCGACGGCGGTGACTCCAATCATAAAATTACTGGTGGTGGTCGAGACCTTGAATGGGATCTTCATAGCTTGGTCCATCGCCAGGACTTTTACCGCTCCCGACCCTATCCCCAGCAGTCCCGAAAGCGTACCCGCGCCAAACATGACTCCAAAACCGATAGGAACATTGTGGACTTGATAAGCCGCATTTTCCCGCTCCCCCGGATAGCTGCCATTCAAGCGAAGCTTGGCAGCGAGAGGGTCGGCGGGTCCATTTTGGCCCTGGTCCTGGCGTGAACTGCTGGAAAGATAAGCGGAGTACAACAACATCGCCCCAAAGATGACCGCGATCGCGCCGGTGGGGATTTTGGCGGCAAGAAACGCTCCCAGCAGCGCGCCCAGGGTGGTCGCAATTTCAAGGAACATCCCGATGCGGATATTGGAGAACCCCTCTTTAACGTATGCGGCAGCAGCGCCGGAGGAAGTTGCGATTACCGAAACCAGGGAGGCGCCGACGGCATAACGGATATCGACGGCGAACACCAACGTCAATAATGGAACGATGACCACGCCACCACCGAGTCCCGTTAACGATCCTAAAAGCCCTGCGAAGAGCGACCCGGCCCAGACCAGCAAGGTAAATTCGGTAATATTCATTGCCGCTTCCTATCTTAAACTCACCATCTCTCCGTCCAAGGCATTAGCACGAATGTCCGGCATTCCCGCCCTGAGCAAATTGCTGGATATATACTCTCTGCAATGGAGCATCCATGAAAACCACCATTGAAAAGAATGGGGAGGTAGCGACTGCGCATTCGGCCGATGCGACCTGCTGTGTGCACGCCGGCGAAGACCGTCACGGACGCGCGGCCTCGCTCACCACCGATATCGCCCAAACCTCGGTTTTTGTGATTCCAACCGTAGACGAAATGCGCAAGATCAACCAGGGCGACTCTGCCGCCTTCATGTACACGCGTTATGCCAACCCTACTATCCAGGCAGCGGAGCAGAAGATCGCTGCCCTCGAGGGCGCTGCGGGATGCGTTGTGACCTCCAGCGGCCAATCGGCCACGCTGTGCGCCCTGCTTGCTCTTTGCCAGGCCGGGGACGAAATCGTTTCCATGCTGGACATCTATGGCGGAAGCCTGGGACTGCTCGAAAAGGTCTTTGCCCGCTTCGGGGTCACCACGAAATTTATTCCGTTCCATGAGCTTTCAAAAATAGAAGAGTATTTCACCAGCCGAACGCGCGTTCTCTTCCTGGAAACGCCTACTAACCCCACCTTGCGCTGCATCGATCTCGAAGCTTTAATCGAAGTGGCAAAAAAGCATGGGGCTTCCATCGTTGTCGACAATACTTTTGCCACGCCTATTCTCCAGAAACCGCTGGCTATGGGAGCTGATGTCTCGCTCCATTCGGCGACCAAATATCTGGGCGGCCACAGCGACGTCACCGCCGGCGCGGTTACCTGCAGCAGCAGCGACCTGACTGGCAAAGTACGGGAGATGATGCGAGTGAGCGGCAGCTCGCTCGATCCGGGAGCGTCCTACCTGCTGATTCGCGGCCTTAAAACTTTAGAGCTCCGGGTTGAGCGTGCCTGCAAAAATGCCATGCAAATCGCCCACAGGCTGGCCCAGAACCCCAAAATCAGCCGCGTGATGTATCCGGGGCTGCCCGGCCATCCCGGACATGAGCTGGCGCGCCGGCAAATGCGGGATTTCGGCATGATGATGTCGATCGAACTCCGTGGAGGGGGCGAGGCGGCCGAGCGATTCATTAACGGCCTCAAGCTCTGGTACTTGGCCACCAGCCTGGGCGGCGTCGAATCCACCGTCTCCTACCCGGTGCTCGCCTCTCACGTCAATGTCCCGCAAGATAAATTGCGGCTGATGGATGTCTCGCCCGCAATCGTCCGCTTGTCGGTGGGCATCGAGGACAGCTCCGACCTGATCGCCGATTTGGAGCAGTCGTTGCAAAACTGCTGACGACTGCTGAGATGGGCGGAAGATCCACACGATTCAGACAGATGCCCCAATAAATTGCGCAGGCAGCCCAAGAAAAGGACTGAGTTGGCGCTGGAAAGCTACCTATTCGCTTAAAGACTTTTGAGCTTGGCGGACGTCCAATTAAAATTGGAATGGCTGATGATGCCTTCCGGCCTTCAGGACGACGAAAGCGGTTGCTTATTTTTCCCATCTGTTAGATGGTGCTCTTTCGTGACTAGCAAGGGGACCGGGCTTTCGTTTTAAGCTGTTTGGAGATTTGAGGGTTCATTTTGACGACATTCTATCCACGCGCACGCAAAACAATTCTCCTGGCAGCGGGACCATTACTCTTATTCCTTACCGCATGTGAGCCCGGCAGCAAGAAGCCCCCTTCACCCAAACCTCCAGTGCAGGCCCACGCCCCAACCCTTCAGCCCAAAGCGCCCCAACCCAAAGCATCTGCTCCAGTTGTTCCGACCGCGCCTCGGCCCACTCCTGCGGACCCGGTAGCCCGATTGATCGAGCAGGTTGAGAAGGAATACCAGCAAGGTCAGGCTGAATATAAGGCGGGCCATCTTGATTCTGCCAAGAACAACTTCGACAATGCGGTGGACATGCTGCTGCAGGCCCCTGCCGATATCCGCTCCGATGACCGGCTGCAAAACGAGTTTGACAAGATTGTGGATGGAGTCAATCAGCTGGAAATGGTCGCTCTGAAAGAGGGCGACGGCTTTACCGAACAGCGCACCGTCCCTGCCCCTATTACCGAGGGCAATGAGGTCACATTTCCGGTCGATCCCAATATCAAGGCGAAAGCGGAAGAGCAGGTGAAAGAAACAGTATCCGATCTGCCCCTGGTCGCCAACGATTACGTCGCCGGATATATTAATTATTACAACACCAAGGGACGGGGCGTCCTGGAGAGGGCCCTGATTCGCGCTGGACGCTATCGCGACCTGATTCAAAAGACCTTCCGGGAAGAGGGCGTGCCGGTCGATCTTATGTACCTGGCCCAGGCCGAATCCGGCTTTCAGCCCCTGGCCTTAAACCCTTCCGGGGCGCGCGGCATGTGGCAATTCATGTCCAGCCGTGGAGCAGGCTACGGCTTGCAGCGCAGCTGGTGGATCGATGAGCGCCAGGACCCGGTAAAGGCCACGCGGGCTGCGGCGCGTCACCTGAAAGACCTCTATAAGCAGTTTGGCGACTGGTATCTGGCCATGGCGGCCTATGATTCCGGACCGGGAATCGTCCAGCAGGCGGTCCGGCGGACCGGATACGCCGATTTCTGGGAGCTCTACAAGCGCGATGTGCTTCCCAAAGAGACTAAGAACTACGTCCCGATTATTCTGGCCTTCGCCATTATGTCCAAGAACGCGCCCCAATATGGGCTGGACAAGCTGCAGCCGGAGCTGCCGCTTGAAACCGATGCGGTGCGCGTCGATTACCCGGTAGACCTGCGTTTGGTAGCGGAGTGCGTAGATGCTCCGGTAGAAAAGCTTATCGAGCTGAATCCCAGCCTGCTGCGCCTGACCACCCCGAGAGACAGCAGCTTCGATCTCCGCCTGCCTGCGGGAACCAAAGACAAGTACCTGGCTGCCATCGCCGCAATTCCTCCCGACAAGCGCGTCTTCTGGCGCTATCACAAGGTGCTGGAAGGGGAGACCCTGGACGGAATCGCCCATAAATACCACACCACGGCCAAAGTAATCTCCCAGGCCAATAATCTGGAAAGCGAGGAGCTGAAGGCCGACGCCAAGCTCATTATTCCAGTCAATCCTGGACGTTCAGCCCTCAATGGACAGTCACTTGCTTTCTCCCGCAGGCCTACCCGTTACCGCACGCGGCGCGGCGATACGGTGCTCTCCATTGCCGATGATTTTGGCGTTCCCGCCGATAAGTTGCGCCGCTGGAACCACTTAAAAGGAAATGCGGTAAGCCGCGGCAAAGTGCTGGTAGTATACAAACCGCTGGCCGGCGAGGGCGTCTCTGCCAATATCAACCGTCCGATGATGAGCCATTACCGCCCTAACCGCAGGAAATCCGGACGAAAATCCGCCCATGGCCACTCCAAAACCGAAGCGGCAGGTGGGCGCAGTAAATCCACATCTGGCCAGACGGCCAAAGAGCATGCTCATCGTCCCAAGCCTCGCGCCACAGCCGCGTTGCAGTGATGTTTTGGATGCTGAATTTTTGTTTTTCTATTTTTGCGATTTGACATACAAACGATAGCTATTGCTATAATCCGCCCCTGTACTTATTGTTTTAACAGCAGCGGTTTTAACCTCGAAGTGGGCACCAAAAATTCAGGAGGAAAGATGACCTTCTACGATGATCAAAAGTTGTATGCACGCAATGAAGATGAGATGGACGAATACGGCGACACCGGCATGGACGAAGAGTCCGTTGAAGACGAAGGTTACGAGGACGAAGAGGAAGAAGAACTCTCCGGAGTAGGCACTCCTTCGAGCGGCCCTTCCTATGGAGGGTCGACGGAGGACAGAGAGTCCGGCGGTGGCGGCAGTTCGCGCTCCGGTGGTGGCTCTTCCTCGCGCAAATCGGGTGGTGGCGCGAAGAAGAAGAGCGCGGCAAAAAAGAAGTCCGCGGCGCGGCGTTCCGGCGGCGGGGCGAAAAAGAAGGGCGGCGCGGCGGCAAAGAAGAAGTCGACTGCGCGGCGCTCCGGCGGCGGCGCAAAAAAGAAGAGCAGCGGCGGGGCGAAAAAGAAATCTTCTTCGCGGCGTTCCGGTGGCAGCGCGAAAAAGTCTTCTTCTCGCAGCCGCGGCGGCGCGCGCAAAAAGAAGTAAGCGCCTTCCCGATCGAAATAAAAGCCGCGGGGACTTCGCCGCCGCGGCTTTTTCATTTCTAATCGCTGACCATAAACGCCGGCGCGGAAGATTTTTTCCCGCATCGGGCGCACTGCGTTCTGCTTATTTTTTGCCTTGCACTGCGTTCAAGCAGCGCGCATACAGCTGCAAAAGATGATCGGCGTGGTCTTCGGGCTTTTCCGGAGTATTTCCGCTAAAACCCGTCGTAGTCGCCTTGCCCACATTAGCGGTGGAGGCGATAAATTTCATCATATCGAGCGCAATATCTTCATTGCGGCGTGATCCTAAAGCAACGGGTTGGTCCATGAGTGCTCCTCCAGATAAATAATTTAAAGATTTGATGCTAACAGATCGGTCGATAGGAATCGCATCACTGCATCACCGCACCGCTATTCAAAATGCAGGGCCTCTACCGGATCGAGTTGGGCGGCCCTGGCCGCGGGCAGCGTCCCAAAAATGATTCCCACCATGCAGGCAACGCTCAGTGCAATTACCACTGACCAGCCTGAAACCGGTATATGGTAATCGGTGAGATAGCGCGCGGAGAATGGTACAGCCAATCCTATAATGGTTCCGATTAGTCCTCCGGTGAGCGAAATAAAGACGGCCTCGGTCAAGAACTGGAGCCGTATCTCCTGGCGGGTGGCCCCCACTGCTTTGCGGATCCCAATCTCCCTGATTCGCGACCGCACATTCGCCAGCATGATATTCATAATGCCTACGCCGCTGACTATCAGCGTCACCGTCGAAATCAGCAGCAACACCACCGTCAGGGCATTGGCAACTTGCGCTCCGACAGTGATCAGTTGCGTGAGGTTCTCGACATGATAGACGGATTCAGGGCGATGCCGCGCTTGGATTGCTTTATGGATCATCTCGGTCGCTTGCGGCACATCGCCTGCATCCGCCATTGACCAGAAGATCTGCTTGACCGCATCGCTTCCGGTAAAGTACCTGCCCACGGTATAAGGAATCAGGACGGTGTCCTCGGCGATCTCCGATTGCCCAAAGGTCTCAACCCGCTCTTTAAAGGTGCCAATCACGGTGAAAGGCAGCCCGCTGATCTTGATCGCCTGCCCGATGGCGGCATCCTGGCTTCCATAGGTGCGGGCTGCAAAGGTCGCGGTAACCAATGCCACTTTATTGCGCGTCAGCTGATCCTCATCGTCGAAGAAGCGCCCCGCCAGAATCACCAGGTTACGCACCTGCCGGTACTGCGGATCCACTCCCAAAATCAGGATCTCGCGCTCCTTGCCGCCATTGGTGGAGATGCGATCGTTCAATTGCAGCATCACGGAAGATGCCTGGATTCCCGGTATCTGCTGATTCACCGCCCGCATATCGTCGCCAGTCAGATAATCGTTTGTGGATGAAGCGGCCGTGGTCTGGCTGCCGCCTTCGTAATAGGCGTAAATCATATTCGCGCCGATCGCCTGGATTTGGCTGAGGATATATTGCTTCCCGGTAAGCCCGATAGTCACCACCAGTATCAGGGACGCGGTCCCAATCACCATGCCCAGCGCGGTAAGAGCGAAGCGCACCTTGCTGGCGCAAAAGCTGTCCATCGCCAGCTTGGCAATCTCGCGGAACAGCATGGTCTTAGTGGCGCTTTGCAATGTTGTTTCAAACGACATGGCTTTCGCCTATCGTAAATGGTGCTCTTCCGTATGTCATCTCCCTGAGGGATCAGAAAAGGTCGCGCAAGGCCCTTTGCGCTGCGAAATACCCGCACATCCCATGCACCCCGCCACCGGGCGGCGTTGACGACGAGCAAAGGTAAACGCCTGTGGCGGGAGTGGAATACATCCGGGCCGTAGGACGAAGAAAAAGCTGGCTTAAGTCCTGCAATCCGCCGTTAATGTCCCCGCCGATCATATTAGGGTTATAAAGCTCATACTGTGTGGGAGAGACCACTGAGCGGGCCAGAATCCGGCTGCGAAAACCCGGAGCAAAGCGCTCGATCTGGGTCTCGATGCGTTCGGCCATGTTGAAGCTAGAGCCGTTGGGGACATGGCAGTAAGCCCATGCCGTATGCTGGCCCTGCGGAGCGCGAGTAGGATCGAAGAGGCTCGGCTGGGCGAGTAAGACAAAGGGCTTCTCCGGATGCTTGCCGGAATGTACGTCGCTCTCCGCTGCCGCTATTTCAGCCAGCGTTCCGCCTAAATGCACCGTACCGGCCCGGGCGCATTCGGATGCGCTCCATGGGATTGGATCATTCAGGGCCCAATCCACTTTGAAAGCCGCTGGACCGTAGCGGTAACGCGCCAGCCGCTTCCGGTACCAGGACGGCAGCCGGTCGCTGGCCATCGCTAGCAGCTGCCGCGGCGTTACATCGCAAAGAATGGCCCGCGCCGAAGGCAGATCATCCAGCGATTCGACGCGATGATTCAGGAAGATTTGCCCGCCTGAGTCCTCCAGGCAAGCAGCCAGTGCATTGGAGATCGCCTGAGATCCTCCTTTGGGAAAAGGCCAACCTATGGCATGAGCGCTGAGCATGAGGACCAATCCAAATGATGCGGTAGCCGCCCAGTCCAGCGGCAGCATGGAATGGGCCGCCATCCCGGCAAATAAAGCGCGCGCAGGTTCTTCGGTAAATTTACCCGCAGCAAAACTTCGGGCCGAACGCAATCCGGAAAGCCCAAAACGCGCCATCAGCAAAGGGTGGGCCGGCCAGTGCGGCGGCGCCAGCAAATCCGCACTCAACTCCTTCCAGTACCGGGCAAGGGGGCCGGCCATTTGAGAGTAAGCGGGGCCGTCTCTGCCGAGAAGCGCTGCGGTTTTTTCGACCGAACGTTCAACCATTACCGCCGAGCCGTCGTCCAGGGGATGGGCCAAGGGGGCGGATGGATGGATCCATTCCAGCCCGTATTTATGCAGCGGCAAGCTTTGAAAAAAGGGCGAGCCAGCGGCCAGCGGATGGACGGCGGAACAGACATCGTGCCGGAAGCCCGGGAGTGTCAAGGCTGCCGTTCGCGCGCCTCCACCTACGCTGGAAGCCAGCTCAAGCAGGTTCACGGAACATCCCGCCTGCGCCATCGCGATGGCTGCCGCCAGTCCGTTCGGACCGGCCCCAACCACGATTGCGTCCGCAGCAGGAAGAGCAGATTGCCGGCTCATATAATTTTAAGTGTAAGCGCGCTCAGGGTTAATTCCGCCGGAGAGCCGTCCCGGAAAATCCTCACGAAAACGATCCACTCTGGAGCGGAAGTCCTTGGAGAACCTAAATGCGCAACACAATTTGTAGTATTAACATGCTCTATGAATAGTGCAGATGATACTTTGAAGTTGCTCTGCACGCGCTCCGACTGAGTGCCTGTGACCGAAAACCTGCTAAGCTCCTTGCGCGCTTTTCAAGCGATGGCTGACTTTGGCCATCAGTTGAATGCGGAGCAGGCCTTTCCCGACAGGGCCCATCAGATGCTCTGCTCCCTGGCATCCGCGATGGCCGCCCCCTGTGCCGCAATTTACGTTCTCAGCGGAAAAACAGAGTTGCGCCTGGTCACGTCGGTGCAAGACGAGCGTTCTCAATTTCCCCAACATCTGCGCCTCTTCGAGAGTCATCTGCGGGCCTTGTTGTCGGTGCGCGGGCCGCGGGTGCTCAGCGACGCCGAGCGTTACCGCATTCTCTCTGCGGCAGCCCAGGCTGCAACCCCCGCGCTCTCTTCAGAACTCTTTACGGTGCTGGCGCCGCTGCACACCGGATCGAGTGTGGTTGGCATGCTGGTGCTGGGCAGCAGTGGAGGCATGAGTTATGGCGAGTTGCAGATGGAAGCCATTCACCTGCTCTGTGGACCACTGGCCTTGCTGCTGGAAAACAATCACCTCGTCCAGCAGATCGAAGCCCAGATCAAGGACAATCTGCGGCTGGTCTCGAATATAAGCGAGCTGCAGGAGCAGGCATTGCAGGCCTTTGCCCTGGCCATCGACGCGAAGGATGTGAGCCGGCGCGGCCACTCCCCTCGCGTGGCCTGGTATGCGACCGCCATCGGAAAAGGCCTGGGAATGGATGCGCAGGCGCTCTCTGGAGTACGCGCCGCCGGATTTCTCCACGATATAGGAGATATGAACATCGATAAGGCGCTGTTTCGCAAGCAATCGGCGCTGCATCCGGAAGAGTTCCGCGAAATTGCCGACCACAGCATCTTCGGATATCAGATCGTGCGCAATATTAAGTTTCCCTGGCCGGAGGTTTCCGAGGTGGTGCGATCGCATCATGAACGGGCCGATGGATCGGGATATCCCGATCGCCTCCACAACAATGAGGTTTCGCTGGCGGTAAAAATCGTTGCCGCCGCAGACAGCCTGGATGCCATGTTAAGCGAACGGCCCTATCGCGGCCCCGTGCCGCTCAGAAACGCGCTTGCCGACCTGGTGCGCTTTACGCCCCAGAAATACGATGCCAGCGTGGTGCAGGCGCTGCTCGTGCAATTGCGCCGCGAAGCTGAAGGCAAAGGCGAAGAGCGGATCCTCCCCATGGAGATTGAAACACCCTCGATTTCCGAATACGACGCCTTATCGTTTGAGCTGCTGCAGAAAATAACTAATCAGCGGGTTTTCTCGGCTTGATATTCTCCGTCCGCGATTCCAAGGAGCGCTCGTGAAAAACCCGGAGGGCCAGATTGAATCTATTCTGCGAGAAAGCACGCGCAGCCTGGTCCAGCACATTACCGCGATCCATGGATACCTGCAACTGCTGCAGTGCCAGGAGATGAGCGCCCAGGCCCAATCGTTGGTGCGCAAGCTCATGGAGCAGGACCAGCGCGCCTGTGCGGTGCTGGAAACCCTTATCGGCCTGGAACAATCGCACAAAAATATCCTTGCCCATTCCATCTCCAGCCCGGCGCAACTTGAGCCACAGGCAGTCCAGCGGCAGGGCCCTCCCCAGCAGCTCCCCATCCCCAAAGGCTCAGGACGGGTGCTGCTGGTGGGAAATGACGGCGCTGCGCTTGAATTTCAACGCACGGTGCTGCTTTATTTGGGAGGCGAGGTCTCGTTCGAATCGCAGCCGGAAAACCTGCGCGCGCGTCTTCTGGAGGAGGACTTCGAACTGATATTGATCGATGAGCTTTGTATGTCCGCCTCTCAGGCGGACGATCTGGGCAAGTGGATCGCAGAGAAGCGTGGGGCGCTGAAGGACCGGGTTGTATTCCTGTCTGCCGGGGCTTTGAACAACGCCTTCGAAAGACTTGGCTTCCGTACGCTGCGAAAACCGTTGCAGATTCCGGAACTGATCGAATGCTCGCGGGAGCTTCTTCCTAAAATCATGAATAGCGGCAAAGACACGGTGCAATAAATAGCCTCGGAACTGCATTGGCGGCCTTATATCTGCCCTATTGCTTCACGACCGCCTCGGGCTTGCGTTCTGCCTTGAGAAAACGCAACAGGAGCAGGGCTGCGGCTGACCATGGAAACAGAAGCACGAGATAGAGAAATGTTTTCATCAATTTAGTTCTCGCCATGCTGATTTATTGCCCGCTCTTCCCCTGTTCAGGCCTGTCTCTCATGATGCACACAGCCACACCGGCTTGCCAGCAGAAAGATTCGGAACACACTAACTCAGATGCAGAGTCTTACAATCGCGCAGCAAAAAATGCGCGAAAATCATATTTTGCCGATTGGCATCAAGTGCCTGAGTCTCGGAAGGACCCTTCTGCTCTTTGTTTTCAGCGTTCTGGAGCCTTCCTTCTGGTGAAAGGACCGCGGAAACATCCTGATGTACCACAGCCTCCCTCGGCTGTGTCTTCCTTTAATGAGTCCGCGATCATTTGATCGCGGAAACCCGATGAGCTGCTGACTGTATGGCGGAGGGAGAGGGATTCGAACCCCCGGTACCCTTTCGGGTACA
>CAZONJ010000043.1:0-25939 GCA_964581225.1 uncultured Terriglobales bacterium | reverse complement strand
TTGCGTTGCTAGAGTTTCGGCACAATCACCGGCACGCTGCGCTGATACTCCAGATATGCCTCGCCAAACCTGCCTCTCAACTCCCGTTCCTCTAAGCGAATCATCAACCAGCCGGTTGCCACCGCGAAAGCCAGCAGCCAGAGCAGCACTTCAAGGCCGCTGATCAGCGTCCAGCCGCAAAGATTGATGAAGTGGGCGAGGTAGATAGGGTGCCGGACGCGCGCGTGAATGCCGGAGGTCACCAGCCTTTGTTCCGCGATCTTTCCCGCTTCAAACTCCGGCGCCCCGGAGAGCTGTTTCCAGCTGAAATGCGCGCCGCTGCGACGGTAGATGCTCCCTCCAACAAACAGCAAAACCAGGCCAGCCAGGATCAAAGCAGGATTCTCAAACAGGACCACCTCATGCCTGGGCCAGGTTATTGCTCCCGCCAGCAGGATAAAGAAGAGCCACGAAGGCAATAGAATTCGGAAGGCGGCGCGTGGGCGGTTCCATCGCCGCGCATTGGGATGGGCCACCAGCCAGAAAGACGGGATGGTGCAGTAGACCAGCGCGATAATCCAGGCGAGCAGGCGTAACCAGTACATTGCTAGCGCAGGTTGGTAAGGGTCTTGGCCAGGCCCATGTTGCCAAAACGGTCATAGACGCGCACCACAACAAGATGCTCGCTGTTGGGGCCTTGAGTTGAACTCGCCGAAGCTTCAGGGTTCTTCGCGCCCGAACGGGACTTTTTCCTGGCATCTTGCTGGAGGGCCGAGGCATTTGCCTCCGAGCCCGGAAGCAGAACGTTGAAATCGTAGTTCTCCTCGCGTGAATCGGAGATCTGCCCCACCGGTTCTACTACTTGCCATTGGCCGGCGTCCACGGAATATTCCGCGCGTTTAATAGGCGAGAAGCCGTCGGATGCGCGGAAGGTTACGTGTAACTCCTGCCCTTCTATTTTTGCCAGCAATGCTTCCACCCGGGGTGGAGTACTGTCGATTTCAAAACGGGCGCTTTCTTTTTCATCGCTCAGCGCCTCATCCGGGCTATGCGAGGGCGCATCCGAGGCGACCACCTTTACCACATAGCCTCCATCGGGAAGCAGACTGGCGTCCCAGGAATATTGTTTTTCGCGAATATCGTCCTTGAGCAGCCTCCAGTTGCTCTCGCCATCGCCGCGATAATAGATCGCGTAGGCCAGATCATCGTCGTTGTCATCGTGGGCCACCCAGCGCACCACGATGGGATCATGCTCCCGCGCGGCTGGGAAAAGATTTCCATTCTGCGTAGGGGCGCCGCCTCCGGAGAATCCTCCCATTCCAGCTTCACCGCCGGATTTTCCATTTGCCCCCGATGCAACGTGTCCGCCTGCCTGCACCGTCACTTCGTCTACCACCGGGGCCACATTTTTCGAGAGATAATTGATCCCCACGCTGCTGATTGCCGGCGCTGGGTTGCCGGGATGCAATGCTACCCTCCATTGCATGAACCGCGCATCGGGAATGCCCAGAGTGGCGTCTTTGGCCAGGTCGACCTTATTCCATTGGCTCCAGTTGCGGTCAGGATTGTCCACATTGCCGCTACGGGCGTAGAAATCAAAGCTGCCAGCGCCGCGCACCTCAGGACGCCCCCAGCGGGAGAATATCTTGGCGTCAAAAACATCGCTCTCGAAGCTTCCGCCTTCGGCCTCCGGAGCGGCGCCGACCAGGAAGAGCTTGCCCAGGTTGCTGGTGGCGGCATACAGCGCGCCGTTCGGGCCGCGGGCAAACGAACTCACCTGATTTGCGCTTGCCTTGAGCAGATCGGTAAACGATCCCATATGGGCGTGCCGCTCCAGGGAAAAGATGTGCCCGCGATTCCCTGTTCCTACCAGCAGAGAATTGCCACTGAGGGCCAGCGCATAGACCAGATCGTCGCGCGAACTCCACAGGCGACGGGGGGTGCCGTCAGGGGCGATCGCATACACTTCGGAGCCGCCGGAGACAGAGTTCATCATCGGCATATTCAGGCCCTGCGGTTGAGGGCCGCCGGAATTTGCAACTGGATTTTGCGGAGGGTTGAGCGGCAGCGGAGTTCCCCCTGATCCTTGAGACTTCTTGTCCCCGACTCCTGCCGCATAGATGGTGCCATCATCGTCCACTGCCAATGCGGTCATCTCTTTCTTGCCGGCGCTGTAAAGGACAAACGCCTCTCCCGCGGGGCTGATGCGGTAAATCAAACCGCTGCCATCCGAGCCCGCAATCAGATTGCTCTGGCGGAGTGGCGCGCTTGCCTGCCCCTTCCGCGAATGCTTGTCCTGACTTTCCTCCACCACGCGGGTGATCGGCTGCAGCGCAAGCGAGCGGATATGCGATTCGTCGCTCTTAAAGAAGAGAGAGCCTTCTCCGTCCTTCTCTACCTTATAAATTTCGCCCCGGTCGCCGGTCGCGATGTACAGCCTGCCGCTGCCGGGATCCAGCGCCAGGTCCCAGATGTATTTCGTCTTCGGATCGAAGAATACGGAGGAGTGGTAGCTGCTATCGACCGGCACTTCGGAGGTCGCATTATTATGGACCTCCGCAAAAGCTTTGCTTGCATTTCCTGGAGTTCCCGCGCGCTCGATCTTATATACCTTGCCATCGGGAGAAGTGGCGGCGTACAGCACTCCTCCCGCGTCGATCTGCAGGGACTGGACCTGCAGCTCCTTGGCCTCAAAGATAATGCTGGCCTTGCCCTCCGGGGTCACGCGATAGACGCGGGCCGGCGATCCACTGGCAAGATAAGCGTTTCCCTGGGAATCGCTGACCACCTTCCATACGTAAGTAGATGGCGTAGTAAAGAGCTGTTTAAAGGCGGGCGCAAGCTCCACGCGTCCATCGCTGGTCAGGGCTACACCTTTCGATGTGCCTTTTTCAAACTCGTCGTACCGGGATTGTTGCCAGAGACTTGTTCCTTCGGAAAACGCCAGAGAGGAGAAAAGTAAAAATGCAAAGAAAACCAGGCCGGAGGCCATTCGCAACGTCTTATTCATAGTTCTGAAATAGTGTACGCCAGAAGAAGCTGCCGCTGCATGGCTGCAATCGCTCAGGAAGGCACGCCATGGCTCTTTGACAGAACATCTTTTTTTGTCATTCCGAGCCGCGCCTTTGCGAAGAGGAATCCCTACAGGCAGCGCGTAGTTTCAACTTCCGCCCTCCGCGAAGCTCTTACTTGATCTGGACGGTAATCACCTGTGCCCCGGAGACCACGTAGTCCACTGGCGTCGAGGACTCGTCCTCAGCGGATTCGCCGGTAACAAACATGTCCTGAGTGCCTCGCATTCCTTCCATCACATTCATCACCGAGGAGGGCAGATCGGGCATCACTTTATCTTCCACCAGCGCCTGGGGCTGATTCTCGAGCAGCGAGACGTAAAGCGAGTGGTTCACGTGCTCTTTATTCAGCAATGCGATGGTCTGGTCCAGCTCCAGCTTGTGCCCCAGGTTCGTGGTCATGCGATGGGCGCGGTCGAGCGTCTCGCCATCGCTGACCAGGATGCGCAAAGTGCCTTTGGGCGTGGAAGTTGGGATCTTGATGGGAATCTGCCGCATAATGCGCTCCCCGCGATAAGGCCGCAGCACCGCTTCCACCATGATTTCGTCGCCCGGGCGGGCCTCGGTAAGGTCAGTCCGCGCCAGCTCCAGCTGTGCCGCGCGCCGCTCGGGAATAAGGTCGAAGTCGAGGTTGACCGCATTGATCTTGGGCGCATGATAGGGGTTGTCGAAGATGCGGTTGAAACTCTCCCCCAGCGCCATGGCGACCTGATATGCCGTGGGAACGCCCTCGGTGGCGGCAAACATGTTGCGCAACTGCACCGAAGCATAGCCGTTTACATCAATGCCGCCGCGCATGCGATAGGTGATCTCTTCCCCATACTGGTTCATGCCCTGCAACGACTGGTAGATGGTCGTCATCATGATCAGCGGAGTGAGCTGGGCATTATTGAGCACCTGGAAATGGAACTGCTTGGGCTCCATCCCGCCATGGACCGCAATGTTCACCGGGATCATCTGCGGCGTCCTTTCGAAGCGGCCCATAATCCCGGTATGCCGGTCCTGGACGAAGGCGCCAATCTGCTCGGTGGTGTTGACGATCTTGAAGGAGTTCAGCGGCGAGGAGAGCGTGGCTACGACCTCCGCCTTGGTCATAGGCATGTCCACCATGCCAAACTGAGTCAATGGATGACCGCAGGCCAAAAGATGCTCCGCATCCATATAGGTAACGGTGCAGGTGCCGGCAATATTCAAATCGCCGCTCACCATGATCGCGCTCACGGCCGAACCGGGCTCGATAGGCTCCGGCTGCTTCTCGTTGCTGGAGGCCCCGGTCCCCATCACCGGGGTTAGCCCTACCGCTTTGAACTGCGGGGCAAAGCGTTGGATGGTCTCTTCGCTGAAGCCATTAAATACAAAGGGGGCCTCGATCGGGGCAAGGTATTCGGCATAATTCGCCACATCGTCCTGGCCGCCGCCCACGGCCGTCCGGCTGATTGCGCTTTTTGGGGCACGCGAGAGCCCCGCGCCTTCGGCAGGAATGCTGCTGTCCATCTCATTGATTTCCAGCATCTCCGCGATGGGAGTGATGCCGGCAATCGGCTCCTTCGAGAAGGACCCGATGCGGAATGCCAGGGCGCCGATAAGCTTGCCGTCAATATAGACCGGGCTGCCGCTCATTCCGGCGACCACTCCGGTGTACTCCACCTTGGCGCCATGCAGGCGCGCCAGAATCACGTCGCTTTTAGGCCCATTCATGTTGGAGAGTACGCCCAGGATCTCAACATCCATGGGTTCAGGCTTCGTGCCTTCAAAGACTGTATAGGCCACACCGCGCATTCCGCGATGGATGGCGCTCACCGGCATGGTTGCCGGAGCAATGCGGGCTTCGGTGGCGGCAACTGTGCCGCCGCCGGCGCTTCGATTGGATTTTTCGGGTTTCTGATCTGCAAAGGAAGACAACGCTAAAAAAAACAGGGTCGAAAGGAATACAGCGGAGGCACTCTTTTTCATGACTACAAATACTCCGTAAAACTCCCCGGATAACACCTTTGCGAGGCCCCAAAAGTCGAGGGGTCAAACAGAAGTTTGATGAAATCCGGCAGTTCTGGCATCTATACTAATACGAGCATCCCAATAAAGGCACATCAAATGTTCCCTAGCACTTGTAAGGTAAATCTTGCAGCCAATCTAAGATTCGCGGTAATTACGCTCGTAACTTGCTTCCTGGCGCTCGTGCCTGCAAACGGTTTATTGCAGGCGCAAACCGCGCCATCGAGCTCCAGCAGCCAGACCCAGGAGCAAAATAAAAAATCCGACCAGCAGGCCCCGCCCGAGGCGGGAGGACCACAAGGAGACGTCGGTCCGATTGCGGTCCCGAAAAAAGCCCCGGAGTCGGAAAAGCCGGTCGAAAAGCCCCCCAAGGTCAAGAACCCGGAGGAGATCGGCAATTACTCTTTGCGCGTCGATGTTCCCCTGGTGAACGTGGATGTCAGCGTGGTCACCAAGAATGGCCAGTTCATCCCCGGCCTGAAGAAAGATAATTTTCGCGTCTATGAAGACGGCGTGCTGCAAAAGGTCAACGACTTCTCCCAATCGGAAAAGCCAATCACGGCGGTCATGCTCCTCGAATTTGCGGCCAACAACTACCACTTCATCTATGACATGTTGAATTCGGCCTACACCTTCGCGCAGTCTCTGAAGCCGAGTGATTATGTCGCGGTCGTCACCTATGACATGAAGCCAGACCTGGTGGTGGATTTCACCCAGGACAAACAGGCGGTCTATCAGGGACTCAATTCGTTGCGCATTCCCGGCTTCAGCGAGACCAACCTCTTCGACGCCCTCTATGACACGATCGACCGATTAGAAGGGGTGGAAGGACATAAGTACATCATCCTGATATCGACCGGCCGCGACACCTTCAGCAAGCTCACCTACGATAAGGTGCTCAAAAAAGTCCAGGGCTCGCACGATATTACGATTTACGCGGTGGGCACCGGCCAGGCGCTTCTGCAATACCTCGATGCCCACGGCGCGCTCGGCCCACTTACCCAGTTGGACTATCTTCAGGCGCAGAACCAGCTCAATTACTTTGCGCGCCTCACCGGCGGCAATGCCTGGTTCCCGCGCTTCGAAGGTGAGCTGCCCGAGATATTCCACGACATCAACGCCTCCATCCGAAACCAGTACACCCTGGCATACCGTCCCACCAACTCAAAACAGGACGGAACGTGGCGCAAGCTGAAGGTGGAAGTTGTGGACGAGAACGGCGCACCTTTGCGCGTCATGGACCAGCACCATAAAGCGGTGAAATATCAAATCATCGCGCGCGAAGGGTACAAGGCGAAACAGGAAGTGGAATAGAGGAATAAGAAGGCGCGGCTTCTGTTAAGCTGTCGTCCCGAGCGAGCACCGCAGTGCGATTCGAAGGATTCCCTTGTCCGGCAGAGCGCATAAATGCAGTCCCGTGTTTATGACGGGTTTCTCACAACCTTTTTTGAAAAGACTGAGGCGGCATTTAGGGACGAAGCGTTCTCGAGGTCCTTCGGCTTGCGCTTTGCTCGCAAGCTCGCGTCGCGCGGCGCTCAGGATGACGAGGTTTCAACAGGATGTAAATGAACAAGCTGGATGACAACCGTGCCTTTTTATCCGTGAAAGAATTTCTCCAGCACCAGCAGCACCGCCACGCCTAGGAACACCACCATTGCCATCTTCCCTCCCGGCTCCTTATTGACCTCAGGAATAAGATCCGATGCCGCCACGTAGAGGGTAACGCCGGCGGAAAGCGGCAATGCGGTTTTCAAGAAGGGCGAGAACCATCCCATTAAGAGAACGCCCAGCAGCGTGGCCGCGCCCAACAATGCGGAGGCCCCCCAGGCAATTCCACGCGAACGGCCGCTGGCCAGCATGACTGACGTGACGGTAAAACCTTCCGGGACTTTATGCAAAAAGACGGCCATAAAGATCACCCATCCCAGCCAATTGGAAACCAGGAAGCCGGAGGCGATGGCGATGCCGTCAAAAAAAGTGTGGATCAGCAATCCGATCAGCAGCGAGACGCTCTTGTGGGAGTGAATAAACTCATGCTCGTGGACCTCCTCGCCAAAGTGGAAATGAGGAGTAAGGGTGTGCTCAAAAAAATGCACCAGGAAGTATCCCCCGAGGATAAAAAGCGGCGCGCGCGCCCCCGCCAGATGAAAGCTTTCCGGCAACATCTCCAGCAACGCTGTCCCCAGCATGAAACCGGAGCCCAGCGCCACGAAGTAGCGCAGGTAGCGGCGCTCCCAATTCCTTTGCACGATGATCGCCCCGCCGAATCCGTTGGCGGCGGCGGCGGTGAGTCCCAGCACAATCGAGAGCGCCAGAGGTGACATATTTATCCGCTATGGCGGATGTGCATGACATCGCCATCCTGCACAATATAGTCCTTGCCTTCCAGGCGTAAGGCGCCCCGGGCCCGCGCATTTGCCTCCGAGCCGGCCTCCAGCAACTGGTCCCAATGAATGGTTTCGGCGCGGATGAAATGCTTTTCCAGATCGGAATGGATTGCGCCCGCGGCGGTCTGGGCGCGCGAATTGCGCTCAATCGTCCAGGCCCGGCACTCGTCTTCTCCGACGGTAAAGAAAGAGATCATTCCCAGCAGCTCGTAAGTCTTGCGGACCAGGCGCACCAGCCCGCTCTCCTTCAACCCATAGCTGGAGAGGAATTCGACCGCGTCCTCATCGCTCATGTCCGCGAGCTCCGCCTCCACCTTCCCGCAGATCGCGGTCACCCCTACATTGGGACGCGAGGCCACCTCGCGCAGATTATATTTTTCGGCGGCACGCTCCAGCTCCTCGCCCAGACTGGTGCTTTCGCTCACGTTCAAAACGTAGAGGATGGGCTTCTGGCTTAAAAACATGAAGCCGCGAATACGCTTTTTGTCGTCCGCCGTAAGCTCCATCTCGCGCAGCGGACGCTCCGACTCCAGGTGCTCCTTGGCCCGCTTGATCAGGTCGAACTCACGCTCCAGCTCCTGCGACCTCATCTTCTTCAGGTCTTTTTCCAGGCGCTCCATCCGCTTCTCTACCTGCCCCAGATCGCTGACCACCAGATCGAAATCCACATTCTTGATGTCGCGCAGCGGATCGACCGGCCCGATATGCGGGATGGAAGGATCGTCAAAGGCGCGAACCACATGCGCCAGCGCATCCACTGTCCGTAGAGTGTTGGTATAGGCGGACTCCTTGAGCGCCTCCTGCCCGACCGCGGCGACGTCGGCATATTCGATGGTCGCGTGCATCAGCTTCCTGGGATTGTAGAGCGAGGCCAGCTTATCCAGACGCTCGTCCGGTACCTTCGCCACTCCAAGATGCGCTTCCCGCGGATTGGCATAGCCGCGGTCTTCCACATTCGCCTTGGTCAGGATCTTAAATAAAGATGTCTTGCCTACCTGCGGCAGGCCGATGATTCCAGTTTTCATGTTTGAGAAATTGAAGATTGCAAATTTGGAATGCCCCCGGAAGCGGTCCGCTCCATGAGCATTCCCAAAAAGTTTGATTGTACAAGCTTTAGCGTTTACGAGTTTTCCGGAAAGCGGTTGGCCTGTTCAAATTCCTTGCGCAACTCCGGGGTGCGCAGGTTTTCGCGGATGTGGGCGATCTTCTGCTCCAGCTTGAGCAGCGCGTCGGCGATGTTGTGGGTGTTGGTAAATGCGATGTCCCGCCACATCGAGTAGGGGCTGGAGGCAATACGGGTCATCTCGCGCAGCGCCCGGCCGCCGATCTGATGAATGTGAGTCCCGGCGGCAGCCTCATCGAGCAGCGTAGAAGCCAGCGCGGTTGAGAGCATCTGCGGCAAATGGCTTACCCACGCGCAAATGCGGTCATGCTGGGCAGGATCAAAAAAATAAGTCCGGCTGGGGAATGACCGGACCAGATCGATAAACTCCCTGCCCACCGGAGTCCCGGTAGAAAGCTCTTCTGGGGCGGCAAAGAGCCAGGTTGCGTCCTGGAAAAGCTCCGCGCTGGCATGCTCGATGCCGGAACGCTCTTTGCCCACCATGGGGTGCCCGCCAAGAAATCGCCGCGTCACCGCATCTCCAAATACCGACTTGGCGCGCGCGACGATCTCCGCCTTGGTGCTGCCCACGTCGGTCAGCAAGGTAGTTTCCGGAAGCAGCGGGCCGACGCGCTCGATGAGATCGATAATGCTCCCCACCGGCGTGGCCAGCACCACCACGGCGCTTCCCTTGCATGCCTGAATGGGATCGGAGAGCGCTTCATCCACCGCTCCCAGCTGCCTTGCCTTTTCCAGGACTTCAGGGCGGTCGGAGCCTACCACGCGAATCCCGCGCTTCTTCAATGCAAGGGCGAGCGAACCACCAATCAGGCCGGTGCCCAGCACCGTGACTTGTGAGATTGCCATCAGCTCAGATTGTACGTCCGACGGCGGTGGCGATCACGCGCAGCTCATTCATCAATTGTTCGAACTGCTGCGGATAGAGCGATTGCGCGCCATCGGAAAGCGCCTTGTCCGGATTGTGATGGACTTCAATCAGCAGCGCATCGCAGCCGGCGGCGACCGAGGCCCGCGCCATGGGCGCAACCTTGTCGCGTTTTCCCGTCCCATGGGACGGATCGGCGGTCATGGGCAGATGCGAAAGCTTCTTGATAATCGGGATGGCGGCGATGTCCATGGTGTTGCGGGTGTAGTTTTCGAAGGTGCGGATGCCGCGCTCGCATAAGATGATCTCGTAATTGCCACCTGCCATGATGTATTCGGCGGAGAGCAGCAGCTCCTCGAAGGTGGCGGCGATGCCGCGCTTGAGCAGCACCGGCTTGCGCACCTTGCCCAGCTCGCGCAGCAGGTTGTAATTCTGCATATTGCGGGCGCCGACCTGGAAGACGTCAATATAGGGCAGCATCAGCTCGATCTGGGAGATCTCCATCACCTCGCTGACCACCAGCAGGTCGAACTTGTCTCCGGCCTCGCGCAGCAGCTTGAGCGCCTCCAGCCCGAGCCCCTGAAAGGAGTAGGGCGAGGTGCGCGGTTTGAATGCGCCGCCGCGTAATGCCTTGGCCCCGGCCTTCTTCACCTGTTCGGCCACGGTGAACAACTGGTCGCGCGATTCGACCGAGCACGGGCCCGCGGTTACCAGGATCTCGTTGCCTCCAATGGCAACCCCATTGCGAAACTTGATGATCGTCCCCTCCGGACGAAAGCTGCGCCCCGCCAGCTTATAAGGCGAAGTAATACGATGGGCCTCTTTTACTCCTTCGAGGACCTCGATTTCACGGATGTCGAACTCCGGATGCACTCCCACCGCGCCCAGCACGGTTTGTACCGCTCCAGTGGAGCGATGAATTTCAAAGCCCATGTTGACCAGCCGTCCAATCACATTTTGGATCTGCTCTTCGGTCGCGTCTTGTTGCATTGCGATGATCATTTTTCCTTTCCTGTCCTCAACTATTCGTTCACTTCGATATCGAATTCGGTTTGTCCGCTGGGGACCGGCGGTTGAGTCTGGATCTCTTCCTGCTGCAGCTTGCGCATGACGTCGATGATCCGCTCAAAGATGTGCCGCAGCTCATGTCCGGGCAGTGGACCTTTGCTGAGGGCAGAGACGTTTTCAAAAATCTTCTTTTCTCTGTCCGGCTCGTAGATCGGCAGGTTGGTATTGCGCTTGAGACGCCCAATTTCCTGGGCCGCTTTGGCCCTCTCGTTTAACAGCTCGACTAGACGGCGGTCCATGTCATCTATTTTCTTTCGCCAATCTGCGATGTCCATTTTCTTCCCTTTCGATTTCAATTCCCGAAGGTCCGGAAGGACCGGCCTTCAGCAAATCCGATTAATACTATGTGACAGCTAACGCCGTGCTCTTGCCTTTAAGCGAGCTTATGAAGTCACCCACTTTGGCCGCGGCCTGTATTCCATTCTGCTCGACCAGCTGCACGATGGCGCTGCCAACTACAACCGCGTCGGCGAAGGCCCCGGCGCCGGCAAACTGCTCTGGATTGGATATCCCAAAGCCCAGCGCGATGGGGAGCTGGGTAAATTTCCGCAGTCTTCTCACCAGCTGCTCGGCATCAGAGGAAACCTGCTGCTGCGCTCCAGTGATGCCGGTACGCGAAACCGCGTAAACGAATCCGGTGGAAGCCTGGGAAATGGCCTTGAGGCGCTCGTCGGTGCTGGTGGGCGCCGCCAGAAAAATAGTCGCCAGATTGGCCTTTCGCATCTTGCCGATGTAATCCTCGGCCTCTTCGACGGTAAGGTCCGTAACCAGCACGCCGTCGGTCCCGGCCTGACGGACCGCATTGCAGAAATTCTCCAGCTTCAGCCGCAGGATGGGGTTCCAGTAAGAGAACAGGATAAGTCCTGCGCCGGGCCGCGCCTTTCTCACCCTGGCTCCAAGCTCGATCACCTGCTTCAGGCTGGCGCCATTCTTCAGCGCGCGTTCGCTAGCCCGCTGAATCACTGGACCATCCGCCACCGGGTCGCTGAACGGGACTCCCAGCTCGACCACGTCGGCCCCGGCATCGATCGCAGCCAGAATAATCTGCTCGCTGGTCGCGAGATCGGGATCCCCGCATGTGACGTAAGCCACCAGTCCAGGTTTCTCTGCAAAGCGGATCATAGCTTCAGCTCCTTTACCAGTATTCCCATGTCCTTATCGCCTCGCCCCGAGACATTGACGATGAGTATCTCGTCCTTCTTCATAGTGGGGGCGCGACGGATGCACTCCGCTATTGCATGAGAGGACTCCAACGCGGGGATGATCCCTTCGGTGCGGGCCAGCATGACGCAGGCATTCAGCGCCTCCTCGTCGGAGGCGGCAACATATTCCGCGCGACCGGAATCGTGCAGCGCGGCATGCTCCGGCCCGATCGAGGGATAATCCAATCCCGCCGATATCGAGTGCGTAGTCCCGATCTGGCCGGCCTCATCCTGCAACACATAAGAATAAGTGCCCTGGAGTACCCCAGGAGAGCCTCCACGAAAGCGAGCCGCATGTGTGCCCAGATCGCTCCCTCGCCCTCCGGCTTCCACTCCGATGAGCGTGACTTCTTTGTCGCGGATGAATTCGTAAAAGGCCCCAATGGCGTTGGAACCGCCGCCGACGCAGGCAATCACCCCGTTGGGAAGCCGGCCCTCGGCGGAAAGCAGCTGCTGGCGCGCCTCGCGACCGATGCAGCGATGAAAATCGCGCACCATCATGGGATAGGGATGTGCGCCCAAGACGCTTCCCAGCAGATAATGCGTGGTGCGGACGTTGGTCACCCAATCGCGCATGGCTTCATTGATGGCATCTTTCAAAGTGCAGGAGCCAGAACTTACGCCGCGCACCTCCGCGCCCAGCAGCCTCATGCGAAAGACATTCAGCTCCTGGCGTCGCATGTCCTCGGTCCCCATGTAGACCACGCATTCAAAGCCCATCAGCGCGCACACCGTGGCGCTCGCCACCCCATGCTGCCCTGCTCCGGTTTCGGCGATCACGCGGCGCTTGCCCATGCGCCTGGTCAGCAGCGCCTGTCCCAGACAGTTATTGATCTTGTGGGCGCCGGTATGCAACAGGTCTTCGCGCTTCAAGTAAATTTTCGCGCCGCCCAGCTTCCTGGTGAGGCGCTCGGCAAAGAAGAGCGGCGTGGGACGTCCGGCATATTCCCGCAGAAGCGATTCGAGCTCCTTCTGGAATTCGAGGTCCACTTTGGCCTGTTCATAGGCAGCTTCCAACTCCTGGAGCGCCGCCATCAGCGTCTCCGGAACATATCGGCCGCCATACTCGCCAAAGCGTCCTATCTTTGCGGTGGTGGTTTCTGTGGAATTCATACCCTCTCCTTCAGCGCAAGCTGCGCTTCCGCCTTCGCTGGATTCTCGCCACGGACTGCGGCACAGAATGCATATAATTTCTGCCAATCTTTTTTGCCGGGGGAATGTTCCACTCCTGAGGCTACATCCACTCCCCAGGGATGAAGCAGCGAGATGGCCTGCTTGACATTTTCCGGCCTCAATCCCCCGGCGAGGACAATGGGCCTGCGCGAAAGCCCAAGCGCCTCCCGCGCGGCCTGCCAATCAAAGCTCTGCCCCGTGCCTCCGCTGGCCTGCGATGAAAACGCATCGACCAGCAGTGCGTCGATTGCCTCTACCCGAGAAAACCGTTCCAGCTTTTCGGCGAACCCTGCCGTGAAATGCACGGCCTTGATGATTCTTATCGGAGATCGCTCGCTCCCTGATTTCCGCAACAGGGCGCTCACCTCTTGGACGACCTCGGGCGACTCATCCCCATGCAGCTGCACCCCGGTCAACTTCGCCGCATGGAAAATTTTGGCAATGGTCTTTGCAGATTCATTCACAAAGACGCCGATGCGCTCGACCGTCGGCGTATGCTCCGCAATCCTGGCCACTGCCTCCGGCTGCACCCGCCGTGGGCTGGGAGCGAAGATAAACCCGAGCGCGTCCGCCCCGGCGGCAACCGCAGCCCTGGCATCTTCGGTATTGGTGTTGGCGCAAATCTTGATCCAGGGATTCATTGTTGCACCGTCCCTTTGGCTGCGGCTTCGCGCGCGGGAGAGTTGGCATCGTGCAACAGCTTTTGCAGGGCCACTCCCGGGTCTGGCTCTTTCATCAGCGATTCGCCAATCAAAAACGCGTGATACCCGGCTTCACGCAAGGAGCGCATCTGCCCGCCGCTATGGATGCCGCTCTCGGCCACCCGCAAGATGGAGGCGGGAATATATCCGGCAAGCTGAAAGGCGGTTTCCAGGCTTACCTGGAAACTCCGCAGGTCACGGCTATTCACCCCAATGATGTCAAAGCCCAGATCGAGTGCCCGATCCAGCTCCTGACGATCGTGCACTTCGCACAGGACATCGAGTTCAAAGCGGCGGGCGGCGGCATGTAAGCTCCGCAACCGATCGTCCTCCAGAGCGGCAACGATCAGCAGGATGGCGTCGGCGCAATTCGCACGCGCCTCCAGCACCTGGAATTCATCGACCATGAAATCTTTTCGCAGGCAAGGCAGCCCGGTAATCGAGGAAGCGGTCCGCAGGTACTCGAGCGAACCCTGAAAGTGGTCTTCTTCCGTCAATACTGACAGAGCATTCGCGCCTCCGGCGAGCAATTGCTGCGCCAGCTCTGCAATCTTAAAATCCTTTCGAATGAGGCCCCGCGAGGGAGAGGCCTTCTTCAACTCTGCGATGATCGCCGGCCGGCCGCCGGCCGCTTGCAGCAGCTCCCTGCGAAAGCCGCGAGGCGCATGCTTTTGCGCGGCAGCTTCGAGAGAACGCAAATCCGCCGCTGCTTTGCGGCGCTCCAGCTTGGAGCGAGTCATAGCGACGATGTTGTCCAGAGTAGATGGCATTTTGGCGATTTCCTGAAATTCTAAAACTGATACTGATGGAGTGGGTATGCCCGAAAGCTTTTAATAGCTGGGCCAGTATCGCCAATATCGTTGGGAGGTAAATCGAAAATCCACGGAAAAGCGCGGCCCGAGTTCAGGGCTGAACATCTTCGACATTGCAGGCCGGCGCATCACTGGTATTTTACACAATTTGTCCCGCATGTGTTAACTTTTGTGCTCCCATTTTACGGCAGATATTCGCCACTGAGGTAAACGCTTTATGAATCCTATGTTGAACCAGCGCTTCGCCCCCTGGATCGCGCTTCCCTTCATAATCATAATCACTGGATTTCTATGGTCCCAAACTGCGACATCGACTGAGGGTCAACTGCCTCCCAAAGTTGAGAGCGGCAGCGGCTTTACCGTGGTGGGAATCCAGGTGCACACCACCAATTCGGCGGAGGAGAGCGGAAACGGCGCGATCCCTCAGCAATGGCAGCGCTTTATGACAGATTCTCTGCTGGATAAAATCCCCCATAAAAGCGATTCCAACATCATCGCTGTGTACACCGACTATGCCAACATCAAGGGCAGCAAGGACGTTGAGTACAACTACGTTCTGGGGGCCAAGGTAGACTCGGCGACTGGTCTGCCAGCCGGCATGGTCGCAAAGAAAATTCCTGCCGGCCGATATTCGGTTATCACCACCCAAAAAGGGCCGCTTTGGGAGGTCCTTCCTGCGGCGTGGCAACAAATTTGGGCGTCGCCGAAGAGCGTGCTGGGGGGAGATCGGGCCTTTAAATCAGATTACGAGGTCTATGACACGAACACATTGGATCCGGGAAATGGACAGGCTGACATCCACGTAGGCATTAAATAAATAACGAAGGAGCTTCACAGGGCGCACGTGAAATTTGCTTATGCACTCAAGCGCTGGGTTTTGAGTGCGCCGCCACTTCTTGCGCCGCCACCACCGTATTGCAATGGATCGTGACCGTGTCCTCCACCCGCCGGGCGTATCCTCCGGCGTAGGTCACCATGACGGGAATATCTCTGGTCTGCGCCACGCGAAAGAGCTTCAGGTCCCTTTCTTTCAAACCTTCAATCGTCAATGCCAAGCCGCCCAGCTGGTCTTCTTTGTAAGGATCGGCCCCGGCGATGTAGCACAGCAGCTCCGGCTGGAACTTCCGCAACCCCGAACTGAGCGCCTGGTCCAGCCAGGAGAGATACTGCTCGTCGGTGGTCCCGTCGGGCAGATTTACATCGATTGAAGACGGCGGCTTATACGAGGGGTAATTGTGCTCCTGATGGAGCGAGATGGTGAAGACCGAGCCGCTCGAAGGCGCACCCGTCTCCTTGTGCACGCCGAATCCACTGGGCAGCGGCGCCGATGCCGTCCTCTGCGGCGGAAATATGGCCGCCGTGCCATTGCCCTGGTGAACATCGCAGTCCACCACCATCACGTTCTTTACCAGCCCGTCCTTCTGCGCGCGACGAATCGCAATCGCGACATCGTGGATCACGCAAAAACCCTCTCCATAATCGGGACAGGCATGATGGAATCCACCGCCGAGGTTAAAGCAGATTCCATCCTTCAGAGCTTGCTTCGTAGCCAGGATGGAGCCTCCCGCCGAGAGCCAGAACGCCTCCACCAGCTCAGGGGAGTAGGGGACCTCCATCTGCATCTCTTCACGAGGACTCAGGGCGCCGGTGCGCAGCCGTTCGACATATCCGGCCCCATGGACCAGCAGCACATCGTCATCGCTTGCCGGCTCGGGGGTAAGAAAGTCATCTTCGGCGGCGGTCCCCTCCTGCAGCAAGCGCTGCTGCACCATCCGGTACTTTTGGGCGGGAAAGACATGCGCTCCCAAAGGCAGATAGTAGCCCTCGTGATAAACCAGCCGGAAAGGCAGTTTGCGTGACATAGTGCAATCTCTATTCATCGAAAATCTTATTCAGCCGCAACTTTCTTTACAACCAGGGTTCATATCCCTTGTTCCCCTACAGGATTCGCTCCTGTAGCTCTCCCCATATCCCGGTCCAGTCCCATGGACCGGCATTTTTACTGGAATGATGACTCCACCTCCTAGCGGCACTCTCAAATTAAAGACTTGCAAGCGATACCGATCTTGCCAACGTTACCGATAACGACTCCGGCCTATTCCAAGCTTTCTCTGTGGCTCAGTGTCTCTGTGGTGAGTTCCCTTTTCAGGCATCTCACGAAAATCGAGGTGCTCGGTCCAGCAGCAATTTCCAAGTATTGCGTTTTTCCATCTAATACTTTTAAAATGACGAAATCTAGGAGTGTGTTTTTATGGGTCTGAGAGACAGGTTACCCAGAACAGAAGAAGCTCCGCACCCTCAACCACCAAATTATCCTGCTAATCCCTATATTGAAAGCCTCGAATCGCCGCCAGAAGCGGACACGGAGAGCTCGCGCAATCACCCTCGGCGACGGGCTACAGATTTCGCTAAGCCTGCGGCTAATATCTTATCCATGATGGCTGCCGGTAATGGCCCGGTACCTGAAGATGAGGTACGAGACGATCACATGATCTCCTCTATGCTCCCCACCGACCGGTCCGCCGTGGACAGCGAAGGGAATATGGATAGCCATCACAAGCCGATCATCTCCATCAATGGAAAAGATATTAACGACCACGACTTAGGCAAACACGTCGCGTAATTAGAACGGAATTAAAAAGATTAAGCGCAGCTTCTTGGGAATCTGCGCTTTCTTTATTTAATGCTTCTTCTCGCGGGGGCTGTTGGATACCGGGACCACCTGCCTCCGGATGGGGACGATTGCCCCTTTGGTAGGGTCAGGATGGGCGTGGGCGCGCGAGACTACCTCCTGGCGCACGAACTTTACAAACTCCTGCATCTGGCGCTGCATCTCTTCCATGCGCTCGCGCATTTGCAAAATGATCGCTATCCCGGAAATATTCACCCCCAGATCGCGCGCCAGGTTCAGGATGAACTCCAGCCGCTCCAGGTCCTCATCGGTATAAAGACGGGTGTTCCCCTCCGTACGCGAAGGCTTGAGCAGCCCTTCGCGCTCATAAAGCCGCAATGTCTGCGGATGGATGCCGTACATCTCGCTTACCGCCGAGATCATGTATGCACCCTTCGATCGTCGTTTGGTGGCCATAGTTATACCTTTGCGAACAGCTCCTGCCTTGGATCTTCAGGATTCAGCTTTGCCAGTTCGCGCACAATCTCGCGCGATCGCTCGTCGCGCAACTGCGGGACCACGACCTTTACCTCCACGATCTGGTCGCCGCGCGCCCCCTCTTTGGTCGCTGAAGGCACTCCCTTTTCGCGCATGCGCAGCTTCTGTCCACTCTGCGTTCCTGGCGGTACCTTCAGCTGCGCCCGGCCGTCGACTGTGGGGACCTCAATCTTGGCGCCCAGCGATGCCTCCGGAATCGTGATTGGGACCGTGATATGAATGTCATCGCCCTCGCGGCGAAAGATCGGATGCGGCCCGATGCGGACGATGATAAAGAGGTCTCCCGCCGGGCCGCCCTGCTGTCCGGCATTACCCTTCCCCGCCAGACGGATGCGCTGCCCGTCGCGCGTGCCTGCTTTAATCCGCACCTCAAGCTGCTCCGTGCGCGTGACCGTCCCTTCTCCATGGCAGGTCGGACATGGGGTTCCCACAACACCGGTCCCATGACATCGCGGGCACTGCACATTGAATTTCATCCTGCCGGAGGTTTGGGTCACCTCGCCACTGCCATGGCATTCCGGGCACGTCCCGGCGCTGCCCACCACGCCTTTACCGTGGCAGGTGGAACAGGTGTCCTGCCGGTTCACGTTCAGGCGCAGCACCGTCCCTTTAATCGCCTGCCAGAAGGTGACATTCACCTGGTATTCGAGATCGCTGCCCGGGGTCGGCCCCTGGGGCTCGCGCGCTCCGCCGCCAAACATGGACGAAAAGATGTCGCGAAAGCCGCCCGATTTGCGCTGCTGCCCTGCCCCTGCGCTGCCGCCGCTAAAGTCCGAGAAGTCAAAGCCCCCAAAATCGAATGGGACCTCCTGCGTGCCTCCCTGAGTACGCGCGCCGCTGCCGCCAGGAAACCCGCCGAATCCTCCCGCGCCAAAACCGGCGCCGCCGCCGCGCGCGTACGCCTCCGCCGTGGCCGGATCGATGTTATCGGAGTAGAAGCCCACCTGATCGTAGATCTTGCGCTTCTTGGGATCGCTGAGGATGTCGTTTGCTTCGGAGATCTCTTTGAACTTCTCCTCCGCCTTCTTATCGCCGGGGTTCACGTCGGGATGGTATTTACGGGCTAGCTTGCGGAAGGCCTTGCGGATCTCCTCCGCCGTGGCCGTCTTTTTTACCCCCAACAGGCCGTAATAATCTTTTTGCTGTGTCGCCATGGTCTAAAGTTCTCTATGCTGCTCCATTTCATTGCGCAGCGGCCTTCGGCAGATTTGGAATTTCATCTTGCCTTACTTTACCCAGCACTGAAGTGCTGGGTTATCTATCGCCCCTCCGGGGCTTCGCATATCCTTTACGCTGCCCCTACCTCCTGAATCACGAAACTTGACGCCGGGTCCTGCAGGCGGGCTTTATGCAGGAATTGCTCGGCGGCGTATTGCGTCATCACCCCGACCAGCGGGACAAATTCCGCGGCGTCGCTCCCAAAATCCTTCACCACTTTTAAAATCAAATATTGCTTTAACATTCTTATCTCCACCAGGCTAAAAATGAAGGGGCGCGATGCGCCCCCTCTCATTGCCTTCCGTGCAACTGCAACTTCTTATTTCTTCTCATCCACGTCCACGTACTCGGCGTCGATCACACCTTCATCTTTCTTCTGTTCGGAAGAGGCGCCATCGCTCGCCGCCGCGCCTGCTCCCGGCGCCGCTCCACCGCCTTGCGGCTGGGCCTGCTTGTACATGGCTTCGGCCAGCTTATGGGAGGCCCGTGTAAGCTGCTCGCGGGCCGAGTTCATGGCCGCGGGCTCGGAGCCTTCCAGCGCCTTCTTGGCTTCAGCAACCGCCGCTTCGACCTCCGACTTGTCGCTGCCCGAGATCTTGTCGCCGTTTTCGCGCAGCATCCGCTCCACGTTGTAAACCAGCGAATCGAGCTGGTTGCGGGCCTCGATCTCTTCGCGCTTGGCTTTGTCTTCGGCGGAATGAGCATCCGCTTCCTTGGCCATGCGCTCGACCTCCTCCTTGCTCAGGCCGGAAGACGAGGTAATGGTGATCTTCTGGTCCTTGCTGGTCGCCGTGTCCTTGGCCGTGACATTCAGAATGCCGTTGGCATCGATGTCAAACGTGACCTCGATCTGCGGCACCCCGCGCGGCGCCGGAGGAATCCCGGTGAGGTGGAACTTGCCGAGGGTGCGGTTATCGCGCGCCAGCGGACGTTCTCCCTGCAACACATGGATCTCGACTGAGGTCTGGCTGTCGGCCGCGGTCGAGAAGGTCTCCGTCTTCTTGGTCGGGATGGTGGTGTTGCGGGGAATCATTGGCGTCGATACTCCGCCCAGCGTCTCGATCGAAAGCGTCAGCGGAGTCACGTCGAGCAGCAGCAGGTCCTTTACGTCGCCTGCCAGCACACCCGCCTGGACCGCGGCGCCCACCGCAACCACTTCATCCGGATTCACGCCCTTGTGCGGCTCTTTGCCGAACAGGTCCTTCACCAGTTGCTGGATGCGAGGCATACGCGTCTGTCCGCCGACCAGCACGACCTCATCGATTTTGCTGGCGTCGACGCCTGCGTCCTTCATCGCCTGCTGGCAGGGCGCGACCGAACGCTGGATAATGTCCTCAATCAACTGCTCCAGCTTGGCGCGCGTGAGCTTCTTTACCAGGTGCTTCGGCCCCGAGGCATCGGCGGTGACGAACGGCAGGTTGATCTCCGTCTCCATGGTGGTGGAGAGCTCGATCTTGGCCTTTTCCGCCGCATCGCGCAGACGCTGCATCGCCATCTCGTTGCCCTTCGCGCGCAGGTCCAGTCCTTCTTCCTTCTTGAACTCGTCAACCAGCCACTCCACGATGCGCTGGTCGATATTGTCGCCGCCCAGGTGAGTATCGCCGTTGGTGGACTTCACCTCGATGACGCCTTCGCCGACTTCCAGCACCGAAATGTCAAAGGTACCGCCGCCGAAGTCATAGACCGCGATGGTCTCGTTCTTCTTCTTGTCCAAACCGTAGGCCAGCGCGGCCGCCGTGGGCTCGTTGACGATGCGCTTTACATCCAGGCCTGCGATCTTTCCCGCGTCCTTGGTCGCCTGACGCTGTGCGTCATTAAAATATGCCGGGACGGTGATGACCGCCTCGGTAACCGTGCCGCCAAGGTAATCCTCCGCCGCCTTCTTCAATTTCTGAAGGATCATCGCCGAAATCTGTGGCGGGGTGTACTCCTTGCCATGCGCCACTACAGCCACATGGTCTCCCTGACGCACTACTTTGTATGGGACCATCTTCATTTCGTCGTTTACCTCGTCATAGCGCCGTCCCATGAAGCGCTTGATAGAATAAATTGTGTTTTCCGGGTTGGTGATCGCCTGCCGCTTTGCCACTTGTCCGACAAGCCGCTCCCCGGACTTGGTGAAGGCAACCACCGAAGGCGTAGTCCGCCCTCCCTCTTCGTTTGCAATTACTTTAGGCTCGCCGCCTTCCATGACTGCAACCACGGAATTCGTGGTGCCCAGGTCTATACCGATAATCTTCGCCATTGGCTGTTCTCCTGCTTTATAAGTGCATGTAGATGAATCAGATGCTCTGCTAACAGCAGCTCTATAATAGGATTTGAGTCACTTACTGTCAAGTATTGGATGTGCCGGGAGGGCGGCTCGTTGCACAAATAAATCGTTGACTGTTGCTCCTTTGCCAGTCCGGGCATTGGTCGCCAAAACCAAGCTTAAGAATTTCCTTGTGCTGGCCCCCGGCCCTGTATATTGTCACGTTTTCCAAGATGAAAGCCCCTTCGCGCGGCAGGCCGCGCCGTCTGACCCTTTGGCCCCTGATTGCCGCGACCTACTTCATGGTCTCAGGCGGCCCGTTCGGCACCGAAGAGACGGTCCGGGGCGCGGGCTATGCCGGGGCGGTTCTGATCGTCTTTCTTACCCCTATCTTTTGGAGCTTGCCGGTCGCCTTCATGGTAGGGGAGCTTTCCAGCGCCATTCCTGCCGAAGGCGGTTTTTATGTCTGGGTCAAACGGGGTTTGGGATCTTTTTGGGGCTTCCAGGAGGTCTGGCTATCGCTGGCCGCCAGCGCCTTCGATATGGCCATCTACCCCACGCTCTTCGTGACCTACTTGTCGGAGATCGTGCCCGCCCTCAGGGAGGGGCATCGCGGCCTGCTGGTAGCAATCTCCATGATCGCCGTGTGCGCGCTCTGGAATATCCTTGGGGCGAAGGCGGTAGGCGAATCTTCATTGGGGCTGCTCTTCATCCTGCTGGCCCCCTTTGCCCTGCTCTGTTTTTGGGTGCAGACGCATCCCGCACATGGAGTTTATGCCGCCACCCGCCTGAACCGGAATGACCTGGTTGGCGGCATCCTGGTTGCGATGTGGAACTACATGGGATGGGACAACGCCTCCACCATCGCAGGGGAGGTTGAGGAGCCGCAGCGCACCTATCCGCTGGCCATGATCGCTTCAGTATTGCTGGTTGCTCTCTCCTACGCCATACCCTTCGCGGCCATGTCGCGCAGCGGCATCGCCCCCGCGGCGTGGGAGACGGGCTCCTGGGCCGAATTTGCCGGCCAGATTGTGGGACCATGGCTGAAATTTGCCATCGTAATCGGAGGGGCGCTCAGCTCCTTCGGCATATTCAATTCCCTGGTAATGTCCTACTCGCGCCTGCCGCTGGTGCTGGCCGAAGATGGATTCCTTCCCCGCATCTTTACCCGAATCTATGTCCGCACCGGCGCGCCCTGGGTTTCAATCCTCGTCTGCACCGCTGCCTGGGCGGCCTGCCTGGGCATCAATTTCGAGCGGCTGGTCACGCTGGACGTGCTGCTCTATGGCAGCAGCCTGTTGCTGGAATTTGCCGCTCTGATCGCCCTGCGCAGGCGGGAGCCGGAGCTCTCCCGTCCATTTCGTGTGCCTGGAGGAAACGTCGGGGCATGGCTTTTGGGAATTGGCCCGGCGGTGCTGATCGGACTCTCGGTCGAGCAAGGAAGCGGCGAGCGGATCGCCGGCATGAGCGCCCTTGCCTTTGGAATGCTCCTCATGACCGCCGGCGTGATCGCCTGTTTCCTCATTTCGCGCCATGTGCGCCGAGGGAGAGAGGAAGTTTAGCTTTCGTGGCAGACGTTCTTCAGATTTGCCATGCCGATCGAGTGCGTAGCGCGAATCAATATCCTAAGGAGCAAATGCCCTCGATGCAGTCTCAAGCTTCTTGAGGGAGTCTGGGTAGAAATCCTGATGCTGCATTTTATGATTTAACACATCCTCGGGGTCCCTCGACTTGCGCTTTGTTCGCGGGCTCGCATCGCGCGGCGCTCGGAATCACACAGGCGGAAGGGTTTACGAGGGGTATACAGAGTTGAGCGTCAGGAGGTCGCCACTTTCAGCAACTGGGTGAGCAATGGAGCGAGCACATTCCAGGACGATTTCCCGTGCAGGTTTTTCTGTAGAAAACCGAAGGCGCGCGTCAATGCATCGATCTGCGCCCCGCCCTGAAAGAAGTGTCCCTGGCCGGGATAGATCTTGATCTCATAAGGCGTATTCAGCTTTTTCAGCAACTGCTCAACACGATACGCTTCCTTCACCGGCACCTTCGTGTCCGCCTCGCCGTGGAGGACAAGCACCGGAGGCATGCGTCGCGCGCGCTCGGCAAAATATTCGGGAATCCCGCCTACAATGCTCACCACCGCCCGGATGCGCGGCTCCTGCGAAGCCAGGGAGAGGGAGAGAAAGCCGCCCAGCGAAAAGCCCAGAAACCCGATGCGTTCCGCATCTACCTTGGGATGCTCCACCGCATAATCGATGGCCTCGGTCAACGTCTCTATCCATGCTGGGAAGTGCGTCTCTATGGCCTGCGAACCGGCATACGAGGTATCGGTGCGGTCGAAATAATGGACAAAGAAGAGCACATAGCCGAAATCCGCCAGGCGCTGCGCATAGCCGCCTATGAAGGAACTCATCGGCCCACTGGAGCCATGAACAATAAGGAGCGCCGGGAATTTACCCGCCCGCGCCGGCTGGTACTGGACTACCTCAATCGTCTTGCCGCCACTGATATAGGAATGCATAGAAATTAGCCCACAAAATTATTGGATGTATTTTTCTGATTGGGGTCTAAAGAATTGGACGGCACAGCAGCAAGGCGGGATTCAAAAACCGCAATCGCGGCGCACGGTGGATCATTTCTGAAATGTCAGTCATATCGTTCGAAGACGATCTGCTTTTTGTCCCAGCCGATCTCCTCCTGCAGCATCTTGCGATTGGCGCTGACCATATCGTTGAGGCCGCAGATGTAGGCGTCCATATTGGTGCGCTCCGCCTCGGGACGCGCCAGCACGATCTCGCGCACGCGCTCCTGCACATATCCCCGCGCTCCCCGCCACTCTTCCCCGGCCCGGCTCAGGGTGACGATGTAATGGAAGTTTGGATTCTGTGCGGCAATCTCGGTGAAGTACTCCTCATAGTAGATGTCGGTCACATAGCGGGTGCCATAGACCAGATAAATCTGCTGTCCCTGGTGCCGGGGCGCGCTCCCGCCAAAGAGCCATTCGACAAAGCTGCGCATGGGCGCGATGCCGGTGCCGGTGGCGATGAAAATCGAATCGCGCAGCGGATGCCGCAGGACGAAATTGCCATGCGGACCGTGGAAGGCGACCGTATCGCCCTCTTTCATGTCGCACAGCAGGTTGGAGAAGAAACCGTTAGGCACACGGTTCAGGCAGACATCGAAGGTTCTGTTCTCGCGCGGCCCGGAGGCGATCGAATAGGCGCGAGTGATCGTCTTCCCGTCTTTGGGGGCGGTCATGGAAACGAACTGACCGGCAATAAAGTCAAAGCGGTCGAGCTCCTGCACCTCAAACTCCATGTGCATGGTCTGCATCGGGTCCGAGAGCAGGACGGAGCGCGCCACCTTCGCCGTATAGACTTGACGTTGAAAAGCCATGGTTTCAGGAACTGACCATTGTAAGGGGAAGTAAGGGAAAATGTCAGAAAGCTTTGGGCTGGAGTAGCCGTTGGCCGCTAAGGCACGAGCTTTCAGAATTTTGGGCAACGAAATCATGTTTCTCCCAGCCAACTATCCTGGCCTTTATTTCGTATCATAGGATTCTGAGAACTGCAGGAACCGAGAACCGCTGCTTTGTCTTCCTCCTACAACCCGCCGCCGGATACGCCTGAGCTTGAGCCGTCGCTGCCCGAAGTGCAGCTGCCTGTGACGCCTCGTGAAAACCCGGTATGGACCGTACCCGACGTCATGCTCATGGCGCTGGTGGCGTTTATAAGCCTGCTGGTTTTCACGATGCTTAGTTTCTTTACCGCGAGAAATCTTCCCGGCCTGAGCAGGTATTCCGCCACTGACTTGGCAAAATCGCCCCTGGTGCTGCTGCCTCCGGAGACATTGGCTTATCTGGCCACCTTTGGATTCATGGTCTTTCTGGTGCGAAGGCGCTCATGGGAGCCATTCTGGCGCCAGGTGAAGTGGAATTGGCCCCCTAACTTTTTTCTTCTGGGCGGGACCGGCGTCCTGCTGGCCATCCTGGCCGAAAGCAGCTCCCGTTTTTTGCCCATCCCGAAATCTCTGCCCATCGATGAATACTTCCGCGACCGCAGCTCCGCTTATTTCATGATGGTATTTGGGATTACCGTGGCGCCTTTTTTTGAAGAGCTGTTTTTCCGCGGCTTCCTCTATCCCGCGCTCTTCCGCCCTTTAAAATTTTGGGGAGCGCTGATCGTAAACTCCTTCCTGTTTGCCCTGCTGCATCAGGAGCAGCTTGCCCATGCGTGGGCGCCATTGTTTATGCTGTTTATCATCGGCATGGTGCTTACCTGGGTGCGGGCGCGAATGCAGTCGGTGGCGGCCAGTTTTCTGGTGCACGCCTTTTACAATGCCACCCTGTTTGCCACCTTATTTATTGGGACCGGCGGTTTCCGCCACATGGAACGGATGGGGTAAGCGGCGGATTTGGCTCCTGAGAGCCAGGCTTAGATCTCTTCCCTGACCTGCATCCCTTCTTGCATGTGCTCGCCGATCTGCCTCTGCCTGACATTGCGGCGCGCCTCGTACAACTCGCGGATGCGTTCATAGCGATGGGCCAGCTGGTCGAGTTCCTCATCTGAGAGCTTCTCGACATCGATGAGATCGTTGTGCGCCTCACCGAGCGAACGGATAACCTCATTGAGCTTGAGGTTGATTGCCTTGGCGTCGCGGTTCTGGGTGTTTTGGATGAGAAACACCATGATGAAGGTAATGATGTTGGTACCGGTATTGATGATGAGCTGCCAGGTATCGGAATAGCGGTAGTAAGGGCCGGTGACCACCCATGCGATCAGCAGCAGCATGGCCGTGAGGAAGGCCCAGCGCGAACCCATCAGGCTTGAGCACTTTGCGGAGAAGCGCCCAAACCAGTCGGAGGCTTTTGGGTGAGTGGAAGGTTTCATTGAGCTGTTTGCAAATAGGCAGCCAAAGCAACTGCCTGCAAC
>CAZONJ010000042.1:0-26479 GCA_964581225.1 uncultured Terriglobales bacterium | reverse complement strand
CGACGGTCAGAAGCACAAAATCGCAGCCATTCGAGTAGGGCCCACAATTGAGGAGGTGCTGATGACCGAGCCGTCGGGCTTTCGGACCCGCACGTAGACGATCTCCCCTTCGTGAAAGGCTTTTTCATAGCTCATTGTCAATATGCCGAAGGCTTGTAACCCGGCCTCGGACTGAATATGGACGCGCCTCGTGCTCTCCAGAAGTCCAGTGCCGTCGGCCTCGGCGGTGACCTTCGTCAGCATCTGCTCGATAATTGCCGCCTCCTCCGCCATATTGACTTTTTTGTCGGAGACCTGCGCCTGGATCGGGTGGGCAAATAGAATGGCAATAAAAAATATCCGATTCACGGCTAAAACTCGGCCTTCAGGATCGCCCGGTCTACTCTTCCCTGTATCTGGCAGCTTGCATTATCCCTCTGAAAATGCGAGACTTAATGGAGCCAGTAGGAGCGCTAATCTTCTGCGACTCTTTATCTGGCGGCAACATCAAAAAGACTGTCAGCTTCAACAACCCCGTAGATCGGGCGTAGCAACGCATGTGGATCTACTGCAGCTGATAGATGCTTTCAACAACCCCGTTTTGGACGATCAGCGTACCGGAACTGAAGGCGGACTTATAAATGACTGTAGCTACACAAGCAGCTTGTTCTCTGGATAATTACCTTATCCTGCCCGACTCTACGATGGACGAGCGCATTGCAGCGGCCAAAGAGGCCCTGGGCAGGGATTGCGCCATTCTCGGGCATCATTACCAGCGCGATGAGGTCATCCGCTTCGCCGATTTCACCGGCGACTCCTACAAACTTTCGCAGATGGCGGCCGATGCCGCCGGCAAGTACATTGTTTTCTGCGGGGTGCATTTCATGGCGGAAAGCGCCGATGTACTTGCCCGTCCCGGCCAACAGGTCATTCTTCCCGACCTCAACGCGGGATGCTCTATGGCGGACATGGCCGAGATCGGCCAAGTCGAGGACTGCTGGGAGCAGTTGGTAAAATTCGGCATTACCGACGAAGCAGGCAGCGGAATTACGCCGCTCACTTATATGAATTCCACCGCAGCTATCAAGGCCTTCTGCGGCGAGCGCGGCGGCCTGGTCTGCACATCTTCCAATGCCGGCGGCGCCTTCAAGTGGGCCTTCGCCAGAACTCCTAAAATTCTTTTTCTGCCGGACCAGCATCTGGGGCGCAATACCGGCTACGCAATGGGCATTCCTTTAAATGAAATGGTAGTTTGGGACCCGTATCTGCCCTGGGGCGGGAGCACGCCGGAGCGACTGCGCGCGGCCAAGGTGATCCTCTGGAAGGGACATTGCTCCGTCCATCAGCGTTTTCTGCCTGAGCACGTGGATGCGGTGCGCGCCAAATATCCCGGCATCCAGGTGATTGTCCATCCCGAATGCCGCTGGGAGGTCTGCCAGAAGGCAGACGCATTGGGCTCGACGGAAAAATTGATCCAGATCATCGAGCAAGCTCCGGCGGGGACGATGTTTGCGGTAGGCACCGAGATCCATCTGGTAAACCGCATGGGCAAGCAGTTTGGCCCGAAAGGAAAGAAAGTGATTACGCTGGACGATTCCGGGTGCCTGTGCACGACGATGTTTCGCATCTCTCCCCAGCATCTTGCCTGGGTGTTGGAAAACCTGCTCGATGGTAATGTGGTCAACCGCATTCAAGTGCGAGAAGATGTAAAGCACTGGGCGCGAGTCGCTCTTGATCGAATGCTGGAAATCAAGGCATAGTAAATCAAAACATCGTTATGGCTACCCGGACTTTTACCCTCGATGAAGCGCACGTGCTGCTGCCAATCCTGGAATCCCTGCTGCGGCAGGCGATCCAGGCAAAGCAATCGATAGAAGAGATCGATAAAGAATTCCAGGACCTCAATCATCGCATCTTCCTGGCCGGCGGCTTGCTGGTCGATATTGCCAAAGTTGCCGTCCGTAAAGCGGAGCGCGAAAAGGCCGAGCAGAAGATCAAAGATACGCTCGATGAGATCGATGCGACTGGCGTCCAGGTCAAGGACCTGGAGACCGGCCTGCTCGACTTCCCTTGTCTTCTTGAGGACCGCATTATCCTTCTCTGCTGGAAATTAGGGGAAAAGAAAATTACCTATTGGCACACCGTCGAAGAAGGCTTCCGCGGACGCAAGCCGATCGACGAAGACATGCTGAAGCAGCAGAAAAACAAACCGAACTAAATTCAGATCATCGTTCCGGGTGGAACTGAGCTTTCTTTTGCTCCGCCTCCGCTTCCTCCACTGCCCAACAGTCCCTACCCATTCGTAACAGCGATCTCGCACTCATTACTTTCGATTGCTGACAAAGTGAACGCTCCTGCCGATTTCTATTGCAGAGAGAAACCAATCGCGCTATTTAGTGTTCCAAGTACTTAGGAGTGCTTGATAGCAAAGTGCAACCAGGCGGGCGAGCGAAGTAAGCAGAACTGTTTGCCCGGGCGGAGGGAGAATTATAGATGAATCCTGAATACGTGAATTCCGATCACAACCTGCTGCTGGAATTTTTCACTCCGCTGGTCAGCAAGAAGCTCTCCGGAATGGTGGGCATCTCCGATCCTGAGGTCAGTGGATATTTGGCACAGATGCTGGCCGATTTCTGCGATGCCGCGCAGCTCTTCAAAATCAAAGATGCAACCGGAAGGACGCTTACCGATGTTGGCGAGATGCTGCTCGAATCCGATCCGGTGTATGGCCCGGCCCCTTCGTTCGACCGCGAGCGCCAGGTGCGCAAGCACATTGGAGACTTCACCCTGTTCTTTGCAGGCATGTTCCCGGAGAGCATCAATCACTACCGGCTGCGCCGGCAACGGCTGGAAAATCTGGTGGATTTCATCCGGGCGGGAAAAGAAAGCTACTACATCGTCTCGCAATTCGATCTCTTCGAGTACACCAAGGTGGCGCCACTCTTTAAGAAGCTATCGGAGCACTTTGAGGACTGCGTCTTCGGATTGAATGTAGTGAAGCAAGATCTCGACCTGATGCAGCATCCGATAACGCGCAAAACGCAAAAGCTGCTGATGTAGAAAACCGGACGGCGCTATAAAGGCCGCCCGGTTTCGCGGGGTTAGCGGTCCACTGAGAAGTGGGCGCGCCGGTTTTGCTGCCAGCACTGCTCATTCTCATCGCTGCAAAAGGGCTTTTCCTTGCCATAGCTGATCAGCTTGATCTGGTCTGGCTTCACTCCTAACTTCACCAGCTCCGATTTTACTGACTGCGCGCGATTGTCTCCGAGCGCGAGGTTATATTCTTCGGAACCGCGCTCATCGCAGTGACCTTCGATTACGATCGTGACCTCCGGATGCTGCGCCAGGAATTTGGCGTCCGAGGTGACGATTCCGGACTGCTCGGAGTTCAGCTTGTAATCGTCATACCCGAAGAAAATATCCTTCACATTCCGGGCGATCAGATCGTTGATGTCCTCAGGGCCCTGGGCGGCGCTTACGGGCGGCAGCGTGACCGTCACCTGCGCGGTTGCCTCCTTCGATCCTCCAGGACCGGTGGCCCGCAGGGTATATGTGGTGGATTCATTCGCGATGACCCGGCGAGTGCCCTCGGGCGAAACCGGCCCGATCCCCTCCAGCACGATCTGGGTGGCATCCTGGGTCTGCCAGGAGAGCTCCACCGGCTGTCCCTTTTCAACCGATTGCGGCGTGGCGGTCAGGGCTACGGTGGGCGCGTTCGGCTGGGGTGGTGGGGGCACGGTTTTGGCCGCGGCTGGCTTTTTGGCGCAGCCGCCCAGCAACAACATTGCTATTGCGAAAACCACAGATACAACATAGATAGACGATGACTTTCTCATAATTTCCTCCTGAAAATGTAGCGAAACGGGTAAAAGGTGGTTCCCCGCGCATGGGGACTTGATAAGCAAAGTGACGAGAGAATCAGCAGCGGAAGCAACAGACCAGGGTATAGACCGGAAGCTCGAAGCCAGGGGTGCCGGCCGATTTCTGCACCGAGAAAGTAAACGATTGAGAACGAAGGATTTGAAATCCGTTTCCGGCAACCCAGATCAGCAGCAATAGACGCAAAAAACAGGCTTTGCCACGAAAAATTGTCAGAGGGCCATGCAGAATCAACAGCGTCCCATGAATGCCCGGCGATAAAAACAGGGCCAGGACTGCGATCCCTGAGATAATTGCCAGCAGGACGAGAAACCGATACAGCATATTGACAAAGTATGCGGCGAGATCCAGAGCAGGTCAATCAGGAACTCTAATTACCAAAGTGCATATTTCCCCCTAGATTGACCCGGAAAAGGCCGCCTGCCGCTTAGCTCGGTTACACTTTATCTTCTTGATTCCTTTTGTTTATGGAAGGATTTTTCCTGTCTATGAGTCCTGAATGGCGGAGACGACTGCAGATTTTTCTGGTGGTAATGCTGGTCCTTGCAGGCCTGCGCATTTATATGATCTATCGCGAGCGGAATAGCGGATGGGAAAACCGCGCCGCCAAAACCGAAACCAAGCCGCTGAGCGCAGATGTGTACGTGGTCCCGCACAAGCTCCACGCCTATGATTTGGAGTCGTCCAAGGCGCTGATTGGAAAGACAGCGTGGGTGCAGGCGGGAAATCAGATGCTCTATTTCCCTTATGAGCCGGCCAGAAAGCGAACGGATTTCAAACATCCGCTGGGCTTGTTGCCTCCGCTTGAGAAGCTGGAAATCAAGGACGTGCTACTGCAAACCGACCCACTCCACCAGCGTAAGGTGATGGCTGCCTTCGTAAAGCCCGGAGAGAACAAGCAATATGCCGTGGCGATTGGGACCGTCCAAGGAGACGATTACACCATCTTTATCGATAACGCCTTTCTGATCGACGATCCGCATCAGCTGTATAAGCATTGGCCGGCCGGCGTATGGCAGGCAATTGAGCAGCACCAGGCAAAGCGGGGGATGAATGAGCTCCAGACGAGCTTTGCTTTAGGGGGCGGCACCCCGCTCGACTCCGGGGACTATGGCAATCGCACCATGGAGTACCACTATGGCGACAAGCAGACCACAGTGGCCTTCGAGAACGATCATGCGACAGAGGTTTCGAGTAAATAGAGGCTTGGATTTGGCTGGCCGCCCGGCATTTAACATGCTGAAAAGACACGTAGTTACTCTCGACTGCCTGGCAGCTTCCGGCCCGCGGAGGTCAGGGGCCAAAAAGCCCGATTTTATAGCGTGCTCTCAGGGTATGGCCATGCCCTGATACATAGATATCATCGGAAATCCGCCGGGCTTTTCGTAAGTCTTAGCAGCACTAAGCAGCTATTCAGGAGCTGAGTACATCTTAGTGAATGAACAGAGACGCGGTTCCCGGAGCAGCAGCGCATTCAAGATCCAAATTTGCGCTTTCTATAGACGCATCCGTATATAAATCATAGAGGCACTCCCGGCGGAGATTTGCATGAAGCGAAATTTCTATTTTCTGGCCTTTGTCCTTTTGCTGGCATCGGTTTACGTCCCTGCGCAAACCTGGGAGATAGGCGGCAATGGCGCCGCCAGACCGGCGCAGAACAGCAAAAATCCCGGTCCGGCGGAGGGCGCTAAGGACGGAAAGGGCCGTCATAAAGCCTCCATCAGCGATGACGATCTCAAGCAGCAGGTCAACCAGAAGTTTGGCGCCAACGCCACCTGGCGAAATATCCAGGTAGAGGTACAGAACAGAACGGTGGTGCTGAGCGGGACGGTCCCCACCCGGGCCGACCGCAAGCGGGCTTCACGTTTAGCTAAGACGGTTGCCGGGGTGCGTCGTGTAAAAGATTATTTGACGGTCGACGCCAATGCCACCTCCTCAGGCAGCAACGAGCCCACATACGCCGGCAATGCCGCACATACTCATTCCGCCAGCGGTAGCACGATTGCCCGGCGACGGAGTGCCAGCCGCGCTCCGCGAGTTGCCGCAAGAAAACAGAACTCCACCGCCAGCGCTAGCGCTCCGGCAATAGGAGGGCCCGCCTCCGGAGCCAATGGCACTTCGGGAACCACTTCTGCGACCACGGGAGGCATCTCCGGGGCGGCAGCCAGTGCCGCAGCAAACCAGAGCGGATCCACAGCCACCACGAACGGCTCAATTGCCTCCAGCCCAAGCAATTCGCCTGCCGCCTCGAGCGCCAAGCCCAGGGACCTGAGCGCCAGCGAGACACCGAGCACGATTCCAGGCATGCGTCCGGAGATCAATACAGATACATTGAAGGGACAGATCGAGAACGCTATCCGCAACGATCCAACCATGGCAGGAACCAATGTTGGCGTGAACGTCGGCCCGGACATAATCGAGCTCAGCGGAAATGTCCCCTCCGGCAAGCAAAAAACTACCGCCTGGAGAATCGCCCAGTCCTACGCCTTCGACAAGCATATACAGGACAAAATTGTAGTTTTAAGGCCGGGGCGAAATAACCCAGGTACAAGCCAGGTTGCCAGCCCGGCGGGGAATGCAAACGCCCCAAAATCTGGGCCGCCACACTAAATCTCTTTGCTCCATAAAAACGAAAAAGCCCGGTCAGCGCCGGGCTTTTCTTCTGTCAATGAGGAGTATGTCAGATTCTCATGGGCATGATGATGTAGCGGTACTTGTAATCGTCATTGCCGCCTTCAGGACGCAATTGTCCGGCGGACTGCGAGTCTTTCAACTCCAAGCGGACCTCGCCAGAACCTGCGACCTTGAGGAAGTCCAGCAGATAAGTCGAATTGAAGCCCATCACCAGCGGATCGGAATTATAGGTGATTTCGATCAAGTCCTCCGATTCCCCCGCGTCGGTGGAGGAAGAGGAGATGCGCAGCTCGTTCTTGTCCAGCTTGACCCGGATCGCGCCCGAGCGTTCGTCGGCGAATTGGGCCACGCGCTGGATGGCCGCGTTAAAATCCTCGCAGCGCAGCACCACGCTCTTGCTATTGTCCCGAGGCAGGACGGCTTCATAATTCGGGAATTGTCCGGTGAGCTGGCGCGAGGTCAGCAGGCGGTTTCCAACGCGAAAGAATAGCGTAGATTCGTCGCGGTTATATTCGATCTCTTCCGCCTCCGTAGAATTTATCAGCGAATTCAGCTCGGCCAGTGCCTTCTTTGGCACCAGGGTCTTCATCTCTCCGGAAACCGCAAATTTTCCCTGTCCCATCTCGATGTGCGCCAGCCTGTGCCCATCGGTCGCCACCATGGTAATCGACTCCGGCTTCAGCACCATAAGGGCGCCGTTCAGGGTATAGCGGGACTCCTCATTGGATATAGCGAAGATGGTCTTGGCGATCATCGTCCGCAGCACCTGCGCAGGAAGGCGAATGGCCCCAGCGGCAGGGAAATTTGGCACTGCGGGAAAATTCGCGCGCGCCATCCCCACCATTTTGGTGTTGGAACGTCCCGAGCGGATCTGCACCCAATGATTTTCCATCAGCTTAATGCTGATGTCGCCATCGGAGAGCAGCTTCACGTAGTCATAGAGCTTGCGCGCGGGAATGGTGCAGGAGCCTTCCTTCTTCACCTTCGCCGGACAACTGGTGCGTAGGCTCAAATCGAGGTCCGTGGCGGTAATGGTGAGCTTGTCTCCGGCGGCCTCAAAAAGAAAATTGGAGAGGATCGGGATCGTCGTCTTCCGCTCGACGACTCCCTGGGTGGCGGTAAGTTCTTTGAGCAGATCGTTTTTGCTTACGGTGATTTCCATAACTGCTCCCTGACTTGTGCTGGTCTTTTCCGTACTCTCTATTACAACACCCGATGAAGGCATTTTGCGGTCCCCCTGAAGGCCCTCGTCTATGAGGACATTCCGTATTGAGTAACTTATATCACCACTGCTTTTACTTCTCTAAGAGTAAAAACACTATATAAAGCTAAAAGCAGTAGTAAAGCCTGAGGAAAAGTGGACAATCAAGTCCCATATACCGTAAACGCTGTCCGTAACCGGAGCCTATGCCACGTAAAAGCAGGACCGACAAAAGTGGTCCCAGTGTACTTCTAAGCCGTCTCGCCAGGTATGTGCCTCGTTCTCCGAAAACCCCACATTCCCTCCACAGTCCTGCCTGAGGAAAGAATGCCCTCAGGGTGGAAAAGCTGGACGCGCATAACACCGGAGCACTCTTTCGGGACCATACATTTCCACACAATCATCCAAAGCAAAAAGCCCAGGGTGAGATGCCCCGGGCGTTTACCAAACCTTGGAGCAGGTCAAGAATTCAACGTTTCCGTCAGCTTATTGATCGTCCGGTTCAAATCCTTGTCGCCCTGCCGCAACTGCATGATCTTGTCGATCGAGTGCATTACGGTAGTGTGGTGCTTTCCTCCGAACTGACGTCCGATCTCAGGCAATGAAGCCTCTGTAAGCTGCTTGCAGAGGTACATTGCGATCTGGCGGGGAACAACCACAGACTTGGAGTTGTTCTTGGCCTTGATTTCGGCGACGCGCAGCCCAAACTGTTCGCCCACCGCCTTCTGGATCGATTCAATGCTGATCTTCCTGGCCTGGGAATCGATAAAATTCTTCAGCACCTGCTGGGCTGTGCTCAGGGTGATCTCAGCGCCGGTAAGCGAGCAGTATGCAATCAGGCGGATCATCGCCCCTTCCAGCTCGCGGACGTTGGTGCGCACATGGGAGGCAATATAGAGCGCCAGGTCGGTAGGCAGAGAGACCCGCTCGGTCTCCGCCTTCTTCTGGAGAATTGCGACTTTGGTCTCAAGGTCCGGCGGCTGGATGTCCGCAATCAGCCCCCATTCGAAGCGGCTGCGGAGACGGTCTTCAATTTCGGCCAGCTCCTTCGGTGGACGATCGCTGGCGATCACGATCTGCTTCATGGATTCGTGCAGGGCATTGAATGTGTGGAAGAACTCTTCCTGGGTCCGCTCTTTCTGGGCGAGAAACTGTATATCGTCGATGAGCAGAACGTCCACATTACGGAACTTATCGCGAAAGCTCGTCATCTTGTCATAGCGCAGCGAGTTGATCATCTCATTGGTAAACTTTTCGCTGGAGAGATAACAAATCGAGGCCTGCGGCTGATGCTTCTTTACCGTATGGCCGATGGCCTGCATCAAGTGCGTCTTTCCCATACCTACACCGCCGTAGAGGAAGAGAGGGTTGTAAGCCTTGGAAGGACGCTCCGCAACCGCCTGGGCGGCGGCATGGGCGAATTGATTGGCGCTGCCGCACACGAATGCGTCAAAGGTGTACTTGGGATTGAGCTGGGCTGCGGTCTCCCAGTCAAAGCGGCTCTGCGATGGACCAGCTACCACGGTCGGCCCAGGCCGAGCCGGAGCGCCGGCGGATGCAGCCGGAAACCCCGCCTCGGGAGGACGGGCGGCAACTACGGAGGGGTCCTCGTCGTGGGTCACAAACTGGTAATCGTCAAATTCAAGCCCCAGGGAATCTGCCGCTTCGTAAATCAGATCGCCGTATTTGTCACCAATGTGACGGAACTCCGGGGTAGGAACGCGTATAAAAAGGACCTTCCCGGAGGCGTGACTGTAACGGGTCGGCTTGAGCCATGTGTCGTACGAGTGACGGTTGACTTTTTTCTCCAGGGCCCCCAGGATGCGCATCCAGGGGTTTACTTGCGCTACAGCAGTAGTAGAAGAAGAGAGCGACATTTTTCCAATCCCACACCAATTAAGAAGTGTCTCGGCAAAGAAAGACGCTTCAAATCAGCCGTTAATCTCAGCTAAGCACAGGAAATAGCGGCTTCTGGGCTTCGGAAGCTGAGGAAAATTTCAATTTTTCTGGCCTGAGGTCTGCGTCGCGAGGGCGACAGACGAGGAAACAATTTAAGAAATATTCATTCGATATGAATGGATACTAGCATAAAAATCCACCCCGTGTGGAAAACTTCTACTGCCGCATAAGTTGTGCAATTGCATAGACTTGCACCAATTCGAAAGGCATATTTAAGGCGATTTTTCAAGGCCCATAAATTGCTGTATTTGTTGTATTTACCTCAAGTTAAAATCCAGCATCAAACAATTTATGCACTGGATTACGCTCTTTCTCGGGATTGAAGTGGTCATGCTGGTGCTGGTCGTGCTTTTCTTTATGGGAGCCAATCGCAGGTCCGCCCCAAGGCCCGCGAACAAGCATCCGGAGCCCAAGCAAGACTTGAGCAATACCGAGACGCAAACCCTGCACGATCAGGCTAAGGAAAAAGTAGATCGGGCCGCATAGAAAATTCCAGCAACCCTCCTCCCCCGCTGGATTATCCAAGCAAACCTCACGGCTGCGCTGAAGGCAAAGCACTGCGCATCCGCCGCAATACTGCTCCAAAACTGGCCATTCAGAATAGACAGCTGGTATACTCAAAGTTTGCTTCTGACCAGCAAATATATCTTGTAGGAGCGCAATAATTAATGCCTAAGCGCACATTTCAACCCAACCGACGGAAGCGGTCTAAGACCCATGGATTCCGTAGCCGCATGAAGACCAAAAGTGGTCAGGCGGTGCTTTCCAGGCGCCGCGCCAAGGGACGCAAGCGCGTCTCAGTGAAGCCCGGCTACCGCGATTAATCGGCCTTCCGAATCGGAGCCAGAATCAACCTATTTCTTTGTCATCACGGGTCCGGAGACTCCGGGCCCTTGTTTTCAGGGGCTGGAAAATGACTGCCGCCTCTCCTCTCGCCCAAAGCTTTCCTCGCGCGGCGCGATTGTTGCGCCGGGCAGATTTTCAGCGCGTCTATGAATATGGGCGGCGGCATTTTTCCCCCAGCTTCACCGCCTTTTATCTGCTGCGGTCCACGGAGGGCGAGAAGGAAGGCGGGAAATATTCCGGGCCTCGAATCGGCATTACCGTTGGCCGGATCTTAGGCAAAGCGGTGCAGCGGGTCCGAATCAAGCGGCGCGTCAGGAACGCAGTCCGCCTTCACCTCGCCACACTGAAGATTCCCGTCGATGTGGTGATTAATCCCAAGAAATCTTCCTTGCAGGTAGAGTTCGCGCAACTCGCGGAGGAGTTTGACCGTACTCTTCAGGTAGTGGAGCAGAAAGCGCAGCCGCCGGATTTGAATAAGCCCATCCCGAGAGGGCCTAAGCCGGGAAAGCCAGTCAGCCAGCGGAAATCCACTGAGCAGAGGTAGGGGAATGGAACGGCTGCTCGGCTTTTATAAGCGATGGATATCGCCGTTGCTGGGCGCGCAGTGCAGGTTTGTCCCAAGCTGTTCCGAATATGCGGCGGAGGCCATGGCGCGCTATGGCTGGCTGCGGGGCAGCGGAAAGGCCGTATGGAGGCTGGTGCGCTGCCATCCATTCAGCTCCGGCGGATACGATCCGGTGAAATGAGACGCGACCACCGACGCACATTTCAGAGAGTCTGCCGCAAAGTTCCGAGCTTTCGCGCTTTCGGATGGGCAAGCTCCTGGTGGCGGGAACGCCCTGGGCTCCCCTGCCGTCATATAGACTAGAACCTGGAAAGCTAAAAATCCTCAACGCAAATTGTTTGTCAGGAATGTTACGAATTGAAAGACTTCCAGAATCCCAATAATCAAGATACGACCGGGCGCATGCTGCTCGCCTTTGCTCTCACCTTTGTGGTGATCCTGGTTACGCAGCAGTTCATGGCCAAGTATTACAAGAAGCCCGAGCCGCAATCCGGAGCTCCGGCTGCGGTACAGACCCCGCCGCCTGTCGATGCATCGAGCCCTGCGCCCGCTCCCGCGGCGCAACGTTCTCCGGCCACGCCGCGCGGCAGCAAACAGGGCAGCTCGGAATCCGAAGTGGTTGTCGAGAACGAGTTTTACCGCCTCACATTCACCAACAAGGGCGCGCAGGTGAAGTCATGGATCCTCAAGAAATACACCGACGATCTGGGCAAGCCGCTGGAATTGGTGAATACCATTGCCGCCCCGCAATACGGTTATCCGCTTTCGCTCTATACCTACAACAAGGACCTGGGAAGCAAATTGAACTCCGCCCTGTTTGTACAGGAGGGAGGCACAAAGGCTGCGGCCACAATGCAGGCCCCGGCCGTCCTGACCTTTGAATACAACGAGGGTGGAATCGCCGCCTACAAAAAATTCTCGTTCTATCCTCACAGCTACGAAGTTGCAGTGGAGACCTCAGTGACGCAAGGAGGGAGCCAGGTCGCAGCTTACCCGATGTGGCCGGCGGGATTTGGGGACCAGACGATACCGGCTTCGTATGCCACGGCCCGCGTTGACGTGGAGCGCAGCGACAAAATCGAACGCATCGCTTACAAGAAAGTTACTGGAGGAGCGACCATTGCGGGTCCATTCCTGTGGGCCGGCACTATGGACCAGTACTTTGCAACGGTATTTTTGCCGGACGATCCGAATTCGACGTCGCTGGTCTCCCTGCACAATACGATCGATATTCCAAAGAACCTGGATAAGCCCGATCCCAACGAGCATGACAATGTCTCGGTGCTGGGCGCGGCGGTCGGCAATCCGAATGGAACAACCCGGGAACGTGTATTCGTCGGTCCTAAGGCTTTGGACGTCCTCGCCACCGTCCATCCCAATCAGGCCCCCGGGGCGCCGAGCGGACGTAATCTTGAGGGGTTGGTCGATTTTGGGATGTTCAGCATCGTCTCCCGCTCGCTCTTCCTTTGGCTGAAGTGGACGTATGAGCATTGGATACACAATTACGGCTGGGCGATATTGATCCTGACGGTGATCATCAATGTGGCGCTTCTGCCGCTGCGCATCTCCGGGATGAAATCGGCGCTGAAGATGCAGAAGATCCAGCCGCAGTTGAAGGCCATCAACGATAAATACCGGCAATATAAGCTGACCGATCCGCGCCAGGCGGACAAAAATCGCGAGATCCAGGAGCTGCATAAGCGAGAAGGCGTGAATCCGATTGGTGGCTGCTTTCCGACCCTGCTGCAGCTCCCGTTTTTGTGGGCCTTTTACACCATGCTGGGAATTGCCATCGAGCTGCGCCATGCTCCGTGGTTATGGCTGCACGACCTGGCCGGTCCGGACCCTCATCACCTGCTCAACATCCTGTTTATCGCATCGATGTTCGCCATGCAGACCATGACCCCGCAAGGCGGCATGGATCCGGCCCAGCAAAAGGTAATGCAAGTGGCGATGCCCATAATGCTGGGCGTATTTACCTGGAAGCTCTCTGCCGGCCTGGTGCTGTACTGGGCGGCGGGCAACCTGATTGGAATTGTGCAGCAGCAGATGTTCAACCGCACCTCCTTTGGACGGGAGATGCGGGTGGTAATGCAAAAACGCGCGCAAAAAACCAGATAGCCGAATTGCGCGCGGAAAGCGCCATCCGATATTCTTTGACTGTGATGTGCGCTTAATGGAATGTGGACCGCTTCCTGGCCAGCGTTTGTCGTCCGCTCAGGTGAAATCATATATGCCAATTCAAGACCGGCTCGCAGCCGCAAAGCAGATTGACCAATTTCTTAAAACCCTGATCACACACGGCCACTTCCGCCTCAAATACCGTATTACCGCCGGCGCAAAGCAGAATGGCGAAGGAGCGGAATGGGAACAGCCGGAAATATTGGTCGAGCTCGCCGGTCCTGACAGTCCCTTGCTCATAGAGCGCGGCGGGGAGCTGCTGCGCTCTATGGAGCATGTGAGCGCGAAAATCCTGCGGCTCGAAGCCGATGAGCATGAGAAGGTCAGCTTTGACAGCATGAATTTCAAGGCGATGCGCGCCGAAGAGCTGCGTCTGGCCGCTGAAGTCGCCGCCGAGAAGGTCCGCAAGAGCGGCCAGCCTTATGAGTTCAGCCCCATGAGTTCACGGGAGCGCCGCATCGTCCATCTTGTCATGCGCAATTGGGACGACCTGAAGACGGAGAGCGCCGGAGAAGGCCCCCACCGCTATGTGGTGGTTTATCCCCGCGACTATAACGGCAAGCCTGTCACACCGCGCGCCGGTGGTTTTCCAGCGCGACGCAGAAGGTAAGGCCCTCCGCTCGACGGGTCTCCAAGAGTGGCAAATCTGTACATCCCCCAATCGGTCTATTCCTTGAGACGCCCATAAAGCGCTCTGGCGTGATAGAACTTTCTATTCACCATTCATCATGGCGAAGACCTTGCAATTTAAAATCGAGCGCCCGCAGAAGATTGCCGCGGCGCTGCTGCTGGCATTTCTATTGCAATGTTTCTATGTAACCAGCGTCCGGCCGCTGGACGAACAGGAGTTGCGCACGGCCTTCGCCGGCAAGCGCGCCTGGTCAGGCTCGCCGGGAGAGCTTTCCGGCCCTGGTCAATTCAATAGCGACGAAAATGTTCTGGCGGTCCGGGCCGCGGGGCTGCTTCCCACACTATGGCAGAAGCTCCATATAGGAGAAGACGAGGACAGGATCTACGCTGCACCCAGCCGCCGGCTTACCCGCCTGCCGTTCGCGATCTTCGGATTATGGTTAGGGGCTGCCCTCTGGTGGGTGGCCCGCCGTCTTTATGGGAGTTGCGGCGGGTATGTAGCGCTGGCGCTCTTCTGCTTCTCCCCGGTAATAATCTTTTATAGCTCGACCGCCCGTCCGGAGATTCTGGTTGCGTGGGGAATATTTGGACTGGTCTTCACAGCCGTCGGCGTTGGCCATACCCTGTATGCTCCAGCGCGAATGTGGCGCTTGCGCATCCTGCTGCTGGGAGCTGCCATCGGGCTTACCGCGGTTGCGAACCTGGCTGCCGCCCTGATAGGCCTTCTATTCGGGTTAGCATTCATTCTCTACCTCGCTCCTGGCCGCCGGCTCATCGGGACCGCCGTGCTGGTGCTAAGCTCTATAATCGGGGTCTTCCTGTGCTGGCTCAGCCTCAAGTTGCAGGGCGCCACGCCGCAGACGATAAAGATTTCTTTCGCGGTGAACGCAGCGAAGGCCGGAAGATTTATCTCTCATCCGAGCAGCTGGATATTCGTCCTGCTGTTTGTGCTTTGCCTGGTGGTTTACGCGAGCTGGCCTCGCGCCCGGTATTTCGGGAATACCGCTCCCCTGCTTGCCGGATGTCTCATGCTTTTTGTGCTGCCCGGCCTCTCTATGAATCAAGGATTCCCGGGCTCCAAATTCCCCGTTTGGGCGCTGCCGTTTCTTTGCGTATTCATAGGTGGGATCGCCGCTGACCTGCTGGAAGACCGGCTCCTGGGCGGCCACTATCGCCGCCAGATTGCGGCACTTTTATTCCTGATTCTGGTGGCAAACGCGGTTTTATGCATAATGGCCGCCTACCACGGGCTCAACTCCTGGCCGAACTTGCAAAGCTAAGGTTTAGAGATGAAGCCTTTACAGCAGGCGTAGAATCTAATGGTGTATGCGGTGGTCCTGGCTATTGACGATTGCAGCCCTGGCTTCGCTGCCGATAGGCGCAGCAGCGCAACGAGATCCTGATGGGGCGCGCTTTAGCGGGACCTCCCCTGGGGTAAGCGTTCGCGGCGTAAACGGGCAGCCGTTTGGATTTCCGACTACTGCAATCACGGCTCCGTTTCGCTCGACTGCGACGACTCCTGCACCTCCCGTCCGGTTGAACTTCGGGTTTTTCTCGGGGAATGTAGACTTCAATCGCTTCTGCGGAACATGCGGACATCATCGGCCTCCTATATTCGTTGGCGTACCGGTGTACGTGCCCCTCTACAGCTACCCCTATTATCAGGAGGAGATCATCCAGCAAGACGACGAGCTATCGTCTGTCGCAGCACAACCCGAGCCTCCGGCGCGTACCATATTCGAGCGGCGGCCCACCACGGCGGGCGCGGAGGTGGAAGAAGGAAGAGAGGCGGGTGAAATAGCAAGCAGCTCTTCCCCGGGCAGCGCATCTGGCGCTTCTGGGCTGGCGGTAAAGGCCGGCGCAAAAGAAAGCCCGGCTGATATCTTACCGGCTACAGTGTTGATCTTTCGCGACGGGCACCGCCAGGAGGTGCATGACTATGCTATTGTGGGGGGCAATTTGTTCGACCTTGGCACCGCCCACGTGATGAAAAAGATCCCGCTGGCTATGCTGGATCTGGATGCCACCCATAAGGAAAACGACCTGAACGGCGTCGACTTTCGCGTGCCTTAACACACGGGTACTTTAGTGGAGTTGCAGGTTACTAAAGCAACGCGCAGCAAGCGTTCCTGCAATGTATTCCATTCCTCCAGCGGCGATAATTACACTGAAAAGAAATTGGGACCCGGGGCACTACATCCTGCAACCTATGGAGTCTTAGCCATGGCAAAACTCAAAACCGTCCTGCTCATGGGCGCACTGCTGGCGACATCTGCATTTGCAGCCGATAAAAATACAAATAAATCGACTGAGTACCTGGGAGAAATCTCCGATTCTCAATGCGCGTTTGCGGTCCACTCCAAGAGTGGCAGTCACGAGCAAGTGAAAAATCTAATGGGGGGCAGTACCGAATCGTGCACCAAAGCCTGTGTGGGAATGGGCGGCAAATACGTCCTCATGACCAGCAAAGACCACAAAATCTTTAATCTGGATAACCAGGAGCTGGCGGCAAAATTTCCTGGCAAGAAGGTCAAGGTGACAGGATCTCCGGTCGAGAACGGCAAGGCCTTGCAGGTGCAGAGCATCGTTGTTGCTGAGTAAGATCCACCTGCCCCTAGCCTTCCCTCATCGCCCGGCCGGCTTACCAGCCAGCTACCATTAGGCTCTGGACCTTTTATTTGGTTGTTCCTTGCTTGGCTAATTTGACTCTGGCGGACTCGAGCTCCTTCTGAACGTGGGCCAGCTCGTCGTTGTCCACATCCGCCGGGGCGGAGTGGTTCCATTCATCCAGCGCCCGCTCCCACTGTGCCGCCGCGATCTTGAGGCGGCCGGTTTTGTGGTAGAGGTCGCCAAGATGTTCATGGACGGTAGCATCGTTGGGCATGCGCTCGCTGGCTTTGCGCAGGTTTTCTTCAGCGGATTCCAGGTTGTTCATCTTGAAGTAGGCCCAGCCCAGCGAGTCCAGGTAAGCCCCATTCTGGGGCTCCTGTTCCACCGCTTTCTTGATGTAACCTAAAGCCTCTTCCAGGCGCAATCCGCGGTCGGCCAGCATATACCCGAGATAGTTCAGGACCATGGGATTGCCGGGATCCGCTGCCAGGAATTTGCGGAAAGACTCTTCCGCCAAATCGAATTTCTTCTGCCGTTCATAGGCGGCGCCGCGCAGGAAGAGTACCGATTGCCTGTCTTCCGGCTTGGTGGAAAGTTTGTCAGCGTTGTTCAGCGCCTCCTCCACTTCTTTCCAGCGGTGGAGACGGGTGTACATCTGGGTCAACGCAACGTAAACCGCTCGATCCCCGGCATTGCCCTTCAGCAGTGCCTTGGCCTGGGCGATCCCTTCGTCCGCATGACCGGTATCCGCAATCTGCCCGGCCAGTACCAGCTTAAGATCGGTATCTTTGGGCAACGCCTTTACAGCTTCTTGGGCAACCTGGGTGGCCTGGTCCCACTGCTTGGCTTCGCGATATGTATCAATAAGCTGCTGATAACCGCGCTCGGCATTTTCGTCGCCGAGTCCCAGCATTTTGCGGAAGGTATCTACCGCAAGCTGGGTCTTGCCGGTTTCGCGATAAACGGAGCCCAGCCGCTCAAGGAAGATAGAACGGTTGTTGCTATCGTTCGCGGAATAACTACCTGCCGGCTTCGCGGTGCGGTCAACCAATCCTTGCAGCAGTTGGATAGCATCATCGTATTTACCCTGCGCCTCGAAAATGAGTGCCTTGTTATAGGGAACTTCGAGCGAGTCGTGGACCAGGGAGTCGGCTTTGTTCAGCGTCTCTAACGCCCGATCTAATTTTCCCTGACGGCGATAAATCTCGGAGATGCGGACGTAAGCATCCGCGTCCTGCGGATCGGCCTCGGAGACCTGCTGGTACTCCGCCAGAGCGGCATCCACCTGCCCGTCACTGAGCAGGCTTTGCGCCATCCCGCGCATCGCGTCGAGGTTATCTTTGTCGAGATCGACCGCGTGCTTATACGCATCCACCGCGTGCTTATATTCGTGCTGCTGGCCGTAGGTGTAGCCCAGGATGGAGTAGATCTTGGCGGTACGCTGGTCTTCGGGGACCGAGGTCAGCGTTTCAATGGCCTTCTTCTGATCGCCCTCCTCGCTGTAAAGGATGGCGAGATTGCTCAGGGCCTCTTCCGAATCAGGCTCGATCTGGCGGGCGGCCTTGAATTGCTCCTCTGCCTTCAGGAGGTCTTTGTTCAGAATGAACAGACGGCCGAGAAGCAGGTGGTTCTCAACGTTGTCGGGCTCCAATTTTACGATCTCACTGAACTGCTGAATGGCCAGTTTCAGCATCTCCTCCGACTGTGTGCCCGATTGCGTGTCCCCCAAGGACCGCAGGTAGATGCGCCCCAGCAGCTTGCGGGCCTCGAGATTGTTGGGATCGCGCTGCAGGACGTCCTGCGATTCCATGACCGCTTCCCGAATGCGGCCGGTGCGGAAATAGAGCTCGGCGATTCCAGAGTTCAGATACTCCGAATGAGGATCGTTCTGGATCGCGATGCGGTATTCGTCGATCGCTTTATTGGCGTATTCGACCCGGCCCGACATCCCGGCCAGCTCTTCGTACATGTGGGCAAGGGAAAAATGATAGTAAGCCTGGGTGCGGTCAGGGGTAGAAGCTGCGCTTCCACTCTGTTGCTGCTGCAAAGCAGCAGCCGGAGCTTGCTGTTTCTGCGGAGCTGTACCTTGCTTTGGCGCGGGAGCACTCTGGGCGAATCCAAAGCAGCTTAGGGTTGAAGTCAGCAGAAAAGAGCAGAATAAATTGGGTAATTTCATCACGTTTTGAACGCCAGTAACCTAGGTTGGATGCGGAAGCTCTGGAGCGGGGTGCGGACAAAAATGCCCGGAGCTGCACGACGCCCACAGAGCTATTGTACGCCTCTCTGAAGAGGATTAGGATACCCTACCCACCATTCCTAAAGTGCTGCCCTGGTCCAACGTTTAATTAGACGTACTTAATGACGAAAATGACGCACACCGGTAAGGACCATCGCCAATCCCAGGCGGTCGGCAGCCTCTATAACCTCAGCGTCGCGCACCGACCCTCCCGGCTGGATAATGGCTGTGGCTCCCGCCTGGCCAATTTCTTCAACTCCGTCGGGAAAGGGGAAGAACGCATCCGAGGCAGCCACCGTACCTTTTAAAGGGAGCACGGCCTTGGCGGCGCCGATCCTGCACGAGTCTACCCGGCTCATCTGCCCCGCGCCCACTCCCACGGCCTGCCCGTTGCGGGCATAGACGATGGCATTCGATTTCACATGCTTACAAATCTTCCAGGCAAAGAGCAGCGCCTCCATCTCATCCGGAGTAGGTGTGCGCTTCGTTACCGTCTTAAGCTCATCGTTGCGCAGCGGACGGATGTCGGCATCCTGCAAAAGAATTCCACCCGAAACCTGCTTCAACACCGGCCTGGGCTGGGCCGCTTTTACCTGGACCAGCCGCAGGTTCTTCTTTGCGGCAAATTTGCTCAATGCTCCTGCCGAAAAGGAAGGAGCGGCAATCGCCTCAACGAAAAGTTTGGTGATCTCTTCGGCGGCCGCTTCGTCGATCTCGCGATTGATCCCGATCACTCCGCCGAAAGCCGATACCGGATCGGCTTCAAGCGCGCGGCGATAGGCCTCTGCCACAGTGCCCGCCGTTGCCGCTCCGCAAGGGTTGGTGTGCTTGATAATGGCGCAGCAGGGCACATCGAACTCCCGGCAAAGCTCCCAGGCAGCGTCTAAATCGACGATGTTGTTGTAAGAAAGCTCTTTGCCCTGGAGTTGGCGGCCATTGGCTATGCCCTTTTCCGGGCTGTCGGAGTACATGGCCGCTTTTTGATGAGGGTTCTCGCCATACCGCAGGTCCGCAACCTTATCGAAGGAGAGCCGGAGGACCGAAGGGAATCCCGCAGCTTCGGCTTGAGCCTCTCCCGGCGAAGAGATCTTTTCCAGAGTTGAGGCGATCGCCGAATCGTAAGCTGCGGTGGTGGCAAATGCTTTTTGCGCCAGACGCCAATGGGTTTCCAATGAGAGCGCCCCGCCGCTGGATTTCATCTCCTCGAGGATCGGGCGATAGTCTGACGGAGAAGTGACAATAGCGACATCCTGAAAATTCTTTGCCGCGGAGCGGATCATCGACGGACCGCCGATATCGATGTTCTCAATCAGCTCCTGAAACTCAACACCCTCCTTAGCGGCCGTTTTCTCAAAGGCATACAAATTGACGACCACCATATCGATGGGCTGGATGCCGTGCTCCGCAACTGCGCTGCGGTGCTCGGCATTGCCGCGTATGTGAAGGATTCCGCCATGCACTTTGGGATGCAGCGTCTTCACCCGACCGTCAAGCATCTCGGGAAAGCCGGTCAACTCGGAGATGTCCTTCACCGCGATCCCGGATTCGCGCAGCAGCTTTGCGGTGCCTCCCGTAGAGATAAGTTCGACGCCTGCGCCTATGAGTCCGCGGGCAAATTCAACAATCCCGGATTTGTCGGTCACGCTGAGAATGGCGCGTTGAATTCTGGTTGGCGTCGCCTGGTTGGGCGACGAGGAGTTCCGGGGGGCATCGAGCGCGCTTTTCATGGAAATTAAGATTTTACCTGCTGGGGCGGTATTGCGAGCAAGTTCTAGTATTCTGAATCTGAGACCATGAGCGATTTCGACAGGAATTCGGGCAGGACGCAATATCCTCCGGAGATTATTCCTCCAGGCCAGGAGAGGCCTTTGAGGCTAAAGGCAAAATCTCCCATTGAGCTATATCCGGTAACCTCACTGCTGGTCGGGGCCAACATTGCCGTCTTCATCGCCATGGTGCTCTCCGGCGTCTCCGCTACCAATCCGACCTTACAGCAGATTTTATTTTGGGGGGCCGACCACGGACCGTACACGCTTGGAGCGCAGCCCTGGAGGCTGATCACCTCCGTCTTTCTCCACATCGGAATTCTCCATCTGGCCTTCAACATGTGGGCGTTGTGGAACCTGGGGGTCCTTACGGAGATGATCCTGGGCCATCAGCTTTATCTGGCTTCCTACCTGCTGGCCGGAGTCGCGGGGAACCTGCTCAGCATCGCCTGGCACCCCAACGTGGTAGGCGCGGGAGCTTCCGGGGCGATCTTCGGCCTGGCCGGCGTGGTGATCTCGGTGTTGAAGCTGGCCAATCTGCCGGTACCGCAAACCGCATTGCGAGGAACGCTCCGAAGCGTAGTCTCATTCGCGATCTACAATCTTCTTTTTGGCGCCTTGGGCAGCATCGATAACGCAGCTCATTTAGGCGGATTTCTCTGCGGCCTGGCCATAGGCGCCCTCTTGAGCTGGATCAGTCGCGCGAAGCTGGACAATCGCGCATTGATGCACTGGATCGCGATGGCCTTGGTTGCACTGCTGCTGCTTGCGGGATTTGCTTCACTGCGATCGTCTTTCGAGAGGACCCCAAAAGGTGGGAATGCGCAGGCGGTCGAATGGAACCACCAGCTTTCGGCTTCCTGCATTACGCTTGCGCCAACGCTTCAAGCCACCTGCAACTTCTCACCCGATAATTCCTGAAGCAGCTCGTTCAGGCGGTTCAATACCTCTTCCGCGTGAACAGATTTCAGATTGAACTTCAACGTTCCGGAGGGCGAGAACTGCGCGCCTTTATTGCCGGCAACGAACTGGGCCAGCCGCGTCGGGTCCACATTCGCATTCTCGTTGAATTTGATGTTGATGACGTGTTGCTTGCGATCGATGGAGGCGACGCCAACCCGCTCCGCTAAAATCTTCAGGCCGGCCGCATCCAGCAGGTTGCGGACTGGAGTAGGCAAAGATCCATAACGGTCGGTAAGCTCGGCCCGGACATCTTCCATCTGGGCTTCGTTTTCGATTCCGGCAATACGCTTGTACATGCGCAGGCGCTGGTTTTCTTCGGCGATGTAATCATTGGGGATACGCAGGTTGAAGGCAACATTCAACTGCGTGGGAGTGCGCGTCGCCTCTTCTTCCCCTTTCAGCTCACGGATAGTGCGCTCCAGCATCGTGGTATACATCTCGAAGCCGACCGCCTCGATCTGTCCGCTCTGCTCGCCGCCCAGCAGGTTTCCCGCGCCCCGCAGTTCCAGATCGAGGGCGGCAATCTTAAACCCGGCGCCCAGGTCGGAAAATTCCTTCAGAGCGGCCAATCGACGGCGCGCAATGGGCGTGATCTCCTGCTCGGCGGGCACCAGCAGATAGGCATAAGCCCGGCGGTTGGAGCGTCCAACGCGCCCGCGCAACTGGTAAAGCTCAGACAATCCGTGGCGATCGGCGCGATTGATGAGAATGGTATTGCACAGGGGAATATCGAGGCCGTTCTCGATGATGGTGGTCGCGACCAGCACGTCCGCCTCATGCCGGATAAAAGCGAGCATCGCTTTCTCGAGCTCTCCTTCGGCAATCTGTCCGTGGCCTACAATCACGCGGGCCTGCGGGACCAGTTCCCGGATTTTGGCAGCGATCTCGTAGATGCTCTCCACGCGGTTGTGGACAAAATACGCTTGGCCGCCGCGCTCCAGCTCATACTCAATCGCCGACTTGATCAGCTTTTCATCGAAGCCGGCGACCACGGTTTGAATCGCCATGCGGTCCTTGGGAGGGGTCTCAATCACGCTCATATCGCGCAGGCCGACCAGCGACATGTGGAGCGTCCGCGGGATCGGGGTCGCCGACATGGTAAGGACGTCCACTTCTTTCTTGAGCTGCTTGAGCCTTTCTTTGTGACGCACTCCAAAGCGCTGCTCTTCATCGACGATCAGCAGCCCCAGATCGGGAAATTTGATGTCCTGCGAGAGGATGCGGTGCGTCCCAATAAGAATGTCCACCTTGCCCTGCTCGACCTTTTCTACAATCTCCTTCTGCTCTTTAGCGTTGCGGAAGCGGCTGATCATATCCACGTTCACCGGAAACGCCGCGAAGCGCTGCCTAAAACTTTGCAGATGCTGGAAGGCGAGAACGGTGGTAGGGGCGAGCACCGCAACCTGTTTTCCATCCTGCACGGCTTTGAAGGCGGCGCGCATTGCGACCTCGGTTTTGCCATAGCCGACATCTCCGCACAGCAGCCGGTCCATCGGGGTTGGAGACTCCATGTCGCGCTTGATGTCCGCAATCGCGGAGAGCTGGTCCTCGGTCTCGTTGTAATCGAAGGCATCCTCAAACTCGCGCTGCCACTGATTATCAGGGGAGTAGGCGTTCCCCACCGCTGTCTTGCGCTCCGCATAGAGCTTCAGCAGCTCGTCCGCCATATCGCGCATGGCTTTCTTTACCCGCGCTTTGGTCTTAGCCCATTGCTGGCTGCCGAGGCGGCTAAGCAACGGCCGCGCGCCCTCGGTGGAGCGGTATTTCTGGATGAGGTCAAGCCGGGTCAGCGGAACATAAAGCTTGGCCCCTTCGGCAAACTCCAGCACCATGAATTCTCCGGTGGAATCGCCCTGGGCGATCTCTTTCAACCCCTGATACTGGCCTATGCCGTGCTCGACATGGACGACGTAATCGCCGATCACCAGGTCGCGAAAGTCGGAGAGAAAGGCGGAGACTTTGGACTTTTGCCGCAGCGGCCGATTGACGACCAGCTCGGAATCGTCGAACAGGTCTTGGGCGCCAAAGAGCACCAGGTTGGCCTCCGGCAATACCAGCCCATGGCGGACGACGGCCTTTACGATGGTGGTGGTGCTCAGGTCGCCGGAAAAGTAGGAGCTCTCGTCCAGGTAGTTTTCGCTTCCCGCTACCGGAGTGCGGCTGCCCATACGAAAGGGCACGTTGTACTCCGTGAAAATGTCGCCCAGCCGCTCCAGCTCGCCCGCATTCGAAGCCGTGAACAGTACGCGCTTGTTGGCCGCCGTGAGCTTCTTTACCTCTTCAATCATCGCCGGCACCGCGCCGTGGAAGCGGGTGGAAGGCTGCGAATGGAAGATGATGTGGTCTTCGCCTGCACTCTCAATCCCCAGCTGCTCGATCTCCAAGCCGGGCAATTTTGCGATGAGGTGGCGCCAGTCATCGGGCGGAAGGTAAAGCTCTTCAGGACGGACCAGCGATCCGATCCCACTGCGTTCGTGGCGGTCCTGGACTTTCTCCCACCATTCGTCATTCTTCTTCAAGACCGCCGAGGGCTCATCCACCAGCACCAGGGCATTGGGCAGCAGATCGAATAAGGAATGCTGCGCCCCGGCGACCGGCGCATAGAATTCCCAGCCGGGAAATACAGTCACGCCGCTCGCTTCTACCGCTTGCATGACCTCTTCCCGCGATCCGGAGAGCCGCGCGCCTGAGAGCCGGGCATGGATTGCCGCCAGCACGCTCTCATTTACGGGAGTCTCGGTAAGCGGCAGCAGGACAGCTTCATCCACCGCGCCGGCGGAGCGCTGCGAGGCAGGATCGAATTTGCGAATGCTCTCGATCTCGTCGCCAAAAAATTCGACGCGAAGAGGGCGATCGGCTTCCGGCGGATAGACGTCGAGAATCCCGCCCCGCGAGGCGTATTCGCCGGGCATATCGACCACATCGGTTTTGGTGTAGCCCACCGTATTCAGGTGCTGGGTAAGGGCCTCGGCATCGATGCTCTCTCCCTTGCGGAGAATGCGGGCCAGGTCGGCATAAAACTCCGGCGCGCGCATGAGCATGGAGGCCGCTTCCATCGGAGCAATCACGATGGCGGCCGCGCCGCTCACCATCTTCCACAACGCGGTGGCCCGCTCCTCCAGGATTTCAGGGTGAGGCGAGAGGTTTTCAAACGGCAGCACGTCATGGGCGGGCAGTTTGATCACCGATCTGGGATCGACCGCTCCGGTAAGCTCGCAAAAGGATTGCAGCGCCGGAAGCAGCTCTTCAGCGGCGCGATTGTCGGTGACTACGATAAAAACCGGCAGGCTTGACGCCCGTTGCAGCAGGGGAAAATGGAGCGCCTTGGCCGAAGGCGTAAGTCCGGAGACACGACTGCGCCCCGCATGGCCTTTCAGGTGGGCAGCCGCGCGCTGGAATGCTGAGGTTTTTTCCACGTCCGCCAACAGCTCGCGGACAAACGGAAGGATCATGCTGATAAGATTTTAACAGCCGGCCGGTGTCTCTCGTGAAAGCGCGCTGGAGGCGCAGAAGCGATACTTACATCGTTATGTCACGCAAGACCGATATTTCGCGCAAGCTGCAGCGGCGCGCCGAGCGCATTATTCCCGGAGGAGTCGATTCCCCGGTAAGGGCCTTCCGCGCCGTAGGTGGCGACCCGCCGTTCATCGTCCGCGGCCAGGGGGCATACCTTTGGGACGAGGACGGCAATGAGTACATCGATTACGTAGGCTCATGGGGGCCGATGATTCTGGGCCACGCCGATCCCGAGGTGGTCAGCGCCATCCAGAAGGCGGCAGCCAACAGCTCCAGCTTCGGCGCGTCCACGGTCTCCGAGCTTGAGCTTGCGGAGCTGGTGATCGAGGCCTTTCCTTCGGTCCAGAAGCTGCGCTTTGTCAGCTCCGGCACCGAGGCAACGATGTCCGCCATCCGCCTGGCCCGCGCCTATACGCAGCGTAAATACATCGTCAAATTTGAAGGTTGCTATCACGGCCACGCCGATTCCCTGCTGGTGAAGGCCGGCTCGGGTGTGGCAACGCTGGGGATTCCGGGCTCGGCGGGGGTAATCGAAGAGCTGGCGCAGTTTACCCTGGCATTGCCGTTTAACGATGTGGACGCGCTGCAGCAGGCTTTTACAAAATATCCGCGGCAGATTGCCTGCGTGATTGTCGAGCCGATTGTGGGCAATATGGGATGCGTGGAACCCCAGCCAAATTACCTGCAAGCGCTCCGCGAGCTTACCCGGCAGGACGCGAGCGTGCTTATCTTCGACGAGGTAATGACCGGCTTCCGCGTCGCCCTCGGCGGAGCACAACAGATATACGGAATTACTCCGGACCTCACCTGCCTGGGCAAAATCATCGGTGGAGGCCTGCCGGTCGGCGCCTACGGGGGCAAGGCGGAGATCATGGAGATGGTCGCGCCGCTGGGGCCGATGTACCAGGCAGGCACGCTGAGCGGAAATCCTCTGGCGATGGCTGCCGGCATTGCCACGCTGCAGCGATTGCGGGCGCAGGAAAAGGAAATCTACGCCGAGCTGGAGCGCAAGTCGGTGTTAGTCGCGAATGGGGTAGCGGCCGCCGCCCGCGAAGCGGAGATTGCAGTCACCTTCAACCGGGTAGGATCGATGTTTACCTGGTTCTTCAACCCTTCGCCGGTGCGCAACTGGGACGATGCCGCCAAATGCGATACAGCGGCGTTCGCGGCCTTCCATCGCGCCATGCTCGATGCGGGGATTTACCTGCCGCCGTCTCAGTTCGAGGCCGCCTTCTTAAGCACGGCCCATGGCGAAGAAGAGATTGAGAGGACGATTACCGCCGCCCGCAAGGCCTTCATTGCCATGAAAGAGAAGAGCACCGTAGCATTGGGGCAAAGATAAGGCAGGGAGGGTGCAAGGCGCGGGAGTATCGTGGTCAGCATTAAGACGCGATCGCAGGCCGGGGCTATGGCATTTAAGACATTGCGGGAAATGCGGTAGAATTGCCCGCCTTCCCGCGCTTGGTTATAATTGAATTTGCTCTGAGCGGGAGTAACTCAGCGGTAGAGTGCGA
>CAZONJ010000041.1:0-26567 GCA_964581225.1 uncultured Terriglobales bacterium | reverse complement strand
CGGACAAGGCAGCCTAAAACAAAACCCTTCCGCATTGGAAGGGTTTTTAAGTCAGCTTTTAATAAGTTTATCGGGGGATGGTTGCTGCTCCGGTGCTGTTACTTCCCGGCGTCGCAGTGGTGGTCGCGCCGATGGTGTTGGCGCCGGTTGCTCCAGTCGTGCCGCTTACGCCAGGAGTGGCAGCGGTATTGCTTGGAGCAGTTGCGGTGCCATTCACGCCCATATTGCTGGGTGCGGCGGTAGTGGTCCCGGCAGTATTGTTCGCTGCCGGTGTGTTGCCGGCGGCTGTCATGCTACCGCTGGTGGTAAGGGTCGGATTATTGCTGCCCACTCCATTCGCTGAAGCGTTACCGCTTACAGCCGGAGGAGCAACCACAGTGGGGGTCACACCCGATCCGGCGGCTGTCGGTCCGGTATAAGAGCCGTTGGCCGTGGTGGGGTTGATCGCAGTGCTCCTCGGGGAAGTTCCGGTGTTGACCCCGGATGTGCCTCCAACCGTGCCCGTGCTGGAAGTCGGGGATGTTGCGGCCGGATTGGCGCCGATCGGCTGGGCAGCGCTGCCCGAAGAGGCATTCCGTCCCGTCGTCGAAGTAGTTCCTGTGGTTGCCGAAGCAGCGCCTGTCTCCATGCTGTTCGTTGTAGTACCGGGCGTAGTCGCGCCGGTCGTACCCGAGGTTTGGGAGCCTGTGCCGGAGGAGAGCGATCCGCCCGCCGCTCCGGTAGTAGCCCCCTGCAATACGCCTGCGCTTCCCGCAGTTGTGCCTGCCGAGCTGCTCGATCCGGCGGTCTGGGAAGCTGCCACTCCGAGTGAAAGCACGAAAATCGACGGAACCATCCAAAATTTCTTCATTCTCTGAACTCCTGTTGTAAGAACCACCTTTGTACAAGGTTATGAGAGAGCGTTCCCTGCCTCTCTCCAGTTCTGATTTGTATAGAATTTGGGTGCTATAAATTTGATGACTCTACCCGGATCGTCAGATGTACACATGGGTGACCTATCCCAGCTTTTCGAGGCACTCGCCTCCCATAATTTCTCTGGAAATTGCAGAGCAGATGCCGTCCAACAGGTAGAGGGAAATCCAGGTAGAGGGAAATCGGCAGGCAAGACTCTGGGCAAAAAATCAAAAGCCTCCAACGCATAAGCGAAGGAGGCTTGGACTGAGCTTTGAAACGTCCTGAATCAGGAGGCTTTCGCGGGAACGCGGACCGCCTTCTTGATTTTTCCGCTGCGCAGGCAAGTGGTGCAAACGCGGACGCGCTGGCTGGCGCCGTTCACGATAGCGCGCACCGTGCGCAAGTTTACGTTCCAGCGCCGCTTGCTCACATTGTGGGCGTGACTGATGTTGTTTCCAAATTGCGGCCCTTTGCCGCACATATCGCATACGCGTGCCATAAAAACTCCAAATCTGGTCTCGATAGCTGCTTCAGAAGGGGACTTCAGGAAGGCTTACTATCTGGAATGAAAAACAATGAATACTGAAAGGTTTATTGTATTCAAAATCAGCAGCTTAGGCAACTCCGGTACAGCTCCCCGCCTGAACTGGATGCAGCAGCAGATCCGCTCAACTCCTTCCATCCATGGGATACACTTGAAGAGGAATGAGCCACGAGCCTCTAAAAATGGCGTCAGCCGAGCAGATGAAAAGCGTGCGGCTGGAGGAAGAGCGGCGCTTTGCCGATCCCAATGCCACCGACCCCAAGTCGGTCCGAGTGAACAAAACGGCTGGCACTGGGATGGAGATCGACTGGAAAGACGGTCACAAGAGCGCCTACACCTTTCCCTGGCTGCGCGATGCCTGTCCTTGCGCCACCTGCGACGAGGAACGCGGGCAGACAGGACGAAAGGCCGGAGTTCCCCCCAAGTCTAAACCTGGAGCGCTGCCCATGTACAAGGAGCCGGCGCGACCCATCGAAGTCACTCCCGTGGGCAAGTATGCGATTGCCTTCAAATGGAACGATGGACACTCCACCGGAATTTACTCCTGGGACTATTTGCGGCGGCAATGCCCCTGCGCGGAGTGCGCAGCTCTGCGCAGTTCGTAAGAGCGATTCGCAAATCCGCAGACCTTCTTCCGCCTCTCCGCTGTCGCGAATTGGATCCTGCTCTTCTTGTTAAACTAATAATAAGTTTCTGACCTTGGAATTGACCTCTGCTTCTCGAAAAACTCAATCCGCAACAGCGACAGGCCGCTGAAATTATCGATGGGCCGGTCCTCATCCTGGCCGGCGCCGGGTCGGGCAAGACGCGTGTGATCACCTATCGCATCGCCAACCTCATCGAGAATGCCGGGGTTGAGCCGGATTCGATCCTGGCGGTGACCTTCACCAACAAAGCCTCGGCGGAGATGGGCGAGCGAGTGGACCGCATCATTGGGAGCCGCCTGTTGCGCAAGCCGCTGATCGCCACCTTCCACTCCTTCTGCGTGCGCGTGCTGCGGCGCGATATTGAAGCATTGCGCATCGGCAAGCAGGGGCTGACGCGCGACTTTGCCATCTACGACGAAGCCGACCAGCAGTCCCTGGCAAAGGCGGCGATGAAGCGTCTGGGCATCGACGACAAGCAGCTTACCCCGCGCACCGTGCTGGCGCGCATCTCCTGGGCCAAGAACCACATGCTCGATCCGCAGGAGACCTACCTGCAATCGCGCGACCCTAAAACCGAGCGCATCGCCCACATCTACGAGATATACCGGCAGGAGCTGCGCAAGGCCAATGCCATGGATTTTGACGATCTGCTGCTTGAGACGGTGCGCCTGCTCAAGAGCTCCGCCGAGGTGCGCCAGCGATATAACCAGCGCTACCGCTACATCCTGATCGACGAATACCAGGATACTAACCGCCCGCAGTATGAGCTTATGAAGCTGCTGGCGGGCGAGCACCACAACGTCTGCGTGGTGGGCGACGAGGACCAGTCCATCTACTCCTGGCGCGGCGCGGACATTCGCAACATCCTGGAGTTTGAACGCGACTTTCCCGACGCCCAGGTGATCCGCCTGGAACAGAACTACCGCTCCACCCAGATCATCCTCGAAGCCGCCTCCGCGGTAGTTGGAAACAACCGCCAGCGCAAAGGCAAGAACCTCTGGACCTCACGCCAGGGCGGCGCAAAAATCGGCTACTACGAAGCGCCGGACGGGGAGAATGAGGCGCTATTTGCCGCTGACTCCATCGCCCGCTATCTTCAAACCGCGGCCCAGGAAGAAGGACCGAAAAAAGCTGCGGTGCTCTATCGCACCAACTCTCAATCGCGTCTTTTTGAAGAGGCATTGCGCCGCTATTCGCTCAAATATCAGGTGGTAGGCGGCTTCTCCTTCTATGACCGCTCGGAAATCAAGGACATGATTTCCTATTTGAAGCTGGTGAACAATCCCCAGGACTACGCCGCCTTTTCGCGCATCGTCAACAAGCCTCCTCGCGGAATCGGGGACAAGACCCTGGGCGAGGTCGAGCGTCTGGCGCTGGAAACCAATCTTTCGGTTTGGGCGGCAATGGATTCTGCGATCGAGCAAAAGCTGCTCCCGCCCCGCGCCTGCGCCGCTCTGGCCGGCTTCAAGCAATTGATCGACGATGCCCGAGCCATGCTGTTTGGCGCCTTCACCGAGAAGCTGGCGCAGGATGCCGCGGCACCTGCACCAGACGCTGATGAAATAAGCGAGCGAGACAACATCGCCGAGGCCCCCGCCGAAGATGCAGAAGATGATGAGACCAGCTTCGGCTTCGGCGCCAATGACGACGAGCAACAGTCGCTCTTTGCCGGCGATCCGGGGCCGGAAGACCCGGAGATCCTGGCTGCGGCGTCCGCACAGCAAGAACCCGCTCCCGAAGGCTTTCGTGCTCCGGGTGGACCGGCAACGCTGCCGGAGGTGATCAAATTTATCAGCGACCGCAGCGGCTACGTGAAGCAGCTCGAAGAAGAGGCCACGCCCGAGTCCTTGTCGCGAATAGAAAACATCCAGGAGCTGGTAAATGCGGCGCGCGACGCCCGCGATCGCGGCGAGAGTTTGAACGAGTTTCTCGATCATGCGGCGCTGGTGAGCGATACCGACCAGTACAGCGCCGATTCACGCATCACGCTCATGACACTGCACGCCGCTAAAGGCCTGGAGTTCCCCCTGGTCTTTCTGGTGGGGATGGAGGAAGGGCTGTTTCCTCATTCGCGCACCTTGATGAACCCGGAAGAGCTCGAAGAAGAGCGGCGCCTCTGCTATGTGGGGATGACCCGCGCCATGGATGCCCTGGTGCTTACCCGGGCACGGTATCGCCGCCGCTATGGCAACGATCTTCCGGAGCAGAGCATTGCTTCGCGTTTCCTGGAGGAGGTCCCGCCGCAGTTGCTGGAGGAGATAGGCGGGAAGCAGTCGCAGAGCAGGGCGGCGGCGCACAATGTTGGCGGCTATGGCGATTACGGCGAATCCGCGCACTACCGCTACGAAGATGAAGACCAGAGCGCATCCGCTCGCCCCCGCACTGCCGGACCGGCGGCCAAAGAGAAGAACTACTCCGCCCGGAAGGTTTCTTCCTACAGCAACTCAGCCAATTCCATCGACAACATCGCCGAGTTCTTTGCCTCGCGCGGCAAGAAGTTCTCCCGCCCGAAAGTAGATCTGCCGGAGCCGACCGGGAAACGCGGCTTCCGTCCCGGACAGCGCGTACGCCATCCCAAATATGGCGAGGGCACAGTCTATAAACGCGAGGGAGAGGGTGAAGAGGCGAAGATTACGGTACAATTCCCGCAGTTCGGATTGAAGAAGTTAGTGGAAAAATTCGCACAACTAGAAAAGGCATAAGAGAAGAAGAATGGCAAATACAAAGTCACTCAGCAAAGAAGAGCGTAAAAAAACCAAACGCGCGGCCCGCAAGAAGGCCACTCCGAAAGCCAGGCGTACTACGCCACGCGGCTCGGCGAAGCGCAAAGTGAAAAAGGCCTCTCGCGGACAGAGTAAGCGGTAAAGCAGTCCTCTTTTGCGGGTTCGAGTTTAGGCTTCCAGGCAGTCCTCTGGCAGGACTGCCTGGAGCTGCTCTTTCCTCTTGATCGAGCCTCTTGATCGAGCGGCAAAATTGTCTTGCAACGTAAGACTCTCACCATGAAACTTGGGCAATGCCATTGACCACCGCGCCATTGAGGAATGCTCCTCGCAACCAGCTCTTCGCCCGGAAATCCATCGATAAGCTGATCAGCGAATCGGAAAATCCGGAGACACGGCTCAAGAAGACGCTTGGGCCGGTCTCATTGACGGCGCTTGGCATCGGCGCTGTAATCGGCTCGGGTATCTTCACCGTAATTGGAACGGCGATCGGCGGGCAGAAATTCGACAGCCCTTCGATCGTCAATGCGCCGCTGCTCGATTATCTGATTCACCACACCACCAGCTTCGGACGTCCCGGCGCGGGGCCCGCCCTGGCGGTCTCGCTGGTATTGGTCGCCATCGTCTGCGCCTTTACCGGGCTTTGTTATGCCGAGCTTGCGTCGATGATCCCCATCGCCGGCAGCGCCTACACCTACACCTACGCGACCATGGGCGAGCTCATCGCCTGGATCATCGGATGGGACCTGATCCTGGAATACGCGGTCAGCAATATCGCCGTATGCATCGGCTTTTCCGCCCACTTTGTAGATCTCTTCGACTGGTTTGGAGTTCATCCCTCAGCGCGATGGATTTCTCCGTCGTACCTGCCGGGGGGACTGACCGACCTGGCAGGAAACACTATCTACAATCCCGGCTGGCACTTCGGCTTCAACATTCCCGCATTCCTGATCGTGATGATCATCACCGTCGTGCTGGTGCGCGGCATTCGCGAATCGGCGGAGACCAACAACGTGATGGTCATCCTGAAGATTGCCGCCATCCTTGCCTTTATTACCGCCGGAGCGCATTACGTCCATCCGGAGAATTTCCATCCGTTTTATCCCAACGGATGGTCGGGCGTGCTTACCGGCGGCGCGGTGATCTTCTTTACCTATATCGGCTTCGATTCAGTATCCACCGCGGCCGAGGAGGCCAAGAATCCGCAGCGCGACCTTCCCATCGGCATCATTGCCACCCTTATTGTCTGTACTGTGCTCTACATCGGGGTTGCAGTGGTCCTTACCGGGCTGGTGCCCTGGCAGTCGGTGGCCACCGATGCCGCTCCGGTAGTGAATGCGTTGAAGAAGCTCTCTCTGCTGCCCGGCGCGCACTCGCTGCACTGGATCCGCCTGGCGGTGCTCTTCGGAGCGCTGATGGGGATGATCTCTTCCATCCTCGTCTTCCAGCTGGGGCAGGCGCGGGTATGGTTCGCCATGTCACGCGATGGGCTATTACCCAAGCTGTTCAGCCATGTGCATCCCCGCTTTCGTACTCCGGCGTTTTCCACCTGGATGGCAGGATTTCTGGTCGCCATTCCGGCAGGCGTGCTCGACATCGGCACCGCCGCCGACCTCTCCAATATTGGGACGCTCTTCGCCTTTGTGCTGGTCTCGATCGGTGTAATTATCCTGCGGTACCGCGAGCCGGAGAGGCATCGCGGCTTTCGCTCTCCCGGCGGCATTGTGGCGCCTGTACTGAGCGTGATCTTCTGCGCACTGCTCATGGCCGGGCTGCCCATCCTTACCTGGCTGCGCTTCTTTGGATGGCTGATCGTCGGTCTCGTCATCTACCGCTTCTACAGCCGACGCCACAGCGAGTTTGGTCCGGAGCCGCGCAGCTGACCGGCGAGACGGAGCGGGCGTATCCGGTGTCTATACAAGGGCAGCAATATTCACGCGCATTGCAGAGAATGTGGGGGTAGAATCTGCCCATGAACTCGCCTCTTGGCATTTCACGTTATGCAAGAAGAACACCAAAGCACGAGAGCGAGACTCCCTGGGGACCGATTGCGATCGGCGCAGCCGCAATTCTGATCGTGCTCGGCTTGGTCTTTTTCCTGACCACGCGCAACGGGGAGCAGAAGCCAAATTCCGCACCTGACCCTTATGCAGCAAATCTTGCGATCAGTGACCTGGCACTGAGCACCGCCGAGAACTTCGCCGGCCAGGAAGTGACCTATCTTGAAGGGGCCGTCAAGAACAATGGCGAGAAGACGGTGAACGGCATCACCGTGCAGGTCGCCTTCAAAAACTCATTGGGGCAGGTGGTCCAGAATGACAGCCAGCCCCTAATGGCGATTACCGCCCGCCAGCCCTACATCGATACCGCCTCGCTCAAAAACGCCCCGCTGCGCGCCGGGCAGGGCCGCGAGTTCCGGCTTACCTTTGAGCACATCAGCGCCGACTGGGACCGGCAAATGCCCGAGGTACGCATCCTCAAAGTTTCAACTCAATAGACCCAAGGCGATACAGGCTTTCGCGTGGCCCATACGCAACTCGTCCAATACACCGCTGCCATAATAGCGCCAATGGCTGATGTATCATGCTAGTAGATCCACTCTCGCTGCATGACTACAGACCATCACCACACCCCGCGCGGGCAGTTGCTGCAGTTGCTGGCCGAGCGTTCTCTCCGTCTTGGCGAATTCAAGCTTTCTTCCGGCGGCAGAAGCGATTACTACATCGATTGCCGCACTACCACGCTTCATGCCGAGGGAGCGCGCCTTACCGGCCGCGTCGTCCTCGATCTCATACGGGAGAAAGGTTGGAGGCCTGAGGCGCTGGGAGGAATGTCAATGGGCGCGGACCCCATTGTGACCGCGGTCTCGCTGCTCACCGCCCAGGAGGCGCAGGCCCGTTCCTCGTCTCGTTCCGGGACGGCGGACGCGAATAGCTCTCTGATCCATGGCTTCCTGGTGCGTAAAAAAGAAAAAGAGCACGGCACCGGCCAGCGGATCGAAGGCTTCCGCGCTCGCGGGGCGCGGGTGGTAATCGTCGATGACGTTTGCACCACCGGCTCTTCCACCATTCAGGCGATCGAAGCGGCGCGCGAATCCGGCTTTCAGATCGCCGGGGTCGTTTGCCTGGTCGAGCGGGAAGAGGCCGGGGGACGTCCCCAGGTGGAGCGGGCGGCAGCGGGCGTCGAGTTCGCAAGCATTTTTATGGCTGCCGAGGTGCGGGAAGAACATCTACGGCTGAAACATCTGGCCTCGACGGTTTAGAAAAAGAAAAAAATGATTAAAACACTGGAATGGACTGAACAAGGGGTCCGGCTGATCGATCAGACAAAGCTGCCGACCGAGGAGCTTTACGTCACCTGCCCGGATTATCAGTCGGTGGCAAAGGCCATCAAGGAGATGATCGTGCGCGGCGCGCCTGCGATCGGCGTGACTGCTGCTATGGGAGTGGCATTAGGCGTACGCGATGCCAAGGCCGGCTCGGTAGCGGAGCTACGCCCCAAATTTGACGAAATCTGCCACACCCTTGCCGAAACTCGTCCGACGGCGGTCAATCTGTTCTGGGCCATTGAGCGCATGAGGAACAAGTTTGCCGAGCTCTCATCCCGGCCGGTGGCCGATTTGAAGCAAGGACTCATCGAAGAGGCCCAGCGCATGTACGTGGAAGATATCGCGGCGTGTGAAGCCATGGGACGCCATGGAGCGGTGCTTCTGCCCGCCTCCGGCACAGTGCTTACCCATTGCAATGCGGGCGCGCTTGCCACCTGCGGCTATGGCACTGCCCTGGGGGTAATTCGCGCAGCCGTGGAAGCGGGCAAGAAGATCCAGGTCTTCGCCGACGAAACCCGGCCCTTCCTGCAAGGCTCCCGCCTGACCGCGTGGGAGCTGATGCAGGACGGCATCCCCACCACCATCATCTCCGACAACATGTCTGGGGCGATGATGCGGCAGGGCAAGATCCAGGCGGTAGTGGTTGGGGCCGATCGCATTGCCGCCAATGGCGATGTTGCCAACAAGGTTGGGACCTATACCGTGGCGGTGCTCGCCAGGGAACACAACATCCCTTTTTATGTGGCGGCCCCTTTGTCCACCATCGATCTGGCGACTCCGGACGGCGACCATATCCCGATCGAGCAACGATCTTCACGAGAGGTCACGCATCTGGCGGGAAAGCAGGTTGCGCCCGATGGAGCGAGGGTGGAGAATCCAGCCTTCGATGTGACCCCACACCGTTATGTTTCCGCGATCATCACCGAGTACGGCGTGGCCAAAGCGCCTTATGAAAAGTCGCTGCGGGAATTGGAGATGATGGGGCGGCATAAGGCCAGAGAGACGGTTGGGATAAGCGCGAAGTGACTTGCTGGCCAAGCAACTTGCTGGAAATCAGCAGGCCATCTCTTTTAGATCAGGCGCAACGATCAGTCGCGCCTCGGTGGCCCGCTGTACCTCTTCCGCGGTGAGTCCGGCGGCGATCTCCTGCAACACCAGCCCTTCAGAGGTCACGCGAATATAGGCCATCTCTGTCACGATGGTGTCCACCACCTTTACCCCGGTCAGCGGCAGCGTGCAATGCTTCAGTATCTTGGGCTGGCCTTCTCGCGTGGTGTGCTCCATGGCAACGACCACGCGGCGCGCGCCGGCCACCAGGTCCATCGCGCCACCCATGCCTTTGACCATCTTGCCGGGAATCATCCAGTTGGCGAGGTTGCCCTGCTCATCCACCTCCATTGCGCCCAGCACGCTAAGGTCGATATGTCCGCCCCGGATCATGGCAAAGGAATCGGCGCTTGAAAAATAAGCCGTTCCGGGAAGCTCGGTGACAGTCTCCTTGCCGGCATTGATCAGGTCCGGATCTTCCCTGCCTTCCAAGGGATATGGGCCAACGCCCAGCATTCCGTTCTCGCTTTGCAGCACCACTTCCATGCCCGGAGGCACGTGGTTGGCCACCAGCGTGGGCATGCCGATGCCCAGATTTACATTGAAGCCATCGCGCAGCTCGCGCGCCACGCGCTTGACGATGCGGTCCCGCTTTTCCATGTCTTTCTGCTTATCGGGTTTCGGTGTAGTGGACATGATCTGTTACATTCCTGTGTAGTGCAGCGCTCGGAAAAATCTGCCTCTCTTTTTGTCCTGTTGTGCCTTGCCCTCTCGTTCTTCTCGCTCACTCTGTTTCCCGCCTCGATCCATACTTATTGCGAGAACCGCAAAGTTGCCGCCCTCCTGGGAATAGTAGAGGCGATTGTGGGCGCTTGGTGCCTGCTGCGGAAGAAGGTTTCGCCGACTGACCGGACTTTGTCTTTGATTGCCGTGATCTTCGCCGGATTTGGGCTTTTCCTGAGCATCGGCTTCGTCTGGTACTTTACCCACCTGTGTCATCACGGATAGCAAAGAAATAATTTTAAAGGGAGGCCTTGCGCACCGTCCTGCGCTCAATGCGCTTTTCGTAATTTCCACCCTGGAAGATGCGCTTTACGTAAATGCTGGGCGTCATCACCTCGTCCGGCGCGAGCTCGCCTACTTCAACCAGATGCTCCACCTCTGCAATCGTAACCCGGGCGGCAGTGGCCATCATCGGATTAAAATTGCGGGCGGTCTTGCGATAGACAAGATTGCCCCATTTATCGCCCTTCCATGCCTTGATAAGGGCAAAGTCGGCCTTGAGCCCGCGCTCCATCACATAGGTGCGTCCCTCAAATTCTCGCGTCTCTTTTCGCTGGGCAATGATTGTCCCCACTCCGGTCGGGGTGAAGAACGCCGGAATGCCCGCTCCGCCGGCCCGGATGCGCTCCGCAAATGTCCCTTGCGGATTCAACTCCAAATCGATCTTGCCGCTGAGCACAAGATTTTCCAGAAACTTGTTCTCGCCAACGTAGGTGCCAATATGCTTCTTAATAAGCCCCGCCTCGAGCAACAGCCCCAGCCCGAAATGGTCCACCCCGACGTTATTGCTGATCGTGGTCAGCTCCTTGGGGGCCTTGCGTACCATGGCGGCAATAAGGTTTTCCGGGATACCGCACAATCCGAAGCCCCCTACCATGACGGTGGCCCCATCCTGAATATCAAAAATCGCCTCATCGGCATTCTGGAAGACTTTGTTCATGAAGGATCCGCACTGTCACTCGTACTGGCAACGACTAAGGAGGATACCATTGCAGGCGGCCTGGCGCACATTCATCGGAGAAGCGCCTGGCAATTCAGTCCAAACCCCAGGCGTTCCGGGAGAGGCTGCCCAGCGCCAGCAGCCCGCAAAATAATGTTGCCGCTTCCATACCCACTGAAAGCTGATGCAGCCGGTTAAATTCCGCCTCGGCATTGGCCTGGGCCTTATCATGTTCCTGACCGGCCGGGGCAGCGGCAACCGCCGCAGGATGGAGGCTGCTCCGCAATGGCTCCATGCGTGGAATCACCCCGAACTGCGAAATCCCGGTGAGCGCCATCATCAGCATTACTAGCCCAACGGCCATACGCGAACGTCTACTGAAGAAAATCGAACAGAGCAGAAAGACCGCCCCTGAAACCAGCCCCATCCAATGCAGGATGGTTAACGACCGGTTTATGACGGCTCCCGCCCATGCCGTGGACGGCAGCACTGCAAACAGCACCGGCGCTACCCCAAAGGAGAAGAATATGATCCCTCCCACCCAAACCACCAGCGCCAGCAGCATGAGATATCGCAGAACAGGGTGCATAGGTCCTCACAGAAAAATCCCCCGCCAGAATAATGCTTTGACAAATAAAAAGGCACGACCTTTTTGGTCGTGCCGCTGAATTCCGAATTGCGGATAGCCACACCCGCGTCTGGTTCAGGTTTTATTTCATCGCTTCAGTCGTATTCACCACCTGGAGCTGGTTGTCCACGGAGAAAACTCCCGGTACGCCATTTGCGGCGATGTTCGCCAGGTTCTTATCGCTCGGATTGTCCACTACGCCTTTCAACGTTACGTGACCATTGTTCACGATAATGTGGATCGACGGCACCGCGGACATGGAATACTTGGTCAGGCTGGATTGGTTATAGATCGCGCGCGCTTCGCGCAAGCGGATCTGATCGTCCATCGGCGAAAGCGGGAGAACGTTGATCTTGTTGACCACCTGGTCCACGCCTTCGATCTTCTTCACCACATTCTCTGCATCGGATTTCAGGGTGGGGCGCGTCACATTGCCCAGCAAGGTGACGGTGTTACCGCTTACCTGGAATTCGAGATCGTCGAAGATGGAATAATAAGGCAGCATCACCAGCTCATGCCGCACTTCTTTGATGACCCGCTGTTCGCCGGCATCGTAATTTCCCGGTCGGACCGCCAGTTGCGCGCTACTCGATGTCTGCGCTTGCGGCGCGTTCGTTGCCTGCGCCGGTGCAGCATTCGATGGCTGCGATTGCGCAAAACCCAAACCACTCAATACAATCAATGTCGCAAGGAGCTTCATTATTTCCTCTCATTTCTTACCTATGTAGATGCGTTAAAGGACATCAAGGGCGCAGAAAAGTGGACCTCTGCGCCTCGCGCCAACATGCGCCAGCTCTGCTTGAAAAAGCGTCCGGAGAAGATTTGCGGGGCCCGGTTTCAACCGCTTGCGCGCGCTCTTAACACGCTCTAATACCTCTCGGGTTTATCTCTGAATTCAGCTAGTGCGCTCACTCTATATCACCAGAGTAGATGCCCATTTAGCGTTCATCCTGAAAAACAATTCTAAGAGGACTTAATGATAAAAACGTTTTTGGCAGCGGCCGTACTCTCCTTTGCCGTTAGCTTCTCTTCGGCGGCCTCCGCGAGTATCTCTGTAAGTTCTCCGGTGAGCGGCTCAACCGTAGCGTCTCCGGTCCAATTCTCCGCCACAAGCTCCAATGCAACCGCGATTTATATTTATGTGGATTATCAGGCAGTCTATAAAACTTACACGAATCAGCTGAACACTTCTTTGGCAATGTCGGCGGGTCACCACCATATCACCGTGCAATCCTGGGATTCCGCCGGCAACGTAAGCAAAAATTCTTACTGGATCACCGTGAGTTCGACAACTTCCACGACTTCGACCAACACTACCACCACGACACCTCCAACGACGACGACTTCTTCGACCTCAACTTCTTCCACACCGGCTTCTTCCACGACGGCTTCTTCTATTCCCTCTTATGCGAAGGTCTATAACAATCTGAATCAGATGTCGGGATGGCAGTCCTGCGATACCTGTTCAGGAGGGGGCAGCGTGAATTATTCGAAAACCGCTTCCACCAATCCTCCCGACTCCACGCAATTTTTTATTGGGAATGGAGCAGCATGGGCGCAGGCACTGTGGTGGTTACGGATTGGCAATAACTCCAGCATTTCGCATTTCGTTCTGGAATTGGACGAAATGATGCAGGTCCCTTCAGCATCCTTTGGAATCGAGTACAACGTAAATCAGGTCATCAACGGGGGGTGGTACAAGTTCTCCACCCAGTGCTCTTTGGGCTGGGGTATATGGCAGGTGTGGGACGCGGCCAACCGTGGCTGGGTAAAAACCACTGTGCCATGCACCGCACCGCAGCCGCTTACCTGGAGCCATGTGCGGCTTGAGTACGCCCGTGCCAATGGCCAGACGCACTTTGTCTCCATCACCGTGGATGGCAACACCTATGCTGTGAACAAGGCCTTCTATCCTCAGCCGACCAGCTACACCAATGGTGACTTCGGCGTCCACTTCCAGCTGAACGGAAACGCCGATATGGTCCCGTACTCCGTCTGGGTAAAAAATATGACGCTAAGCACGTGGTAATGTTCAAGGCCCTTCGGTGATTGTGAAGGCCTTTTCTGCCATGAAAGCAGCGCATTTAACCCAACGGCTCGGATGATAGGAAGCTTACAAGCAGGGAGAGGAGGACCGACTTCTTTCCCTGCTTTCTTTTTAGGTTTTATTTTTTGGGATCTGCCTAACTCTTGCTCTCCCATGGAGCGATGCTTTGCCCTCTGCACCTCAGGAGGTTTTCATAATCCAACAGTGCGGCCGTGACCGCCCGTACTTCCGATTCGTAGTTGCGCTGTTCCTGCGGGGAGCAGGACTGAATCAGGAAACCCAGTTCATTCAGTCGCTCCCGCAGTTCTTGGACTTTTCTCCGAAGCTGCTCCATCCGCGGGTCCTTGTAACTTTAGGGTTATCACTTTAAGATTACACATATGCCCGCAGATTTCAACCTTTTTGCCCTTTTTAAAAGCTGTAGCAGCACGGGCTCTCAAAGTCGTTGTAAATACCTGCACCGGTTATCCAGAGAGCAGCGCGATGCAAGTGGTGCGAGCAAAGCGCAAGCATAAGGACGCCGCCTGGAAGCTCCCGGCCAGGCGATCGGCTGATGTAATCTGGATCCATGAAGCGCGATTATCCGGAGCGTCCAATCATCGGGATTGGGGCGGTGATTGTGGATGGAGACCGCTTTGTTCTGGTACAGCGCGCCCGCGCTCCACATCAGGGGGAATGGAGCATACCGGGAGGCATGCTGGAATGCGGCGAATCCCTGAAGCAGGGTGTAATTCGGGAGGCCCGGGAGGAAACCGCACTGGAAGTTGAGCCGCTGGCGCTGGTTGAGGTCTTCGAGCGCATAGTCCGCGACCCTGCGGGCGGCATTCAATTTCATTATGTAATCATGGATTACCTGTGCCGCCTCAAGGGTGGCGCGCTGCGCGCCGGAGAGGACGCTGCAGATGCCCGTTGGCTGCGCCAGGGCGAGCTGGAGCAGCTTGAAATTGCCGATGGCACGATTGGAGTGCTGCAGAAGGCGCTGCATACCGCGCAGAAATTCCATCCTTAGATACTTATTCGGTTTCGCCTTTCCACTCATAAGCGCCGGGCTGCGGCAGGCCGATATGGGCCAGGACCCGATAAACAAATTGCTTTGCCATCTGGTTGAAATCTGCTGGCTTGTTATAGAAGGTGGGGATCAGCGGGTAGATTGTCGCCCCGGCATCGGCGGCCAGATGCATGTTGCGAATGTGGATTTTATTCAGCGGGGTCTCTCGCACGCAGAGCACAAGGGGACGTCTCTCCTTGAGAGATACATCCGCGGCCCGCTGGATAAGGGTGTCTGCCTGGCCGGTGGCAATCGCCGCGAGGGTGCCCATGCTGCACGGCAAAATGATCATGCCGTCCGACCGATACGAGCCGCTGGCGACGTTGGCCCCTATATCGGAGTCGCTCTGCTGGCGAATTTTTCCGCTCGTCTTTCCTTTGCCTAAAAGCTGTGACACCAGCGCGTTGCGTCCGGCAAGATTGAGCTCCTCCGCAAAAATGCGTAGCGCGTTATCTGAAGCGATGAAGTTGACAACCTTGACCCTTGGCTCCGCTTCCAGCGCAAGCAGCAGCTCACGCGTGAATACCGCGCCGCTGGCGCCGGTGGTGGCGACGGTGAGGTTCTCAGGAGTCGTGGTCATAGCTGGGAAGGGTACTGCCGCTTTTGCATGTACCGCATCCAAAACGATATCAGATAGTTATGGCCGAGCAGCACACATTTCGCGCCCGCCGCAGAAGCGCAGCCGAAAGACGCGCGCTCTTGCCCGTCCAGCGTGAGCTTGGCCTGATCGATTCATGCAGCCGCACCAAGTACCTGCGGGATTTTCGGGAAGCTTTTCGCAGCTATGAGCGTCTGCTGGTCCCCGGGGAACTGGAAGCATTTGCCGGAGATTGCGACATTCTGCTGATTGGCGACTACCATGCCCTCGCCTCCTGCCAGGAGTTTGCGGCCAGGCTTGCTTTGCAGTTTCATCAACAGCATGACCGCCCGGTGCTCCTGGGACTGGAGCCGGTATTCAAGCGCGACCAGGCCATTCTCGATGACTGGCAGCGCAGAACGATTTCCGATGCGGAGCTGCGCGGCAGGCTGCACTTCGATTCGCAATGGGGATATGCCTGGGGGCCGTTCATTCAGATGCTCCGCGATTTGCGGGAGCACAATGTTCCCCTGTTCGGGCTCGATTGTTATCCTCGCGGGGACATGCGCAGGATCGCCACCCGAGACCGCCACGCCGCCCTGGCCATTGCCGAGTTGCAGGCCCGTCATCCCGGCGCCCTGACCGTGGTCCTATTTGGCGAATCTCACCTGGCGCCGCAACATCTTCCGGCGGCCCTGCGCGCGCGCCTTCCCGATGCGCGCATCCATACCATTTTGCAGAACCAGGACGAACTCTACTGGCGCTCCATTGGGGAATCCATAGTGCGGCCGCAGGGGGTACGCATTTGCGACGACGCCATTTGCGTCTTCAATGCGCCTCCCTGGGAGAAATACCAGGCATTCAGGGAATACATCGAGCGGTGGCGGGCACGAAGCTCCAACAACACCGACTATGCGCCCGTTTTCTACGATCTGATCGACGCCCTGCTCGAATTTCTAGGAGTGGAACGCTACGCCGACGCCGATGACTTCGAGCCCCGCTATTTTGTGGACCTCTATCCTGAGGTGTATGGGCGCAATTCCGTCGCGGAGGTCGGGCGGCTGCTGCAACGAAAAAAATTGAATGACGCGCAGGTGCAAAAAGCCCTGCGCAGGCTGGTGGAAGACCAGAGTTATTATCTTCCGGAGCGCAATTTACTGCTCTCCCTTTCTCTTCGTCTGCACTCCGCATCTGAGGCGGCCGCCAGTTTTGTCCACCACGCCTGCCGCCGCTTGAATGAAACCGAGCTGCCGTGGGAAGAATCCGGAGAAGGGAAAGAGGACGGCTTCTACCGCAAGGCCTTGGAGTATGGCCTGATTGATTTTGGCGCTCGCGTGCTTTACTCGGCCCGGCACCTGGCTGGAGAACAGGAGCTGCTGGCGGCGTATTCCGCCTCGCGGCAGGAGATCGAAGAATCCTCATGCATGGCCTTTCGCGAATACATCGAGACGGTGGACTTTCTTCTCTTGCATCGGGATTTTGAATTGAACGAGCACAGGTATGCCCATCCCCCCGCCCTCTTGAAAAAATTTATCCAGAATCAATCGCTGGAGCAGCTTGATTTTGCGGCCCGCAAGCTGGGAATGCTCTTTGGAAGCGATCTCTACCAGGCCTACATCGAGGGCGATGTTCCCAAAAGATCGGTGCGGTCGCTATTTTTCAAGTCGCTGGCCGGCCACGGAAGGGCGCGTTCTATCTACTTCCATGCAGTACAAAAGGCGCGCACGCCGTTCCAGACCCCTGCCCGCATCGCGGTGTAACAGCGCCTTTTATTGATTTCCAGGGTTCTCTAAACGATTTTTAACGATTTTTTGAGAGAGCTTGGCCTCAATATGTATGTATGGCTAAAGACTTCCCTGATTTGAGGCCCGAACGGCGGCGGGAAAAACGGCACTCCACCTCGGGAGAGGTCCTGCTTACCTTTCAAGAGAGCGGGGTGAGCGTTCCCGGGGAACTGATGGACGTAAGCCGTGGGGGCTTTCGCATCAAGCACCAGCATCTGGAAGTCTCTCTGGGCGATGTGGTGCGCATCCGTTTACCCGAAGGGGAAAAGGAGGCGCGCGTAGCCTGGAACCGCCGCCTGGGTGGAGAAGTAGAAAGCGGATTTATGGTGACCGACTGACCGACCGCTCAGCCCAGCCCCGAACTGGACCTTCAACTCTATTACTTTCCGCAAATCAGTTCTTGGCTGGCGCTGAAAACACCCGCGAAAAAATCTTATCCACATTGCGCAATTGGCGCCCCACATCGAAGGCGCGTTCCAGTTTTTCCGGCGATAACCTTTTTGAAATCTCCGGGTCGGCGGCGACCAGGTCACGGAAGATGCTCGCTTCGCTCCAGGCGCGCATGGCATGAGATTGGACCAGGCGGTAGGCGTCCTCGCGCAACATCCCGGCTTCCGCTAAATCCAGTAGAAGCTGCCCACTGAAAACCAGACCGCCGGTGCTCTCCAGGTTCTTCAGCATGCGCTGAGGATAAACCAGCAGCGTATCGATCAAATTCGCGGTCTTGCTCAACAGATAATCGGCGAGGATGGTCGAATCCGGAAGGATGATGCGCTCCACCGAAGAGTGGGAGATATCGCGCTCATGCCACAGTGGGACATTTTCGAAGGCCGCCTGGGCGTTGGAGCGCACTATCCGCGCCAAGCCGCTGATCTGCTCGCAGGTGATGGGGTTCCGCTTGTGCGGCATCGCCGAAGAGCCTTTTTGCTTTTCGCTGAAATACTCCTCCGCCTCCCGCACCTCGGTGCGCTGCAGGTGCCGGACCTCGGTCGCGATCTTGTCCAATGTGCTGGTAATCACCGCCAGGGTGGCGATGTAGGCGGCGTGACGGTCGCGCTGGATCACCTGGGTGCTGATTGCCGCGGCTTGCAGCCCCAGCTTCGCGCATATCTTCTCTTCCTGCTCTGGGTCGAGATGCCCAAAGGTCCCCACCGCCCCGGAAAGTTTGCCGACGCGCATCTCCTCCGCCGCACGCTCAAAGCGGGAGATATTGCGCTGCATCTCCGAATACCAGTTCGCCAGCTTCAGGCCGAAGGTGGTGGGCTCGGCATGGATCCCATGCGTCCGGCCAATCATGGGGGTATCTTTGAATTCGTAAGCGCGGCGCTTCAGGACGTCGCTTAACTTGCGCATATCCTCCAGGATCACCCTGGAGGCTTCCTTCACCTGCAAGGCCTGGGCGGTATCGACAACGTCGTTCGAGGTCAACCCATAATGCAGCCAGCGCGATTCCGGCCCGATCTTTTCCGCTACCGCCGTGGTAAATGCGATCACATCATGCTTGACCTCGGCTTCGACTTCGCGGATGCGCTCCAGATCGAAGTCTCCGCGCTCGCGGATGGCTTTGGCCGCCGAAGCCGGCACCCAGCCCGCTTCGGCCAGGGCCTCGGAGGCGGCAACCTCGACCGCCAGCCACATGCGGAATTTATTTTCCTCACTCCATATCCGGCCCAGCGCCGGACGAGTATAGCGTGCAATCAACTTGCTCTCCTTGAACTATGTGTGACGGGCCGCAATTACAGAACTCACATTCTAATGCGCCCCTGGCCTGTTCCGCACTCTGGGGGAGGAACGGATATTTAATATCGCTTTACGATATAATCGCCAAATACGACATAATTGCAGCAGCTTATGGTGGCTACCATGCATATCACAACCGACTACCAGCATCTGGCCGAGTTCCGGTTCCAGATCCGCCGCTTTCTCCACTTCAGCGCCGATGTGGCGCGACAGGCGGGAATCGAGGCGCAGCAGCACCAGCTTCTACTGGCTATTAAGGGAGCCCCACTGGGGACGCTCGCCACCATTCAATACCTGGCCAACCGGCTCTTCATCCAGCATAACAGCGCGGTAGAACTGGTGAATCGTTCGGTCAAAAAAGGGCTGGTAGAGCGCCAGCAGGATACGCAGGACCTGCGCCGGGTCAGCGTGCACCTTACCCCAAAAGGGGAGAAACTGCTGCGCTCCTTGAGCGAGCACCATCGGGTCGAGCTGCTGCAGGCAGGCACAGAGCTGCTGGCGGCATTGCGTCCCCTTTTAAAAGCAGAGGGCAAGTCGCATGCGCTTCAGGCGAACGGCACAGCAGGCGCTCATTCCCAGCCCACGGCATCTCGCAATAAAACGAAGAGCCTCAAAACCCGTTCATAAGGACCAATCGCACATACCAACGATGAAAACAGCCGATAACTCGCCTCGATTAGCAGATTTTACGACTGACCTGCGTGTAGTGCCGCTCTCCCTTATCGCGATCGCGCTCGGGGTGGCCAGCGCTTATCTTGCGCTTTTTTTAATGCGCCTGATCATGTTCTTCACCAATCTCTTTTTCTTTCAGAGACTGAGCGCGCAGTTCGCCTCCCCGGGAGCGAACCACCTGGGATGGCTGGAGATATTCGTTCCGGTGATTGGCGGCCTCATTGTGGGGGTAATGGCGCGCTATGGCTCGGAACGCATTCGGGGACACGGAATTCCGGAAGCCATTGAAGCCATTCTGCTGAAAGGCGCTCGCGTCGAGCCCAAGGTCACTCTGCTGAAGCCGGTCTCGGCGGCGATCGCCATCGGCTCCGGAGGGCCATTTGGCGCGGAGGGTCCGATCATTATGACGGGCGGGGCCTTTGGCTCTCTCATCGCCCAGTTCTTTCGTCTTAGCAGCGCGGAGCGCAAGACACTGCTGGTTGCGGGCGCGGCCGCCGGCATGTCTGCCACGTTTTCGGCCCCGGTAGCTGCCGTCCTGCTGGCAGTGGAGCTGCTGCTCTTTGAATGGAAGCCCCGCAGCCTGATTCCAGTCGCCCTGGCCAGCGCCACAGCGGCAGCGGCGAGGCACCATCTCATGGGTCCCGGACCTCTCTTCCCTACGCCGATGCACGATGCTCTGATCGGACCCTCCGCAATGTTCGGATGTCTGCTGGTAGGGCTTCTTGCCGGAATTCTGGCGGCCGTCCTGAGCAGCGCCATATATTTCTTTGAAGACGTCTTTCAGCACCTGCCCATCCACTGGATGTGGTGGCCGGCCATTGGAGGAGTTGTCGTAGGCATCGGCGGACTCATCAATCCTCAGGCGCTGGGCGTCGGTTATGACGTGATCGCCGCCATGGTGGCCCACGATCTGCCCTTGAAGCTGCTGCTGGGGATCTTCATCGTGAAGGCACTCATCTGGTCGATTGCGCTGGGCTCCGGGACCTCCGGCGGCGTGCTCGCTCCATTGCTCATCATGGGAGGAGCAGCCGGCGGCATCGAAGCCCATTTTCTGCCCAGTTATGGAGCAGGATTCTGGCCGCTGATCAGCATGGCAGCGGTGCTGGGCGGCGCCATGGGATCTCCGCTGATGGCGGTGGTCTTTGCCTTTGAGCTTACGCACGATCCGGGCATTCTGCTGCCGCTGCTCATCTCCGCCCTGGTTTCGTACGGTTTTGTCGTACTGACGCTTCCGCGCTCCATCCTTACCGAGAAGCTCAGCCGCCGCGGTTACCACCTTTCGCGTGAATACAGCGTCGATCCGATGGAAGGACTTTTCGTCAAAGACGTGATGCAGACGGAGATGAAGACCCTCTCTCCCAATGCCACCGTCCTCGAAGCCCAGCTTGCCCTGCACGTCGACGACGGAAAAGATGTGCAACGTCTCTTCCCGGTGGTGCGGCCAGGCGGCGACATGGCTGGAGTGGTCGCCCGCTGGGACCTGGAACAATATGCCGCAGGCAAAAAAGGGAGCTCCATTCGGGAGCTTGTCCGCGAGCATCCCATGATCGCTTACACCGATGAGCCGCTTCGCCTGGTGGTGCATCGTATGGCGAGCAGCGGGCTTACAAAATTTCCCGTTGTCGAGCGAAGCAGCCCGAGCAGGCCCATTGGGATGGTCGCGCTGATTGACCTGTTAAAGGCCCGGGTCGCCACCATGGAATCGGAAGAACGTCGCGAACAGGTGCTGCGTTTCGGGTTCCCTCTGCTCTTCCGGTCAAAAGATGTTGGGGAGGAAAAATGATTGTCAGGAGCAGCGTGAGGCCGCCTCCAGTATTTTCATGCTAGAGCTGGGCCAGCGGCGATGCTCCCAAGAGTTCTCATCCTGAGCGTCGCGCGAGGCACTCGCGTGAGAATCCATAACTGCATCGCTGCCCGATTTTCATACGACCCAGTTACTGCGGAGCAATCCCCAGCAACTTGCTCATTTCCGCATACAGGAATCCACGGCCCGGCTTATAGGGCTGCACCCATTGACCGTCGATTACAAACTGCGGGATGGCCCGCTTGCCCACATTGCGAAGGACCTCCTCGGCAGCCCCCGGAGCTTCCTCGATATTGATCTCTTTGAAAGGGATATTGTGTTTGGCGAGAAAGGCCTTGGCTTCGCGGCAGTCGCGACACCAGGGGGCAGAGTAGACGATCAATTCCATGGTTTCCATCCTTAAATCAAATGGCCTCCATCTCTGGAGGCCATTGAGCACTCAGGGTGCGTGTTAACCGTTGCTGTAGAGCAGCACGCCATCGATCTTCTCTTCACCGACCGGGCGATAGAAGAGGCGGTTGTTCTCGAGGTAAACCTCGATGAAGGCCGGCCGCGATGTGATCGTGCCCTGGATAAGCGCCTCGGACAACGGATCTTCGATGTACCGCTGCAAGGCCCTCCGTAATGGACGTGCCCCATAATTGCGGTCGGAGAGCGTCTGCTCCAATATCCACTTCTTGGCCTCGTCGGTGACCGATATAGTGATCGCCTTCTGCGCCAGGTTGGTATTGAGCTGATGTACCAGCAGCTCGACAATCTGGATCAGGTCGGCGTCGGTCAGCGCGTTGAAGATGATGACCTCATCCAACCGGTTAAGGAACTCGGGATTGAAGGTACGCTTAACCTCGTTCTTCACCAGCTCTTCGATCTTGGTCGAAACCATGTCCTCTTTATCCGACTGGAAGCCCAGGCCGGCGCGCTTCTGCAGGTGCCGGGCGCCGATATTCGAGGTCATGATCAGGATCGAGTTCTTGAAGTCAACCGTATTGCCCAAACCATCGGTGAGCTGGCCATCTTCAAAGACCTGCAGCAGGATGTTGAAGACATCCGGATGCGCCTTTTCGATTTCATCCAGCAGGACCACGGAGTAGGGCGAGCGCTTCACCCGTTCGGTAAGCTGTCCGCCTTCCTCATAGCCCACATATCCCGGAGGCGAGCCGATCAGCTTGGATACCGAGTGCTTCTCCATGAATTCGGACATATCGAAGCGGATCAGCGACTTCTCGCTGCCGAATAGGAATTGCGCCAGGGTGCGGGCGACTTCCGTCTTGCCTACGCCGGTCGGTCCAAGGAACAGGAACGAGCCAATCGGGCGGTGCGGGCTCTTGAGTCCGGCGCGCGAGCGGCGAATGGCCCGGGCCAGAGCGGAGATCGCTTTGTCCTGGGAGATCACTCGCTTGTGCAGCTCTTCCTCAACCCGCAGCAGCTTTTGGGTCTCTTCTTCCTTGATGGAAGTGACCGGCACGCCGGTCCAACGGGAGACCACTTCTTCGATGTCCTCGCGGGTCACTACCCCGGTCGAAGATTCGTCGAGATGATATTTTTCACGCAGGGCGCGCAGGTTCTCGCGCTCTTTGCGCTCCTCGTCGGAGTAGAAGCGGGCCTTTTCGAATTCGTGATTGGCGATGGCGTTTTCCATGCGATGCACGATGAACTTGATCCGCTTTTGGACGTCGGTAATCTCCTCCGGCAAGGAGGTCTGGCGAAGCTTTACCCGCGCCCCCGCCTCGTCGATCAGATCAATGGCCTTGTCGGGCAGAAAGCGGTCCGGGATATACCGGTTGGAATGCGAAACCGAGAACGAGATCGAATCGTCGGTGTAGGTCACGGCATGGAACTTCTCATACCGCTCCTTGATTCCGAGGATGATCTTGACCGCATCTTCTTCATTCGGTGGCGGGACCTTTACCGACTGGAAGCGGCGCTCCAGCGAGCGGTCCTTTTCAATCGACTTGCGGTATTCTCCCGGAGTCGTCGCGCCAATGCACTGGATCTCTCCGCGCGAGAGGGCCGGTTTCAGGATGTTGGCGGCATCAAGCGAACCTTCCGCCGAGCCGGCGCCCACCAGGGTATGCAACTCGTCGATAAAGACGATTGCATTCTGGTTCTCCATCAGTTCTTTCATGATGGTCTTGAGCCGCTCTTCAAACTGGCCGCGGTATTTGGTGCCGGCAACGATCAGGGAAAGATCCAGGGCGAGGATCCGCTTTTCCGCCAGGAAAGAAGGCACATCGCCGTCGGCGATGCGTTGCGCCAAGCCTTCCACTATGGCGGTCTTGCCCACGCCCGGCTCTCCAATCAATACCGGATTGTTCTTGGTGCGGCGGCAGAGGATTTGGACAACCCGCTCCAGCTCGCCGTCGCGGCCAACCAGCGGATCGAGCTGGTTGTCCATCGCCACCTGGGTAAGGTCGCGAGAGAACTCGCTGAGCAGCGACGATTCACGCGACCGCTGCGGCTGGGCCTTCTCCTTGGTGCTGCGCGCCAACTCTTCCCGTATTGCGCTCAGGCGCAGGCCGCGCTCATGCAGAATTTCGGCGGCAAAACACTTTTCCTCCCGCAGGAGTCCTAATAAGAGATGCTCTGTGCCAATGTGCTTGTCGGAGAGCTTTTCCGCCTCTTCGGCGGCGTAAGCCAGCACCCGCTTGCATTCATTACTGAGAGGCAGATCAACCGAGGTAGAAACTTTCTCCCGAATCGTGGTGTGCCCTTCAATTTGTTTGCGAATGGATTCCACTGAAGCGTGCGACCGCAGAAAGCGATTGGTCAACGCTTTGTCTTCCCGCAATAAGCCGAGTAACAGGTGCTCCGTTTCGATATACGGAGAACCGAACTGGCTTGCCTCATAGCGGGCGAAAAATATCACTCGCCGGGCCTTTTCTGTGTATCGCTCGAACATGTTCCCCCTCTGAAGTGCCCTGCGGGACCTCTAACGGGTCCTCAAGACGCCTTCTCGCCTCTACCTCCCGCTGGCGAGATGGCCATTATGGCCATTCTGCCGGGAAGGTCCTCTCGATCAATGCCTTGCAAAATCATTCTTCCAGCAGTGTAAGCCTAACTCCGTTCACCCCGTCAGCGAGTAAAAACCTTAGTTTCCTACTCTCCGGTTAAGGAGTTTGGTTCCACTTCTTCCAGCCGTCCTTCTCGAAGCCGCAACACCCGGCTGCAGCGCCGGGCAAAACTGTGGTTGTGGGTAACGATCAGGGAGGTAAGCTGATGCTCGACGTGGAGCCTGGAAATCAGGTCAAAGACTGCATTTGCGGTCTTTTGATCGAGGTCCCCAGTGGGCTCGTCTGCCAGCAACACCTTCGGACCGATGATCAGCGCGCGAGCTAAAGCGATGCGCTGCTGTTCTCCGCCGGAAAGCTCACCCGCACGATGGTGTGCGCGTCCCTCAAGTCCTACTCTGGAAATCCATTCGGTGGCGTGCGCCAGCGCTTGCTTTGGGGTCTCTCCTCTTGCGAGCAGCGGCATGGCTATATTTTCCAGGGCATTAAACTCCGGCAGCAAATAATGGAACTGCCAAACAAACCCGATTTCACGGTTGCGAAATTCTGCAGCCGCTTCCTCGGAAAGGGACCGCAGTGAAATCTGCGCGCAGTGTACATCACCTTCAGAAGCCCTATCAAGGGTTCCGATGATATGTAACAAGGTGCTCTTGCCGGAACCGGACTCTCCGACTATCGCCAGCATATCTCCCTTCCGTACCCGGAAGGACAGTTTCTCAAAGACCACCAGTTGGCTTGTGCCTGACTGGTAAACCTTTTTCAGGTTTTCGACCCTGATAAGGTCGCTTGCTTCTATTGGATGCAATTGCACTCTCCCGAGTCGCAATGTAGCAGGTTGCGCCTGCCTCGCCGTCCCTCGGAAGCCTTATTTATTAGAACACCGTCGGAGGACAAAATACGCGTTACCGAAGTCTCGAATCTCCCGCTCCCATGGCATAGGTGGAGGTTACTCATATCGTAAAGCCTCGGCAGGCAAAATTCTTGCCGCCGACCATGAAGGATATATCGTCGCCACCAGCGAAATCCCTAAAGCGACCGCAGCGACTACCAATCCATCCACCAGCCGGGGAGCAAACGGGACATAATCAATCGAATAGACCTCCGCAGAGAGAGAGATCCAATGATAATGGCCTCCCAGCCATGAGAGCCCATAGCCCACTACCAGTCCGGCGGCGGTCCCGATGACCCCAATCAATATCCCCTGAAAGATAAACACGCGCCGGACCTGCGCCTTACGGACCCCCATGGACATCAGTACCGCGATGTCGCGGGTCTTCTCCATCACCATCATAATCAACGATATCAAGATGTTAAGCGATGCCACCAACACAATGAGCCCAATAGTGATGAAGGTGACTCTCTTTTCCAGGCGCAGGGCTTGAAAGAGGGGCTGGTTCATTTGCATCCAGTTGGTGGTCATGAAGCCGTTTCCTGCCTCTTTCTCCGCCTCGGCTCCGATCTCCCTGACCTTATAAATATCGTCCACCTTCAGCTCAATGGCAGCGATTACATCGCCCAACGCGAATAATCGCTGGGCATCGGAGAGCCGAATGAAGGCCCAGGAGGTGTCATATTGATAGAAACCCGATTTGAAGATGCCAACCACCTTGAAACGCACATACTTAGGGACCAGTCCATAGGGAGTAAGCTCGCCTTGCGGACTGGTAACCAGGACCACGGAATTGATCGTAGCGCCCAGCGTATCGGCGAGGTCGCTTCCCAGGACGATCGGCGGATAGGCCATGCTCGATGCATCCCTTTCTCCGGCATCAGCCGGATGGTCGCCATTCGGAGCTTCGTGGAGCGGCTGGTAAGAACCTGATTGCACAGCTTTTAGAAGATCGCTTACGCGAGCCTCATAGCGGGGATCGATTCCCTTCAGCAACGCCCCTCCGGAGCGGGAACCCCTTGAGATCAGTACTTCTTCGTAGACCGTTGGCGACGCTGCCACAACATGCGGCTGCTTTTCCATGCGGGCCATGAGGTCGCGCCAGTTGCGGATCCCATCATTCTGGATTCGCATCAGGCTGATGTGGGCCATGGAACCTAAGAGGCGCTGTTGCAGGTCCTGGCGGAAGCCGTTATTGATGGCCAGCGCGATGATTAAGGAGGCGACCCCGGCGGTGACCCCGATGATGGAAATGATCGTGATGACTCCTACAACCGCCTGACGGCGCTTGGCCCGAAGATATCGCACAGCGATGAAGAGTTCGAATCTCACGATTTAAGGTCTATATCCATAAAAGTCGCTGGCAATGTAAGCTCACGGCTGCGAAGAGTATAAATGAGCGACGAGCGCGGTTGCGTTGCTAGAGTTTCGGCACAATCACCGGCACGCTGCGCTGATACTCCAGAT
>CAZONJ010000040.1:0-27966 GCA_964581225.1 uncultured Terriglobales bacterium | reverse complement strand
TCCCCACGTTCACGTGCGGCTTGCTGCGGTCAAATTTCTCTTTCGCCATGTCTTCTATTCCTTTTTCTGTTGGCTTTACGCCCAAACTAAATCTGTTGTTATCGCCCGCGGCTTCAAGCTGCTACTTGCTGGCCGCGCTCTTGCCCTGCACCTTGGCGATGATCTCTTCCGCTATGGTGCGCGGGGCCTCTTCGTAACGGCTGAAATGCATCGAGTAAGTCGCGCGTCCCTGGGTGCTGGAGCGCATATGCGTGGCATACCCGAACATCTCGCTCAGCGGGACGCTGGACTTGATTACCTGCGAACCGGCGCGGTGCTCCATGCCTTCAATGCGCCCGCGGCGCGAATTCAGGTCGCCGATAATCGGGCCCATATACTCTTCCGGCACGACTACTTCGACCGACATCACCGGCTCCAGCAGCACCGGACTGGCTTTCTTGGCAGCGTCCTTGAAGGCCAGCGAACCGGCGATCTTGAAGGCCATTTCGTTGGAATCCACGTCATGATAGCTGCCATCGTAGAGCGTGATCTTTACGTCCACCACTTCATAGCCGGCCAGCACGCCGCCCTGCAACGCCTCGCGGATGCCCTGGTCGATCGGCTTGATGAATTCGCGGGGGACGGTGCCGCCGACGATCTCATTGACGAACTCGTATCCTTTGCCGGGATTCGGCTCCAGATGGATCTTGGCGTGGCCGTAGTTACCCGAGCCGCCGGTCTGGCGGATGAATTTGCCCTCTCCGTCCGCTTTCTTGCGGATGGTTTCGCGGTACGCGACCTGCGGCTTGCCGACATTGGCCTCGACCTTGTATTCGCGCATCATGCGGTCCACGATGATTTCCAGGTGCAACTCGCCCATACCGCTGATGATGGTCTGGCCAGAATCGGGATCGGTGTGGACTTTAAAGGTCGGATCTTCCTGGGCCAGCTTGTTCAGGGCGACTCCCATCTTTTCCTGGTCGCTCTTGGTCTTGGGTTCGACCGCAACCGAGATGACCGGCGCGGCGAATTCGATGGACTCAAGAAGAATCGGCGCCTTGTCAGAGCAGATGGTATCGCCGGTGGTGACGTTCTTCAGCCCCACGCAGGCGCAGATGTCTCCAGCATAGATTTCGCTGATCTCTTCGCGCTTGTTGGCGTGCATCTTGAGCAAACGACCGATACGCTCGGTCTTGCCCCTGGTGGCATTGAGAACGCTGTCGCCGGTCTTCAGATGACCGGAATAGACGCGGATAAATGTAAGCTGACCGACGAACGGGTCGGCCATGATCTTAAAGGCCAGCGCGGAGAAGGGCTCATTGTCTTCCGCCTTACGATGCAGGACCTTGTCTGTCTTATCGGGATCGACTCCCTCGGTGGGCGGAATATCGACCGGAGAAGGCAGATAATCGACGACCGCATCGAGCAGCGTCTGTACGCCCTTGTTCTTAAAGGCAGTGCCGCAAAGCACGGGGAAAAGCTTGAGGCCGATAACGCTCTTACGCAGAGAGGCGCGCAGCTCATCGGAAGAGATAGTGTTGCCGTCCAGGAACTTGGCCAGGACCTCGTCATCGTTTTCGGCGATGCTCTCTACCAACTGCGCGCGGAAGGCCTCCGCCTTTTTGAGCAGCTCGGCGGGGATCTCTTCGACCACATACTGCGCGCCCATGGCTTCGTCTTTCCACAGGATGGCCTTCATGGCCAGAAGATCGATGACTCCCTTAAACGCCGCCTCTTGCCCAATCGGGATCTGGATGGCGACCGGGCGGGCATTGAGACGCTTGCGGATGGTATCGACCGCATGCTCAAAGTCCGCGCCCATCTTGTCCATCTTGTTGATGAAGCAGATGCGGGGAACGCCGTATTTATCGGCCTGGCGCCACACCGTCTCGGACTGCGGCTCGACGCCGTGTACGGCATCAAATACGGCGACAGCGCCATCGAGGACGCGCAGCGAGCGCTCTACCTCGGCGGTAAAATCCACGTGGCCCGGGGTATCGATAATGTTGATACGGATATCGCGCCAGAAACACGTAGTCGCGGCGGAGGTAATGGTGATGCCGCGCTCCTGCTCCTGCTCCATCCAGTCCATGGTGGCGGTGCCTTCATGGACTTCGCCGATACGATGAGTGATCCCGGTATAGAAAAGGACGCGCTCGGTCGTAGTGGTCTTGCCGGCATCGATGTGAGCCATGATGCCGATATTTCTGCAACGCGATAATGGGACCTGTCGAGGCACTGTTTAAAACCTAACTTTCCTTCAAAAACTCTAAAGAGTCATTCTCCGCCGGGGACTGACTTCCATCGCCCGGCTTGTCAATTCCAATTACCACCGGTAGTGGGCAAAGGCCTTATTGGCTTCGGCCATGCGGTGAACATCTTCTTTCTTCTTCATGGCCGCGCCGCGCCCGTTGGCGGCATCGAGCAGCTCATTGGCAAGCTTTTCCACCATCCCCTTTTCGCCGCGCTCCCGGCCATAGCTGACCAGCCAGCGGATGGCCAGCGAGGTGCGCCGGTCGGGATTGACCTCTACAGGGACCTGGTAGTTGGCGCCGCCTACGCGGCGGGTCTTGACTTCCAGCAGCGGCTTGCAGTTTTCGACCGCCTTCTTGAAGAGCTTCAACGCCTCATCCCCGCCCTTCTCCTGCAGCTTGGTCATCGCTTCATAGAAGATGCCGTGGGCGGTGCTCTTCTTGCCGTCCCACATCATGGAATTCACGAATTTGGTCACCAGCGTGGAGTTGTAAACCGGATCGGCCTCTACTTCGCGGTGCGCTATATATCCTTTACGCGGCATAAATCCTTCTTGACCTCAAACTCTGATTAAGACTTGGGACGCTTCGCCCCATATTTCGAGCGGCTCTGCTTGCGGTTGGCCACGCCTACCGTGTCCAGCGTGCCCCGGACCACGTGATAGCGGACTCCGGGCAGGTCCTTCACACGGCCGCCACGGATCAGCACAATCGAGTGCTCCTGGAGATTGTGGCCGATGCCAGGGATGTAGGTCGTGACCTCAATCCCGTTGGTCAGGCGGACGCGGGCCACTTTACGCAGCGCCGAATTGGGCTTCTTCGGGGTCTGCGTGTAGACGCGCGTGCATACGCCACGCCGTTGTGGCGATTGCTGCAGGGCCGGACTGGCCGTCTTGTACTTGGGGGCGGTCCGCCCTTTCCGCACAAGCTGATTAAATGTAGGCAATTGCTTTCCTCCCAGGGTTCCGCAACTCGCTTCCCCCAAACGCGCTGCGCTTCAGCGCAGACACACACAGACGCGCCCTTGCGCGCCACCAAAAACTTTTAGTCTGACCGGCTTTTAAGCCAGCCATACTTCCACGATATTCTGTGGAAAATGAACCATTTGGACTGAAGTCCGACGGTGATGCCAGGCTAGGGCACTCCGTTTCGCACTTCTCATCTGCATACCCTCTATAGGAAGAGGCAGCGCAGACATTTCAGCGAGGGAACCAGGCATTCCAGCAACCCGGATATTCACAAGACTACGGCTCAACTGTACAGCTAAGCAGGAACAACTCGCAGAACCATCTAAATATAGCAACTCGGACGTTTGGGCGTCAACCGCGCCAAGGGGCTTTTGTCATTTGTAAGGAGCGAAGGGGCGGGCGCAAGGCCATTTGCGGATCATAGGAATTTCTCGCTGCGCTCGGAATGGCAAGATTAACAGGATAATCGTCCTCTTGGGCCCGCCTCCAGCCACCCTGGTTCGCTCCGGATTACGAACTTGGTAGGATGGCGAAAGCGGGTCCACAAATATTTCACCTCTCGATGCACCCTGGACATCTATGGAGGACATAATTCATGGCCACTCACGTTCTAGCCGGTATAGCAGGAATCGCCCTCATCCTTGTGGTGCTGTTCGACGCATTTGAGACGATCGTACTGCCGCGTCGCGTGAGCCGCCGCTTTCGCATCACATCGGCCTTTTACCGCGCTACATGGAGGCCTTACCGCCGGCTAGGAAGCGGCATATCCCCAGTTCGCCGGCGCGAGTCGTTTCTGAGCTTCTATGGCCCGCTCTCCCTCATCCTGTTGCTAGCGCTGTGGGCGCTCACCATGGTCCTGGGCTTCGGAACCATGCTCTGGGCCTTCGGATCGCGGGTACAGTCCGTCTACGGCGTTCCCAATTTCTGGGACGACCTTTACATGAGCGGGACCACCTTCTTTACCCTGGGACTAGGGGACGTCTTGCCGCACTCCGCTCCCTCGCGGGTGATCACTTTTTTTGAAGGGGCGCTGGGGTTCGCCTTTCTCGGCATCGTAATCGGATATTTGCCGGTGATTTATTCGTCCTTCTCCCAGCGGGAGCGGGCGATTTCGCTGCTCGATGCCCGCGCCGGAAATCCGCCCAGCGCGGCGGAGCTTCTCATCCGGTATTCGCGGGAGAAAGATCTGGAGGGCTTGCAGGGGTTGTTGCAGGATTGGGAGCGATGGGCCTCTGAGGTGCTGGAGAGCCATCTCTCTTACCCGGTGCTCGCATATTTTCGCTCCCAGCATGATAATGAATCGTGGCTGGCGGCGCTTACCGTAATCCTCGATACCTCGGCGCTGATTATCTCCGGCATCGATGGCCTGCCCAAGCATCAGGCGCAGTTGACTTACGCGATGGCGCGCCATGCCATGGTCGATCTCTCCCAGGTTTTCAATAGCACCCCTATCGTCGGGGACGGTGACCGGCTGCCTGCGGAAGAGATGCGGAAGATGCGGCGCGCCCTCGAAAAAGCTGGGGTGGTCCTGGCCTGCGACGAGAACTCGGAATGCCAGCTTAACTGGCTGCGGGAGCGATACGAGCCTTACGTCAAGGCGCTGGCGCGTTATCTGAGGCTGACGCTGCCGCCCTTCTATACCGAGACAAAAAGAAAAGACAACTGGCAGAGCAGCGCCTGGAAGCAACAGGATTCATCCTCCAGCAGGACTCCGGAGTTTGTGCGCCAGGAAGGTCACTTCTGAGTTCTCAATTCCGCCGCCGCACTGCTTCCATTCTTGCCATTCTTGCGCTGCGGCTCGCCATTCTGCTGCATCAGCTTGGCGATCAAGGCCGTCCAGCCGGTCTGATGGGAGGCGCCCAGCCCGCAGCCATTCTCTCCATGAAAATATTCGTGAAATAAGATCAGATCGCGCCAGTGCGGATCGGACTGGAACTTTTCCGTATTGCCATACACCGGACGCTGGCCATTCTCGTCCTTCAAAAAGAGCTTGGTCAGGCGATGGGAGAGCTCGACGGCAATCTGCCCCAGCGACATGGTATTGCCGGAGCCGGTAGGACATTCGATTTTGAAGCTGTCTCCCCAGAAGTGGTGATATTTCTGCAACGATTCGATGATGAGGTAGTTCCCCGGATACCAGACCGGCCCCCGCCAATTGGAGTTGCCGCCAAATAATCCCGTGGTGGATTCCGCCGGCTCATAATCGACCGAGTACTGTCGGCCGCCGGCCTCGAATATGAAAGGATGCTCGCGATGGGAGGCGGCCAGCGAGCGGATGCCGTAAGGCGAGAGGAACTCCCGCTCATCCAGCATGACGGAGAGCACGCGGCGCAATTGGCCGGCATCCATGATCGACAAGAGCTGCCGTTCCTTTTTTCCTCGGCCGGAGGAAATGTGGGTAACGTTCAAGGTCAGGTCGGGGCGGTGCTCCTTCAGCCAGCTCATTCTTCTGGCGAACGCGGGCAACTTGTCCAGCAGGCCGGGCTCGATAGTCTGCACCGCAAAAAGGGGAGTCAATCCCACCAGCGAACGGATTTTAAGCGGAATATTCGGACGATTCGGAATGCGCAGAACGTCATAATAAAAACCATCTTCTTCGTTCCACATCCCTTCTCCGTCGGATTCGCGGCCATTCATCGCCCGAACAATGTAAAGGAAATGCTCCCAGAACTTATTCGCGATATCTTCGTAAACCGAATCCGCGAATGCGAGCTCCAGCGCGATCATCAACATGTTCAGGCAATACATCGCCATCCAGCTGGTGGCGTCGGACTGCTCGATGTATCCGCCTTCGGGAAGCGGCGCGCTGCGGTCAAAGGGGCCGATATTATCCAGCCCCAGAAAACCGCCCTGAAAGATGTTCTTCCCCAGCAGGTCTTTGCGATTGATCCACCAGGTAAAGTTAATCAGCAGCTTGTGAAAGACGCTTTCTAAAAAGCGATAATCGCCTTTTCCGGTAATGCGGCGTTCGATCTGATAGACCCGCGATGCGGCCCAGGCATGGACGGGCGGATTTACGTCGCTAAACGACCATTCATACGCCGGTAACTGCCCATTGGGATGCATGTACCACTCGCGCGAGAGCAGAAGCAGCTGCCGCTTGGCAAATTCGGCATCGACCAGCGCGAGCGGGATGGTGTGAAAGGCAAGGTCCCAGGCGGCAAACCACGGATACTCCCAGGTGTCGGGCATGGACATTACATCTTCGGCGTAGAGATGGATCCAATCGTGGTTTCTTCCCGCGTTGCGCTCCGGCGGCGGAGCAGGCTGGCCGGGATCGCCTGCCAGCCATGTGCGGACATCGTAGTGATAGAACTGCTTGGACCACAGCAATCCCGCCAGCGACTGCCGCATTACATTCTTGCCGTCGGGGGAAAGGTTTTGCGGAATGACCTCGTGGTAAAACTCGTCCGCCTCATGTTGCCGGTCTCTGAAAATATTTTCGTATTCCTCGCCCACCGGGAAAAAATTCCGCTCGCTGCGGGAGGCCGGACTGAGCAGGCCCAATTGCGCGGTGAACGACTCGCCAGGAGCGATGACCGCCGCATAACGCGCGCTCACTTTTGTTCCCTGTCGCGCGCAATCCACCGCCCCGGCAACTCCATCCACCACGTAATCGTTGATTCCATCTTTGACGCAGGCGGTTGGATTTTTCCCGCCGAAAAGCCGGGCGCGATTGGTTTCGTTCCCGGTAAAAATCAGCTCCGGCTTCCCGGCGCAAGCCAGCCATCGCTCGCCCAGGACCGAATGCTGGGCCAGGACAGCAGCCATGTCATCGCCATTCTCCGCGACGCGCAACACCGGCTTTGCTTCGGAGGCCCCACTCCACGACCATGTATTGCGAAACCAGAGGGTAGGAAGAAGCTGCAAGGGCGCGGGATCGGGGCCGCGATTGGTGGCGGTGATGCGAATGAGCAAATCTTCCGGGGAGGCCTTGGCATATTCGATGACTACATCGAAATAGCGGTCGTGATCGAAAATTGCGGTGTCGAGCAGCTCGAATTCGGGATCGCGGCGGGTGCGTTTTTTATTTTCTTCCAGCAACCGCTCATAAGGAAATGCGCTCTGCGGATATTTATAGAGGCATTTCATGTAGGAGTGGGTAGGAGTGTTGTCGAGATAAAAATAATATTCTTTTACGTCTTCGCCATGGTTTCCTTCAGGGCCGGTCAAGCCAAAAAGCCGCTCTTTTAAGATGGGGTCCTTGCCGTTCCATAATGCGAGCGCAAAACAAAGGTACTGGTTGCGATCGCAGATTCCGGCAATTCCATCTTCGCTCCAGCGGTAAGCGCGGGAGCGCGCATGGTCATGAGGAAAGTAGTTCCATGCGTCGCCATTAGGGCTGTAGTCCTCGCGCACTGTGCCCCAGGCACGCTCGCTGAGGTAAGGGCCCCAATGCTTCCAGTCCGCCTTGTGCTCTTGAAAATCCTGAAGACGCTGGCGCTCATGGCTGATCCGACGAGGCCCATTCACGCCTGGCTTCTGCCTGCCGGTAAAGGCTTCAGCTTCTCCGCAGCCGCCTGGTCCACCAGCCAGAGGACCTTACCGTTCTTCGGCTGAACATATTTGACGGGATATTCCTCGGGGCTGCTGCCCTCGTCCATTGCCGCGGCAAGGGCCTCGGCCTTATCGGCGCCGGAGACCATAAGGACAACCTCGGCAGCGTTGTCGATCAGAGGGCGAGTGAAGGTGATGCGAAAGGTATTCAGCTTAGGGACCCAGTTGGCCGCGACCCTGCGCTTCATCTCATGCAGCGCCCTGGTCCAGGGAAAAAGCGATGCCGTATGCCCGTCCGCTCCCATCCCGACAAAAATCAGGTCGAAGCGCGGCTGCGCATTGCCCTCCAGTTTAAAGACCTCCGCCAGTTCGCGCTCGTACTCGGAGGCGGCAAACGATGCATCCGGTTCCTCGGCGCGCACGCGGTGAACATTCCACTGCGGGACCGGGACCCTGGAGAGCAAGAATTCGTTGGCCGTCCGGAAGTTGCTGTTCACATGGTTCGGAGGCACATGCCGCTCGTCGCTGAAAAATAGCTGGGTTTGCGCCCACGGCAGCTCCGGAGGAACTTTTTTAGCGGTGCGCTCGGCCAGTAATGAAAAGAGCGCCCTCGGCGTGCTTCCCCCGGGAAGCGCCACGGTGAAAACGCCTCGGCTGTGAACAGCCGCCTGGGCGAGGCGCGTGAACTCATCCGCCGCGACCTGCGCTATGGCCTGCACGTCAGGCAAAATACGAAGTTCAAAATTCTCTGTCATAGCGTCTCATCTTTTTACGCCAATACTTCCATGCGCGTTTGCGAGTGGGAGACCGCCACATGGGCGGCGCCCAGCAGCCCTACCTTGTCATTCAGGACGACCCGCACCGGGGTCTGCTTGAGCAGCGGGGACAAGCGGCCTTTGTCGGTAAATTCCTGCATGAACTCCGGGCGCTGCAAGCGTTGCAATATCTTGGGCGCAATGCCGCCGCCGATATAGACTCCGCCTGTCGCCATCATCTTCAACGCGAGGTTCCCCGCCTCAGAGCCATAAATTTCCGTAAATACCTTGAGCACCTGATCGCAGAGCGGCGACTTACCCGCCATCCCATTCTGCGAGATCACCGCTGAAGGATCTTTCGCCTGCTGCAATTGATCTTTGAGCCAGGGTTCTTCCTTGGCTTTGCCGCTGTCGCGAAGAAATTCATAGATATTGAACAGCCCCGGGCCGGAGAGCACTCGCTCCACGCTGACGCGTCCGCTGAATTTCTTGCGCAAAAATTGCAGCAGCTCGATCTGCAAGTCATTGACTGGAGCAAAATCCACATGGCCGCCTTCGCTGGCAAAGGGATGGTGGAATTTTCCGTCCCAATATAGTCCGGCTTCGCCGAGGCCGGTACCGGCGGCGATGACCACGCGATTGCCGACCGGATCGCCCGCTCCCGGAGAAAGCACGGCGTAATCCTTCGGCTCCAGTTCCCCAAGCCCATAGGCGCTGGCCTCAAGATCGTTGAGCAGGAAGACGCGCGCGATACCCAGCTCGCGTTCGAGCGCGGTTGCGTCGATCTTCCAGGGCAGGTTCGGCGTCGAGACGGTCCGGTTGTGCACCGGTCCGGCAATGCCAAAACACGCGACCTGCACGTTCCTCTTCTGCTCCGCGATAAACACCGCCACCGCGGCTTGCAGGCTGCGGTATTCGTGGCTCCGGTATATGTGCTCAGCCAAGACGGAGAGCCGGCCATTGACGACGTCAAAATAGGCCAGCCTGGTGCTGGTGCCGCCAATATCTCCCGCAAGAATCATGTATTGAGGTTCCTCCATTGACGGCCCTCCCGGGCCAGCAGCTCATCCGCTTCTCGAGGTCCGGAGCTGCCAGCGGGATAGTTGGGGAAATCGCGCGGGGGCAGCGCTTTCCATACGTCCAAAATAGGATCGACGATGCTCCAGCCGGCCTCCACCATATCGGCGCGCTGGAAGAGCGTAGCGTCGCCGATCATACAGTCGTACAGCAGGACCTCGTAACCGGTTTGCGGGGAAACGCCGAAATAATCGGTGTAATTAAAATTCATGTCTACGGTGCCAATCCTTACGAAGGGTCCGGGAATTTTGGCGCCAAAGCGAAGCGCGATGCCTTCCTCCGGCTGGATGCTGATGACCAATTGATTGCTGAGCAGGTTTTCGACGTCAGTGTCGCGAAACAGCATAAACGGGGCTTGAGTGAATTGGATCGCAATCTCCGTATGACGCCGCGCCAGCCGCTTGCCGGTGCGCAGGTAAATCGGCACGCCTGCCCAACGCCAGTTGTCCACACTAAGCTTCAGGGCAATATAAGTCTCGGTCCGCGAGGCCGGATCGACGCTCGGCTCCTGGCGATATCCCGGCACCCGCTCGCCTTTGGCGGTGACGCCGGGACCATACTGCCCGCGCACCGTATTATGGATGACCTCTTCACCGCTCATTGGATGAATGGCGCGCAGGACCTTGGCCTGCTCGTCCCGCACCGCGTCGGCGGCGAAGGAGATCGGCGGCTCCATCGCGGTAAGGGTGATGAGCTGCATGATGTGATTGGGGACCATGTCGCGCAGGCTGCCCGCGTTCTCAAAATAACCGCCGCGCCCTTCGACCCCAACGGTTTCCGCCACCGTGATCTGCACATGGTCGATGTAGTTGCGGTTCCAGATCGGCTCGAACAGCCCATTGGCAAAGCGAAATACCAGGATGTTCTGCACCGTTTCTTTGCCGAGATAGTGGTCGATGCGATAAATCTGGTGCTCGTCCAGCACCTTCTGTACGGCGGCATTCAGCGCGCGGGCGGATTCGAGATCGTGCCCAAAGGGCTTTTCAATGATGACCCGCCGCCACATCCCGTCCTTTTCCTGCGACAGCCGCGAGTTGCCGAGTTGTTGTACGGTGACGGCAAAAAACTGCGGGGCGACCGCCATATAGAAGAAGTAGTTGCCATGGGTATTGTGCTGCTTATCGACCATGGCAAGCTGGTCGCTCAAACGGGCATAGGTTTGGGGATCGTCAAAATCTCCCTTCACGTAATAACAGTGATTGGTAAGCCACTCGGTCAGCTCTCCTTCGCAGTGATCGCAGAACTGGCTCAACGATTGCTTCACATGTTTGCGGAAGCTTTCCGTATCGAAGTCATCGCGGGAAACTCCTACGATGGCAAATTCCCGCGAAAGCAGGTTCTGTTGCAGGAGGTTGTAGATGGAAGGAAGCAGCTTGCGCTTGGTAAGGTCGCCGGCAGCGCCGAAAATCACCATCACGCACGGCCCGGTGGACTTCGCATAAGGAGGATTCACGCCCATCATCTGCGTTGCGGTGGTGGAGTTTCGGTTTGGTGATTGCATTCGCTCTAGCCTGCGCCCCGTGGCGGGATTGAGATCTCGTCGATCGATATACGAATGTACAGAGTATGCTTTTTGCGTGCTAATGAGTACCCGAAGCCTTTTTCGGTTCTACATGGCCGCCGAACTTCTGGCGCATCGCGGAGAGCATCTTTTCCGCGAATGTATGCTCCTGGCGCGAACGAAAACGCGTGTATAAGGCGGCAGTAAGCACATCCGCGGGAACCGCTTCTTCGATCGCGGCCTGCACCGTCCAGCGTCCCTCGCCGGAGTCCTGCACGAAGCCGCTGTAGCCTGCGAGATCCGGCTGCTCCACCAAGGCCATGGCAGTAAGGTCCAGCAGCCAGGAGGCGACCACGCTGCCCCGGCGCCATACCTCCGCGATTGCAGGCAGGTCGAGATCGTAGCGCAGCTCTTCGGGCAGCTCTTTTGAGGTCGCGTTGCGAAAGATATCGAAGCCCTCGGCGTAGGCCTGCATCAGGCCATATTCGATGCCATTGTGCACCATCTTCACGAAATGGCCCGACCCTGACGGACCGGCATGAATGTAGCCTTCTTCGGCGGTGCCGCCGCGCTTCTCCCAGCCCGGAGTGCGCGAGATTTCCCCCCGCCCCGGAGCCAGGGTCTTGAAGATAGGATCCAGACGCTTTACCGCCTCCTCGGGACCGCCGATCATCATGCAGTAACCACGCTCAATGCCCCAAACGCCGCCGCTGGTCCCGACATCGATGTAATGAATGCCTCGTTTGCTCAACTCTTTGGCGCGGCGAACATCGTCTTTGTACATCGAATTGCCGCCATCGATAATGGCGTCGCCCGCTTCCATCTGGCTGGCCAGCGACATCACCGCCTTTTCCGTGGGAGCGCCGGCGGGGACCATTACCCATACGGCGCGCGGTTTAGAAAGTTTGCGGACGAGGTCTTCAAGCGAAGCGCTGGGCGCAGCGCCTTCTTTCGCCAATTGATTCACCGCCTCCGGGCTCAGATCGGAGACGACTATCTGATGGCCATCGCGCATCAGGCGGCGGACCATATTTCCACCCATCCTGCCTAAACCCACCATTCCCATCTGCATAGAAAACCGGCTCCTTTAGCCTGAAAACCCAGTTATGCGATTGCTTTGATTATGGCCTGATGCAGGGTTTGCAGTCCCTTCTGCACATCGGCGCCCAGATGAATACGCAGCGCGCGGCGCTCCCGCGAACTCAGCACCTGGAAGTCGCCCCGGGCCTGCGCCGCCTTCACCACGCCAAATGTGAACTTCTGCCCCGGGACCTTTAAATCCTGGGCATCGTCGCAGGTGATCTGGAGAATGACGCCGGTATTGGGTCCACCTTTATATGCCTGTCCGGTCGAATGCAGGAAGCGCGGTCCGAATTCCAGGCAAGTTGCCGACTTCTTTTTGTCCCGGATAGCGAGGCGCGGTTGCTGCAGCGCCTGCTCGTTGGCGTCGTTCATAGGAATGTAGGCCAGCAGGGCGCAATAATCTCCCGTCCGGAGGGTATTGAGATGCGCCCGCAGATAGCCGGCCAGGGACTTGTCATTGCCGGCGGCGGAGACCAGCTTGCCGCCATACTTCTGGTCGGCGAAAAGCTTTATCCCCTGATCTTGCAGAATGGGCGTCTCGGCGGGCAGCGATCCGGTCTCTTCATACTTGGAGGTCAAGGCGCGGGTCTCAACCTTACTGGCTTCCACGTCCGGCTGGTTAAAGGGATTGATGCCCAGGATGGATCCCGCTACGGCGGTCGCAATCTCCCACCGGAAGAACTCCTGGCCGAGATCGTAGATATCGGGCACCTCGATCCGCACCACGGACTTTCCAGCCTTTTCTAAGGCCTGAAGCGCGGCCTCCTGCTTGGCGTCCGAATCATCTTTCAAATGGATATAAATAAACAGCCGGTCCTCGCCATAGACCTGGGGCGCGCCCAGCTCTTCGCGGTCCACGGGAACGATTCCTTTGCCCTGTTTGCCCGTGGATTCAGCCAGCAACTGCTCCAGCCATGCGCCCAGATCGTAGATTTTCGGCGAGGTGATCAGGGTGATCTTGTCCTTGCCATTGGCGACATGCGCGCCCAGGATCGCCCCCAGCAGCAGGCCCGGATTTTCGCGGAGAGGAACGTCCGGCACGCAGGCGTGCACCATCTCCTCGGTGCGATCGAGGAACTTCTTAACATCAACGCCCATGATCGCTGCGGGGACCATCCCGAAGTTTGACAGCGCGGAATACCGCCCTCCAATGCTGGGAAGGCCGTAATAAATATGACGGAACTTGTCCGCGATTGCCACCTTCTCGAAGGCGGAGCCGGGATCGGTGATGGCTATAAAGTGTTGCGGCGCCTTTTCCGCGCCGACCGTGTTCTTCATCAGTTCAAAGAAATACTGCTTGAAGATATTGGGCTCAAGGGTGCTGCCGGATTTGCTGGAGACGACAAAGATGGTCCTTTTCAAATCCAGCTTTTGCTCAAAGGCCTTCACCTGGACCGGGTCAGTAGAGTCGAGCACATGAAGCTCAGGAGATCCGTTTATTTTTCCGAAGGTCAGGGCCATGACCTCAGGGCAGAGGCTGGAACCACCCATCCCCAAAAGGGCGACATGGGTAAATCCAGCTTGCTTCACCTCTTCGCCAATGCTGAGCAATGGGGCGATACCGGCAAGCTGGTCATCGGCGATGCCTAGCCATCCCAGCCATTTGGCCTCATCGGTATTCGTCCACAGTGAAGCATCGCGGTCCCACAAGCGCCGGACCTTGTTGTTCTTCTCCCAATCCTCCAGGTTGGCCTTAACCCTGGCCTCAAGCTCCGCCGGAAGTTCGTAGCCGATAGGAGCGATCTTGGGCTGCGACGATTGGCTGCGGTTCTTCTGGATTGCGATCATCAATTTGTTGAAGGCATCGGCGAAAAGCTTTACTCCATCGTCGAGCAGCTTATCGGTCACCTCTTTCATCGAGATGCCCGCCTTTGCCAAGTTTTCCATCACGCGTTGCGCGGCGGCGGTGTCTTCTTCCAGGCTGGCGCGCGGCTTGCCATGGTCGCGGAAGGAATCGAAGGTCGCCGGAGGCATGGTGTTCACGGTGTCTGGCCCGATCAGCTCTTCTATATAGAGAACGTCGCGATAACTGGGGTCCTTGGTGCTGGTGCTCGCCCACAGCAGACGCTGGGTTTGCGCCCCTTTGCTCTTGAGCGCCTCCCATCGCGCTCCGCTGAAGAGCTGCTTATAGCGCGCGTAAGTCAGCTTGGCGTTGGCGATGGCAACTTTGCCCAGCAGCGATTGCAGCAGCTCTTTCTCCTGCTGCGAGCTGGTTTGCTTCAATTTGGCATGGAGCCGGGCATCGACCTCGGAATCAATCCGGCTGATAAAGAAACTGGCCACGCTCGCTACCTTGCTGAGATCGCCGCCGCTCGAAGCAAGCTTCTCCAGTCCGGCGATGTAGGCCTCCGCGACCTTCTCATACGCGCTCTGCGCAAACAACAGGGTGACATTTATGTTGATGCCTTCGCCAATCAGCTGCTGGATGGCGGGAACGCCCTCGGGAGTGGCCGGGACTTTGACCATGAGGTTAGGACGGGCGACACGCTTCCACAGCCGGCGCGCCTCGTCGAGCGTGGCCTGCGTGTCATGGCCCAGCGCGGGAGAGACTTCGAGACTGACATACCCGTCGTGCCGCCTGGTCGCGCTATAGACGGATTGAAAGATATCGCAAGCCGGCTGGATGTCCTGGATGGCCAGCTCTTCGAAGAGGCCCTTCGCATCCAGCTTGCTGCTGCCCAACGATGCCAGCTGCTCCGCATAATCGGTGCTGCCGCCGATCGCCTTCTCGAAAATTGCGGGATTGGAGGTAACGCCGCGCAGTCCGTCCTCCTCCACCAGCCGCCGCAGCTCTCCCGACTGGATGAAAGAGCGGCGGATAAAGTCCAGCCAGACCGACTGCCCGTATTCGGCCAGCTCAGTCAGCGGATTCGAAGTCGATGCGGGAGTTGTAACTCTCGATGCGTTCATGCGTTTGCTCCTTCCAGTTTTCCCTGCCGGGAATATTTCTTCTCGATGGCCTTCACTTTATTCAATCTGCGCACGTGCCGCGCCTCCCCGGAGAAGGATGCGGCAAGAAATGCCAGGACCAGCTCCTGCGCCAGCGCGATGCCAATAACACGCGACCCCAGGACAAGCACGTTCATATCGTCATGCTCCACTCCTTGATGCGCGGAATAGGTATCATGGCAAACCGCTGCCCGGATCCCGGGAATTTTGTTGGCCGCAACGGAGGCGCCGACCCCACTGCCGCAGATCAGGATGCCGCGCTCCGCCTCTCCGGCCAGCAGCGCATTGCCGAGCTTTTCGGCAAAATCCGGGTAGTCCGAGGGCGAGGCGTCGTAAGCGCCCAGGTCGGCAATCTCCCGCTTCTTTTCTTTCAGAAAGGCGAGGAGTTCCCGCTTCATCTCAAAACCTGCGTGGTCGGATGCGATTGCGATTTTCATGCGCTCCTTATTTTGCGCTGCTGACCTCACAGCCCCAGAACTGCCTCATGCGATGCAACTCAATTATTCCAGATTTTGCGACAGAATGGATTTCCCTTCCCGATATAGGAGTTCTCATATTTAAGAATCAACGATTCCCGGAATATTCAAAGGTTACGCAAACTGGACTATACACAAGAGAGCTTCCCTGAAGCTGATTAGCCGAGAGCGGCAGCTCAGGTACACTGTTCGAGTTAGTTACTGTTTGGCTTGGGATGGCGTAAAGCGCCAGCATCTCTGATTGCATCGAACAACACGCATGTGCTCCGCCTGCAACTCCTTTTTCCGTTTATGCGCTGTGATCTTATGGACCGCAGCCCTGCTTTCTGCCCAGAACCCCTCCGGGTATCGTCTTTCCGGGGTGGTAAAGGACACAAGCGGTGCGCAAATCCCGGGCGCGAAGCTGCGAATTGCCGGCCCGGACTTTAGCCGGGAAGCCGTAACCACCTTCTCGGGCGATTTCACAGGGGAAAACCTGCCGGACGGGGAGGTCACGCTCCAGGTTCTCGCTCCCGGCTTTGCCATCTACAACCAGAAGGTGGACATTCGCAGCAATCCCCATGTGGAGATCGTGCTGCAACCCGCAGGGCTGATCGAGCAGGTGGTGGTGACTCCTACCGGGACGGAAACCCCTCTCAACGAAACCGCGGAGAGCATTACCGTGATCGACCAGGCGGCGATAAGCAAAACCGCCGCCCTCGCCGTAGATGACGCTTTGCGCCAGGTGCCCGGATTCACGCTCTTTCGCCGCTCCAACAGCCTGACCGCCAACCCCACCTCGCAGGGCGTCTCATTGCGTGGCGTGGGGGCCAGCGGGGCCAGCCGCGCGCTGGTCCTCGAAGATGGCGTTCCCCTCAACGACCCCTTCGGCGGATGGGTCTATTGGGACCGCATTCCGCGCCGGGCCATCGACCGCGTCGAGGTGCTGCGGGGTGGCGCTTCGCACCTGTACGGCAGCGACGCCCTGGGCGGGGTAATCAACATCGCTACGCAGCATCCTCCACGCAGCCTGGTCTCCGTGGAAACCTCCATCGGTACCGAGTACACGCCCGACGGCTCTCTCTTCGCCGACTACGTATTCGGTCCATGGACTACCTCGATTGCAGCCGAGGCCCTGCATAGCGATGGCTATATTTCCGTCACACCCTCCGCTCGCGGCAGCGTCGATACTGCGGTGGCATCGCAATTTGCCGCCGAACAATGGGGGTTGAGCAGAAAGTTCGGCGAGAGCGCCGAGATCAGCGCCTCCGCCTCCGGATATAAGGATTCGCGCAAAAACGGCACTCCACTGCAACGCAACCGCACCGCGCTGGACAGCTTCTCGCTGCAGGGACAGATCAGGGGCGAACTCGGAGAGTTCCACGTAACCGGATATGGCGGCGGCGAAAGCTATCACCAGAGCTTCTCTTCGATTGCCGCCAATCGCAACAGCGAGAGCCTGGCGCGGCTGCAGGCCGTTCCCTCGCAGGAGCTTGGCATAAAGCTGCAATGGTGGCGCGCATTTGGCAAAGTGCATCTGGTGGCCGCAGGCGCCGATGTGCAACAGCTGCGCGGACTGAGCGATGAGATCGTCTATTCGGGGGGGAAGCCCACCACCCACACTTTTTCCGGCGGACGGCAGAGGATCGATGGGTTCTTCGCGCAGGATTCTCTGCACCTCCCTCATGCATGGATCGTCTCGCTGAGCGGCCGCGTCGATCAGTGGGAAAATTACGACGCATCGAGCCGCTCTTATCCTGTCGTTGCCGGTCCTGGCAAAACTGTGCTTACCCCTTTTGCCGACCGCAATGAGCTGGCCTTCAGCCCTCGAGTTTCGCTGCTGAAAACCCTCTCGCAGCATCTCTCAGTTTCGGCGTCGGCGTATCGGGCCTTTCGCGCTCCTACGCTCAACGAACTCTACCGCGCCTTCCGCCTGGGCAATGTTCTCACTTTGGCAAATGACCGCCTCAACGCAGAGAACCTGACCGGAGTGGAAGGAGGCGCCACACTTACCTTTAACAAATTGCGGGTGCGCGCCAACATCTTTCGCATGGACGTGGTCCACCCCGTTTCCAATGTCACGATCAGCAGCACGCCTACCCTGATTACGCGGCAGCGGCAAAACCTTGGCCGGACGAGCTCCAGCGGGCTAGACCTGGAGAGCGAATTCAATTTCACCAACCATCTCGCGCTGCGCGCCGGATATATGTTTACCAATGCCACGGTGGCCGACTTTCCCGCCAACCGGCAACTGCAGGGGCTGCAAATCCCGCAAGTCGCGCGCCATCAGTTCACCTCGCAGATCTACTACGCGCATCCGGCGTGGAGCGTTGGAGTGCAGGGCCGCGCATCGAGCCGGCAATATGACGACGATCTCAACCAGCTTCCGCTGAATGGTTTCTTCAGCAGCGACGCAAAGTTCACGTGGAATTTCAATCGGAGGCTGGCGCTCTTCGCCTCAGTGGAAGGGACCGGCCAACGTTACGATGTTGCCCGGACGCCCGTGCTTACCATCGGTCCGCCAACGCTCTTTCATCTGGGACTGGATTTCAAATCAGTGGCAGCTAAGTAAAGGAGCGCAATTTCACATCTTGCTAAACTGACTTTTTTCACCGGCAAAAGACCATGGATTCTAAAGAACTCCCGCAATGGGGCAATCTGCGGCGCACGCAACCATTTTCCAATCATTACGGCTTCGATCGCGGCACACCCATCGACCGCTACTACGTAATGAAGTTCATGGAGAAAAATGCGCAGCACATCACCGGCGACGTGCTGGAGATTCAGAGCACCGCTTACATCCAGGCTTGCGGCCGCAATGTGCGTCGCGGCGAGAGCCTGGATATCGATCCGCGACATGGGACCACTTACGTCGGCGACCTGGCGCATTGCGAGGGACTGCTGGCGAGCGATGCCTATGATTGCTTCCTGCTGCCCAACACGCTTAACCATCTGAAGGAAGTCGATGCTTGCCTGCGTCAAGCGCTACGGGTGCTGAAGCCGGGTGGAGTTGTACTGGCGACTGCCCCGGTACTTACTCCACTTACGCCGGATTTTTCCGAATACCAGCGCTTCACCGTGGCGGGCTTGCAGGAAATAGCGCATCGCGTTTGGCCCGATTGCCAGATCGCCGTGGAGAGTTATGGCAATGTGCTGGCCGCGACCGCCGCTTTGATGGGCCTCGCCTATGAGGAGTTGAGCGCCCAAGAGCTGGACGTGAACGATGGGCGTTATCCGGTGCTGCTCACCCTGTTTTGCAGGAAACCCAGATAAACCGGAAACCGGTATTAGCAGCCAGCAGGATGTCCCCGGCGGGAGTTCCAGTCACAAGCATGAATAAGTTCTGCGATGTGGCTGGAACTGATTAGCTGCCTTCCCCAAACTGCACCAGCCGGACTGCGGGATTTCTCGCAGTCATAGCAGGCATAGTTAGCTCAGGCATAGGACGCGCGGTAAACAAGAGCCGGCATGGCCGGGCCAGCCATCGCGCCCAGCGGGCAGAGCGCCCTACCCGCGCGCTATCGGTGGCAATGCCGGTATTGGCATACATTTGCCGGTAGAGTTTAGAAATCAATACAAAGGCCAAACGGGCCTTCAGCGTGGTGACGCAGCCGGCGCGCTTCCAGATCAGCCGCAGGGCGTAGAAATTGTCCCAGACCTTCTGGGTGCGCTGCTGGATCTCGGCAGCGGACATGACGGGATGCGGGCAGTAGATCTTCGGCCGAAATTCCTGGGGGATGAGCCAATGGCGGGTGAGGGGAATTCCCTGAATTCGCGTGGGATCGTCCTGCATGCTCTTCTCCCACTTGGCAAAATCGATGGTACCGGGAAAGGGCGTGAGCATCACGAACTGCGCGAACGTCAGGTCGGCCCGCTGGGCCACCGACATGGTCGCGTGAAAAGTTTCAGGACGGTCGCTGGGCAGGCCAAAGATAAACGATCCCAGAATATGCACGCCGTGCTGACGGAAGACGCGAAGACGCTCCACCAGTTCGTCCCCTGCCAGGTTGAAGCCTTTATAAACGTCTTTGAGGCCCTGGGGCGTGACCGCTTCAATGCCAACCAGTGCGCCCTTAATATTGGCCTTGCGCATGGCCTGGAGAAAGGCCGGGTCTTCCGCTGCCTCCATGGTGATTTGGGTAAAGAACACCATGTCTGAGGGAAGACTGCTCAATTGCTCCATCAATTCGAAGCGCTCCGCTCGGAGCGAGTTCAGTTCATTCAATCGCTGAGTATTGCCCTGGCGGGTGGCGAGCTGAATGTCCGCAAGAGAGACGGGATAGAAGTTATCGTCGGCAAGGCAGACAAAGCGAAATCCCTTGCGCCGTAATGCAACCACTTCTCGCATGACAGCCTCGAAGCCCCTCATGCGGGGACGCTGTCCATCGGTCCGCCATACGGAGCAGAAGGAGCAGTGCTTGGGACAACCGCGCACCGTCTGCACCGAGGCCCACATATAACGATCAGGCGGCAGCAGGTCCCAACGCGCGGGCTGGAAGTCGGAGGCCTCGATTCGTCCTGCCTCATAAATTTGTTTTGGGGCGCCATTCCGGCAATCCTGCAGCACCTGCGCCCAAATCACATCGCCATCGCCCTTTACGACTGCATGCGCCGCGCCGAGCTGGTGCGCCTCCTCGGGGTAGAGGGTAGCGTGGATTCCACCAAAGACCACGAAAGCTCCTCGCTTGCGGGCCTCCCGCCCGACCTCATACCCGCGCAGCGCGTTGCCGGTGTGGATTCCGATGCCGACAACGTCGCCGCTCGAGATGGTCGCATAATCCAGGAACTCCAGAGTCTCATCGACTATGAGCGGATCTCCAAACGATGCGGGCGTAGCGCCGCCCAGGACGTAGAGCCAGCGGGGCGTGATAACCCCGATGCCGAACGATATGTGGCTTGGATTGATGAGGTGAACCTTCATTCTGGTGCTTCCTTTCTGGAGGGTTAAAGAGCCTCCAGCGCGGGTAACCACAACAACATCTAAGAGCAGGAATGAACCACAGATCTACAGAGCGTTCAGAAATCAAGATTAAATAACATCGTGAACAGACGTTGTTTGAACTTTATCATCGGGGTATATCCCAAGGGAACATATTTATTCGGAAAGGATTCAGCCGTCCCTATGGGATTTTTTTTAATTGCGAGACAACCCGGCGACAAATCGCTGGGCACAAGCGAATGTCCTCGCGAGACAAGGGTCATGCAAACGCGATCAGGATAAATGGCTACAAGAGTGGCTCAAGCGGCCGCCACTGGTGGCGATCGTCTTCAAGAAGGAGTCTCGCGGCATCCGGACCTTCGCTGCCCGCCCGATAATTGGGAAACTTCGGCGGCGCAATGTTGGCCCAGGCATCTTCAATAGGAGTGATGATGCGCCACTCCGCCTCTACTTCGTCCCGCCGGGTGAAGAGGGTCGCCTCTCCCCGCATCGCATCCAGCAATAGAGTTTCGTAAGCCACGGGAGTCCTCGTCCCAAATGCCTCCCGATAAGAGAAGTCCAGGTGCATGTTGGCGGTGCGCATCTCGTTGCCGGGACGCTTGGCGCAAAAGTCGACCGTGATCCCCTCGTTCGGCTGAATACGGAAAGTGATGACGTTGTGGCTGACTTCTTCGTCCGGGGTGCGCGCAAAGAGCGCTTGCGGCGTGCGATGGAAATGGACGGCGATCTCGGTCAGGTTTTGTGACAGGCGCTTGCCCGCCCGCAAATAAAACGGCACCCCGGTCCAGCGCCAGTTATCGATGAAGAACTTTACCGCGGCATAGGTTTCGACCTTCGAGTCGGGAGCGACGTCCGGCTCCTGGCGATATCCCGGGACCGGCTTTCCATTGATTTCTCCGGGGCCATACTGGCCGCGAATCGTCCGTTGCATTACCTGTTCGGGCGTCATAGGACGGATGGCGCGCAGCACCTGGACTTTTTGCTCGCGGACGGAATCGGCGTCGAAGGCGAGCGGCGGCTCCATCGCGGTCAGGCTCAACAACTGCAGCAGATGATTGGCCACCATGTCGCGCAGCGCGCCGGTTTCCTCATAAAATGCGGCGCGCTCTTCCACTCCCAGGGTCTCGGCCGCGGTGATCTCGACATAATCGATGTAGTTCCGGTTCCAAACCGGCTCGAACAGAGAATTGCCAAAGCGAAATACCAGCAGGTTCTGCACGGTTTCTTTGCCGAGATAGTGGTCGATGCGATAGATCTCTTCTTCGGAAAAAACCGAGAGCAGCGTCCGATTGAGTTCGTGGGCGGAGGCGAGATCATGCCCAAAAGGCTTCTCGATGACGATGCGGGTCCAACCATGCTGGTTGCGGTCCAAGCCTGCCGCGCCGAGTCCCCGGATAATGTCGCTGAATAGCGAGGAAGGCGTCGCCATATAGAAAAGACGATTGGGACTCGCGCCGGCCCGTTCTTTCTGCCGCAGATAGTCGGCGATTTTTGCATACGAATTTGGGTCTTCGGGGTCGGCCTGCAGGTAAGTGATGCGCCCGGCGAAGTCCGCCCAGCCTTGCGGGGTGAAATCGCGCGCATCTTTGGATTTCGACGCGGCTTCTTCCAGGCGCTTGCGAAACTGATCGTCGGAAAGGGGCTGCCGGCCCAGCGCAACGATATCGAAATGCGGCGACATGCATCCGACGCACGCCAGATCATAGAGCGCCGGGACCAGTTTGCGCCGGGTGAGGTCCCCGGTGGCGCCGAATATCACCAGCGTGCATGGTTCCGCTTTGGGCAACGCCGGCCTGGTGTAGCTTACGGTGGGCTGGGCTTGGATCAGTGCAGGCATTCTCTTCAACTTTCGATCATTCAACGATAGGAGATGCGAAAAGAGGAAGCTCCGACTCTGAAAATCGAATTCGCGCCAGGTTTTTCAACCAGCAGGAGGAGGCTTAGCGTTGAGTGGAATTCCGATCTTGCAATTGCGTCACAAGGGGCGCGCCTGCATCCTGTTCCGCAGGAGAAACGTGGAGAACGGCAATCCGGCCGTCCGAGACGATCTGGCCACCGGTAGCATTGTGGCCCTCATATACCGGATTTTCCGGCAGTACATATCCGACTCTGACCATTTCATGCGTGTTGTCGAGCGTGGTGGCAATGTAATCGCGTTCCCGATCGATGGCCGGATCGATCTTGTGCGTAATGCGGCGGCCACGCTGGTCTTTTTCAAAGCCAATATCATGGGTCCCGGCGCCCACCCAGACCTCTTCACCGTTGCTGGTCCACGGGGCCTTCCAAAGCCGGAAGTGATGGCGGCTGGCAACGACTTTGTATGGTTCAGCCCGAGCATAGCCGTAGTCCTGCACCCGCCCAAAAAGATAGAGATTGCTCATCGGCATCTCCAGATAGTCCTGGCCGTAATACATTTTCATCAGCGCATGCACGGCGGCGCCGCTTTTCACTCGGTCCACCAGCACCCAACCAGCGTCTGCCAATGTCTTGCGAACGCGTTTTTCCGGGCCTAGCACGATGAAGTTCACCAAATCGCCTTCGTGACCCATCCCATCGTCGATGCGTCGCGGTAACCGGTCGATCATCTCGCTCAATTCTGGATTCATGTCACCCTCAAAACTCGTGGCATCGGGCTGCATCGACGGCACTATAGTCATCGATAGGCGAAATTGACCTTCGCAAACATCGTCGCCGTCGGTATTCACGCTGAGAAACAAGCGCCCTGGCTCAGGAATGGTTTGGCTGGTTTCATGCCCTACCACAAATGGCTGGCGGTGAAAGCCGCCATTACGGGCAATGAGCGCGCCAAAGGCGGCCCCGGGCACGGGAAGGTCGCGGTCCGGATCCGATTGCGGAACTCCATCCGGATTGCAGATTTTCTGTTGAAGATTTTCTTTCGTATTATTGGCGGCAGCAAAGGGTCCGGCCTGCAATTTAAGAAAGTCTCCAGCCTTGAGGTCAATCCCGGTATCTTTCCATGGCTCGTTCGCGGACATTACGATTTCGTACTTCAGCGCAAATGTGGGCGCAATTGGCAATGACTCGCTTGTGCCTTCCGCGCCGGGAATAGGGCTTCCAGGTTGCTGCTGCGCTCCACAGAAAGAGGCGGAGAGCAGCACTATGGCCGAGCAAAATTTGCGCCGGATGGACATTGTGCTCTTTAATTTTCTCCTATCAAGCGCAGGCGGACCGTGTAACTCCTGCTGAGGGCGCCGGCAAAGGTCATAAAAGTAGGCGAGGCAGTATTGTTGTCCACCACGGTGTAATTGCCATGCCCGGTAAGGTTCACCACGGCGAGACGGACGCCGACCCTCTGGCCTTTTATCGTCAATGCCTTTTCAATGCCCATGTTCAGCCGGAAGAAATCCGGGAAGCGCTGCTGGTTAGGTTGTCCTACAAGATTGTAGTTCTCATCGTAGATGCTGAACGGAAAGCCGGTCCGGTACTCAAGGAGATAGCTGAGAAATACGGAGTTGCGAAGCAATGGCGTCCAGCCCCAGGAAACGATCCGGTTGGGCGCGTCGGAGTCGAGCGGCCCCTCATACTGGTTGGTAAAAGTCTGCGAGGCAAAATCGTAGTCGAAGAGTTGGTTGGTGTGGGTGTAGGAGCGCGTATAACTGACCAGGACTTCGGCCGATTGCCTCACCTTTTGCCGGAACGACACTTCCACTCCCCGATAATCGTCCTTGCGATTATTCAGCAGCGGAAGTAATTCCTGGTTCTGCTTTGCCGCCAGCTTCTGGTATGCCAATCCAGCGCGCTGGCTATGCCAGAGGACCGAGCTCCCAACAAAAGTCCCTAAGGCGATTTGCTGCTCCACTCCAAGTTTGGAAGTGATGTAATGCGGGCTGCTCAGTTTGGGAAAGGACGCAGTAAAGTCGGCTGTCTGCGGCGCACCCTGCGCCTGGCCATTGCCGTAGAACGCATCGATGCGGAGCTGATCGTTGGCCTGACCGAGAAGGCCAAGATCCAAAAGCGGATAGTATACGCCGGAGAAGCCAAACAGCTTTGTTCCGAGGCGGGCAGAAGGCAACCATGCAAATCCGATGCGGGGGCTCCAATCGTCATTGCCGACGATGCGATCGTAGTCATACCGAAGTCCGGGCTCGATTCTCAGCCGCGAACCGATGGACCAGACGTCCTGAATATAGGTCCCGGGGCGCGTATTGCTCAGAGAAAAATCCGAGTCGCCGATAAAGTAGGTAAGTTGCAAGACGTTGCCATTTGCATCCACGATCTCAAAAGGATTTCTTATGGCATGATGCCCGTACTTGCTGGCTGAGATACTCGCGCCGAGCTGAAACTCATGCTTGCCTAAAAAGCGGAACCCTGGGAAACGGTAATTGCTGAAAAGCTGTCCGCTCTGCAAATTGCCCCGGAGGGTCTCGAAATAGGAACCGGCAGCGCTTCCAGGCAAGAGGATATAAGGAGTTCCGCCCTGGGGCGTAAGCTCGGAACGCATCTGTTCCAAACTGATTCCCATCTCCAGAAGCTGACTTCCCCATGCATGTTGGTCCTTCCCCGTGAAGCGCAACCGCTGGACCCCGAGATTTACTGTGGCGGAGAGCGGGGTAAACGGGCTCAAGCCGATATGGTCGTCGTTCTCTTGCTCAGCCAGCACGCTGGTATCTATCACATGGGTGGGGCTAAACGTCCACTGTGTACGCATCAGGTTCGAATCTTGCCATCCGGTCATAGACTCGGCGCCACGTGGCAATCCAGGCACAACTACAAGCTCGTGATTGGCGCTGGTCGTATCGGAGATCCAGAGGCGGTCACCCACAAATGGGGCCTGCCAGGTAAATTTCGGCGCCCAGTCGCCCAGCCGTATTCCATCCTGGACGCGCAGGCTCGGAATTAAATGATTGAGGCCCATTTCCCAGTGCGGTGACGGATGTTGCTCAACTGCGATAACATGCTCGGGCTGCGCGTAGTCCTTCTGATTTCCATTGGTTCCAGAGCGGGCTTCTATGTTCAGGTTGTGCACGCTCTCCTGATTGAGTGTGTTCATCAATCCGAAGCTCTGCGGGTCTGCATCAACAGGGCGGTCTACCAGATACTTGCCGGCGGAGCCTTGCGTCCCTGGGGAGCGTATCTCGCTGTAGCGATCGACCAGTACCTGGGAAACGTCTGGCAGTTTTTCTGGTGTATCTTCGCCCGCTTTGGCGGCCTTCTTGCCTTCGGAAGGAGCCGCAAGCTTCAACAAATTCGACTCAGCTTGCCGGTCGGAAACTCCTGAATGCAGGGTGAAGCGGAGGTGGTTTTTACCGCTATGGACAATAATTGTGCGCGCGACAACCGGAGCAAATCTGCGCTTTTTTAGCCAGACGTGGTACTCACCGGCTTGGAGAGGGATTTCAAATTCCCCATGGGAATCGGTGCGAACCGAGATATTGGGTTCCACCACAGTAATGCCTAAACGCACGTAAACGCCGGGAACCGGGCGCCCCTTTTCATTCGCCACTCGACCATGCACAATCGCATCGGAGGAAGCGGGAGCTGTATCTATTTCAAAACTATAGACTTTCTGGCTGCTCATGGAGAGCATCAGGCTGGCCGCAAGGATTCGACAAACCTGGTTCCTGAGCCATTCGCCAGCCATTATCCAGAGCACCCTGAGGCAGACTTTAGGCAGGTTTTTCCTCTAAGTAAAGGTTCCCTAGGTCACCTCCCGGAGGTCATTAGAGCTTGAGAATCTTGTGGGGTTTACAACTTCCAGAATGGAGGCAGCGCACCCAACAACATTAAAGAAAATGCTCCCACTGAGACACCGCAGGCTAACGCAAATTATCGGCCCGACGGAGAAGAGGAGCGCAGTGGAAATGGGCTACTTGGCGCTCACTTCTGCCGCAGCATGTGCGCCAATCGTTCGTAGTGGTCGGTGGCGATGTAATCCACGCCGGCGTTTTGCGCGGCGCGCCAGCGAAGCTCCGCTGCGGGCAGCGATCCGAAGTTGTAGTTCATGAACCATCCATTGGCCCGAAACTCGCTCTCGCTGCCGCCATCGAGAGTATAAAAGCGGATCCAGAAGCCATTGTGGTGGGCGTGGCGCACCAGCGCGGCCAGACGCTCCGCATCCTGCGACGTCCACTCGCCTGCCTTTTGCTGGCCTCCGGCTTCGACCACCGCCCATGGATTGTTCCACCAGCGGCGGTAATTGTTTGCCGCATTTGGGACCAGGACCTCCGGAGGCGCCATCGGGTCGCGTCCCTGAACATGGGTCGCTCCAAAGACGCGCAACTTTTGTCCCACAGGGACCTGATCGTAGAAGACCGCCTGCTGCGCGTCTGAGTCTCCGGTGAGCACCAGCAGGGGACGAACATTCAGCGCGGACATCTGGGCGATGTTGGATTGGCGTTCAGCGGTCGTGAGCCACCCTTCGTATTCGCCCAGCAGCTTCCATACCGCGGCCAGCAGCTCCGGCTGCTCGCTTTTGAAATCGAGATTGAGGGTGATCAGGGGCCACGCCCGGCGGTCGCCATCGCGCAGCGCCTTCTCGACGACAGGACGGACCGTCTCGAAGAAATAATTTCTCAGCGTGGGTTCTTCGCCGGTTGGTTTTGAATCGTGGCTGACTACAATGCGGGACTCATGGGTCCTGGGATCGGTGTACCAGGCGAGGTCCTGCTCAATCGCGAGCGGCGTGCCCGCAGACAGCGCGCGCGTAATGCGATCGCCCCAGCGTCCATCGTAGGGATAGCAGTTGTGCGCGTCCGTGACTACGCGGCTGCCAGGGCGCCAGGCCTGCTGCGTGGCCGACTGCGCGAGGGCCGGAACGGCGTGGGCAACAATAAGAAGAATGAAAGAGAGCAAAAAAGGAAGGCGCGCCTTCCCCGCAATGGTCCGCATCAGTCCACCTTTTTGAAATTCAAATAAATTGGGTTGCCGAGGAGCAGCAGCTTTCCATTGCTTGAACGCACGCCGGCGCGAATCCAATGGGGTCGGCTGTCGCCCCGCACTGAGAAGGTCGTGGTTGTGTCTTCCGTCTTCAGGGTTGCGGCGAAGGCGGTGAGGGGTTTGCCGTCCTCAATGATTTCGATATTGCTCCCGGTTGCGTTGGCCACGTGGACAGTAAAATTCGCGGTCACGCCGCTGGCGAGCGGGAGCACATCGCCCATCGTCGCGGTGCGTCCATCGGCGTTCGCCGTGAGCTCGAGCAAGCGGTCGCGCGAACCTGCAACATCGATAAAGACATGCCCGGCGCGAATCGCGTCAAGAACAGCGGGAGCCGAGAGTTCAGTAGCGTAGACGACCGTGGTGGGAGCGCCGATGGAGCCCTGTTCCGCGAGCGGCTTGGTGGCGCGATGATTGTCACTGCCGGCAATTGCGGTCAAGCGATAGCCACGGTTAAGCTGCGCTTCCCAGAACGGAAGACCGGAGTACCTGGTACCGGAATCCATGCTGTTGACCGCCTCGACCGCCTGCACAAGATGCAGGTCCGCATCGGGTTGCGGATGCCATCCACAACCCAGGCACTGCTCGCCGCTGGGGGCCATAGGATGATTGATCGA
>CAZONJ010000039.1:0-28402 GCA_964581225.1 uncultured Terriglobales bacterium | reverse complement strand
GCGCGCGGGCACTTTATCTTCCAGCAAGAAAGCGGGCGTGCCTTCCTCGTCGGAATAGCTGAAGGCGCCGAGCCAGTCAAAGCGCGCGGCCTTGATGAATTCGCAGAGCTCTTCAAAATCCTCTTCTGTCTCCCCGGGAAAGCCAACGATGAACGAGGTGCGCAGGATAAGGCCGGGAATAGTGGCGCGCATTCTTTCAATCGACTTCAGGAAGATCTCCGCATTGGCCCCGCGCTTCATGCGCTTCAGCACCGGGGCGGCGGCGTGTTGCAGCGGCACATCAATGTAAGAGCAGATATTGTCGTGGCGGGCGATGGTCTCCAGCAACTTAGGAGTAATTTTATTGGGATACGCATAGAGGAAGCGCAGCCACTTGATTCCCTCAATTTGCGCCATCCGTTCGAGAAGAAGGGCCAATCCGTCCTTCAGCCCGAGGTCTTCGCCGTAGCAGGTGGTGTCCTGGCCGATCAGCGTGATCTCGCGCACGCCCTGCTGGACCAGGCGCTGCGCTTCGGCAATCACAGACTCAAAATGCCGCGAGCGGAACTTGCCGCGAAGCTGCGGGATGATGCAGAAGCCGCAGGGATGGTCGCATCCTTCCGCGATTTTGATATACGCGGAGGTCGCGCCTGTGGCCAGCAGCCGGGGAGTGTTCTCGTTATAAAGATAGTTGGGCAGGTCGGCGATGGCGCCGTCCCATGACTCGCGGGAATATCGACCGGCGGCCTCGCGCGCGTCTCCCTCCGGACGCGAATGCGTATGCACCGCGCTCTTTCCCCGGGAGACCAGGATATTGAATGGAGACTCGGGCGCTTCGCTGGATGCTTGCGGGACATCGAAGCCGGCGGCGCTTAGAATGTGCTCCAACTCGCCCGTACCCACGATGGCATCGACTTCAGGGATGTTTTTGCGGATCTCGTCGCGATAACGCTCGACCAGGCATCCGGTCACAACCAGCTTCTGGGCGCGTCCATTCAGCTTGTGCTGCGCCATTTCAAGGATAGTATTCACCGACTCCTGCTTGGCGGAGTCAATGAAGGAGCAGGTATTCACGACGATCACATCGGCATCGCCGGCCTGAGAGGTGATTTCGGCCCCCGCCTGGTTCAAAATCCCCATCATGACCTCGCTGTCCACCAGGTTCTTGGGACAGCCGAGGCTCACAAATCCCACTTTTTTTGGGGAGATTGATTGGCCCGCCATCTTCGAGGGGGCCGCAACTGTGGACTTCAGAGTGGACATGCAATCCATCTATTTTAACACTCCAAGGCACGGGCTCGCCGGACCGCCGTGGAGCGGGATTATCACCGTGAACAGGAAAATCAGCCTTTGGTCTCTTCGACTTGGGCGTATAGCTCAGGTAATTTTGCGGCATCGGCGGCGGAATCCCCAAAGCGGGCCCGCTCATATCGATCCGTGAAGCGCAACACAGGCGCTTTCAATTGGCTGGAGGCGATCGACTGGGCGAATTCCTGCGGCGTCTGCCCTGGCTTTTTGCTGTATCCCCGCCGCGCCAGGAGCTTTACCAGCCGCGAGTACCAGATGGCCGCCGCCGGCCGGGGCGTCCTTTCAGGCTTCCTCGCCAGGCGCAGATTGCGCAACGAGCGGAGCATCCCAGGCAGGCGCAGGAGGAGCAGGAAGAGCAATGCCGAGCCGATGATCCATAGTGTCCATCTTCGGGGCTGATGATGGACGCTTTGGTTCAATTTCCTGAATTTTGCGACCCAGCTTTCATACTTCTTCATCCACCACTGCTGGCTGTGATGCATGTCGCTCTCGCCTTCATGGGCGATCACGAAGCTTAAGGCTGCCTGATGAGTAAAGTCATAATTGACGATCCAGTCCTGCCAGAATTCCTGCATCGCATCGGCATAAAGAGAGAGTCGCGGCCACCAGCCGGATGAATTGCTAGTGGGGCTCCCCGGAGTCGGGTCGAAGGTATACCAGCCATAATCGGGGAAGTAGGCTTCCACCCAGGAGTGGGCGTGCTTGCCGCGAATCACATAACTTCCAAGCAAATCGTTGTATTCGCCGCCGCGAAAGCCGTTTACCACGCGCGCGGGAATTTTGAGGCTGCGCAGCATCACCGCCATAGAGCTGGCGAAGTACTCGCAATGTCCGCGCTTGCGATGAAAGAGAAAATCGGCGATCGGGTCCTGTGGACGGGTGAGAGGCAAATCCAAGGTGTAGGTGTAGTTGGAGAGCAGGTATTGCTCAATCGCCTGCGCCTTGGCGAAGCGCGTGGGCTCGCCGCTCGTAATCTGTTCGGCCAATTCGCGGACGCGGGGACTGACGGTCGCGCTCGCCAGATTGTTGATGAGCACCTGGGCCGGGATGGGGGCATCGCTCTCTTCAACCTCCGGGGTCATGGCCGGCGGAAGCTGCGACTCCACTGTGTATTTCCGGTTGGCGTTGGTGATCGCGCCGGCATACAGAGATCCCGCTGGATCGACATTCAGCGCGCGATAATCGCCATATACTGTGATGGCCTCGGGTAAAGTAAAGACAATAGACGACGGAAAATTCATGCTGACTTCGTAATGAAGCCGGGGAGGCAACTTGCCTCGATGCAGCGCCCAAAGCGAATCGTTGGTCATTGCGGGCGCGCGAAAGCCCGCGCCTGTCCGGTGCAAAGGAGCGAATTCGCGCGGCGTCGACCATGTATGTCCGTTAAAAATCGAAAGAGCGACGCCACGCAATTTAAAGTCCGCAGGCACGCTCCCGGAAAAAAACTTTACGTGCATCATCACCGCATCCGACTGCTGGATCCTTCCAATCTCTCCCAACTGGACTTCATCGCTGAACCCTGTAACCAGCTCCGAACGGGAAGACAGGTTGCTGAGATATCCGGCGGAGAGGCGGCGCGGAAGCAGAAAGAAAATGCCGGCTGCGACCAGCACGATGGAAGATGCGAGCACGAAATCCGCGCGGAAAAGATGCCGTTGAATGTGTGGAGCGTTGCGGGCTTCGGCCAGGGGAACGCGCTCCTGGCTTGCCGCCCAGGAGCGCCGCATCTCCATGCTGGTCGCGGTGGCCAGCCCCAAAATGGTGAAGACGCAAAACAGGACCAGGAAAAGCAAGTCCACGGCCAGGACGGCGGAGGCCAGCACCATGGCAAACGAAAGCAGCGCGATATAAAGATAATCGCGTTCGCGATGGACAGAAAAAAGTTTGATGACCAGGCTGAAGAGGATCAGGTGGACGTTTGCCGTGACAAAGTCTTTCGAGATCAGGAAATAATCCACCCCGTAGAAACAGACATACAGGATGGTGAAGTAGTTGGTCCATTTCTCCGAGATCCGGACATCGTTTTTCTGCAGGAGATGAAAGCCCCGTATAGCCAGGGCCATGAGCACTACAAAGAGGGAGACAAAATCAAGTTTCCCTGTGCTGGCCAGTGTGGCCACGCCGCTCAGCGTAAGCAGGTAAAGCGAGAGCTCAAAATAGCGATGGATCGGCGAGGCGCTTTCCGCCATATCCATTCCTCCGGCTGGGGCCAAGGGAGGCACATCTGGGATTCGGGATTTCTGATTTGCGTCCACGCCTGCTGCTTCCCGCATTTTTATTTATCCTAGCCCTGAAATCCGAAAGTTGAAATCGCAAAACCGGCCTTCGGAATGCGCCCAGGTTACTGGAGTGTTAAAATAAATTCTGGCATCGGGCCCCACGCAACGCAATCCCGCCAACCCCGCCAGGTCCGGAAGGAAGCAACGGTAACGGGCCAGTGCGTGTGCAGTGGGTCTCCCGGTGTCTATTGTTATGCCCGCCTGCTCCCCTGGTGATGCCGAACCTCCATCACAGGAGACAGCAACTTTGGAGAGAGCCAGATTTGAAGAACCTCATCCGGGCAAAGATCAGCGCCCTTGGCACCTACGTACCGCCTCGTCTGTTGACCAATCATGATTTAGAAAAGATGGTGGATACCAGCGACCAATGGATCCTCGATCGTACCGGCATCAAGCAACGCCATATTGTAGATAAAGGGACGGCCACCTCGGACCTGGCCTGTCGCGCCGCCCGCCAAGCTTTTGAAAAACGAGGGACCGACCCCGGCAGCGTAGAAGCGATCATCATCGGTACTGTCACCCCGGACATGATTTTCCCTTCTACCGCCTGCATGGTCCAGACCAAGCTGGGCTGCACCGGGGCCTGGGGCTTCGATGTCTCGGCCGCCTGCTCCGGCTTTCTTTACGCCTTACAGACCGGAGTGCAATTCGTCCAGACCGGGGCGCACAAGAAAGTGCTGGTGATCGGAGCGGACGTAATGTCCTCGATCATCGATTACACCGATCGCGCCACCTGCGTGATTTTTGGGGACGGGGCTGGAGCTGTCCTGGTTGAGCCGGTGGAAGCGGACGAAGATTTCGGCATCATTGATTTTCTTCATGAAGTGGATGGCTCGGGCGCTTGTTTCCTCAACATGCCGGGCGGAGGAAGTTTGAATCCGGCAACCCACGAGACCGTGGACAAGAAGATGCACTTCGTCCATCAGGATGGAGGCGCAGTTTTCAAATATGCGGTGCGAAAAATGTCCGAGGTCGCGGAACGCCTGCTGGAGCGCAATGGCTACAAAGGAAGCGACATAAAGGTGTTTATTCCGCATCAGGCCAACCGGCGGATCATCAATGCCGCGGCCGAGCGCATCGGGCTCTCCGAAGATCGTGTCATTGTGAATATCGATCGCTTCGGCAACACCACTGCCGGCACCATTCCGCTGGCGATGCAGACGGCGCTAGACGAAGGCAAGCTGAAGAAGGGAGATTTAGTTCTCCTGGCGTCGGTGGGCGCGGGCTTCACTGTAGGCGCTACTTTGCTGCGATGGGCCTACTAGCTCTCCCTCGGGATGGCATTGCCTAGGCGGTTTTCGGCGCTGGTTTCGGCGGCCGCATCTTTGCCGACCGGAATACCGGCAGTCCCTGCTGCTTGCGCCGAATGAAGTAAATGGTAGCTGCAATTCCTCCGGCGATCGCCAGCCCAATCAATCCCCATAGGATCGGCTTGTAGTAGCGCCCGACAAAATTCAGGATGTGTTTGCCATACTGCTTTCCCAGATAGGCCACAATCCCATACCGGATCAGACGACCTAAAGAAAATGCTGTCAAAAACTTATGCTTCGGCACCCGCATCGCGCCGGCTGCAATCAGAAACGGAGAAAGCGGGACCGGAGGCGGCAATATCGCCGGTATCATAATCGCGCCGAAGCCATATTTTTCACTGAGAGAATAGACCCGCTTCAGGTTTTTACGGGGAACGCGGTTCTCCAGCGCCTCTTTGCCTCCCTTTACCCCGATTCTGTAAGTGAGGTAGCCTCCAATCACCGAGCCAACGGTTGCGCCGATTGCATAGAGCCACCACAGCTCCCGGTTACCCGCCGCAAGCAGTACTGTCAACGCATCCAGGCTCCCCGGGGTGGGGATCACGGAGGCATCGGCGATGCCCAACAGTATTTGACCAAAAAAGCCGAGCTTTTTTAAGGTGGCCCAAATGCCTGAAGCCAACAGTAGAGACATAGAATTCTGCGAGGACCTGATTTAGAAGCTAAGTAACCCTTCGTCTTATGTAGATGCACATTGGGCCGTTGAAGCTACAGTTCCGGAATAAAGATCAGGGATGAGAAGGGCTTAGATCGGAGCGCCTGTGGTTGCGGGCTGTCCAGCGTGGATGAATTCCAGCTCTGGGACGTGCGGCAACGCCTGGCATTCCGCCGCATGGGCGAAGAAGAGACGCATGCCCTCGATCATCTCTGCCTCAAGATGGTAATGGATGTTCCGGGTGAGGTAATGCTCGATTATTGCTTCGGGAAGTCGTGTCCTAAGCGCCCAGATTTTTACCAGTTCGGAGATATGGGCGAGCCCCGCGTCCCGGGACTCCTGAAAAAGATGGGCGATGTTTTGTAGCTGCTCTTCGCTGGCTGCTGCCCGGCGCACTGCCCAAAAAGCGAAGACGAAGGGTTTACCGGTAAAGCGTTGCCACTCTTCGGCAAGGTCCCAGGTGTAGTACTGGGAAAGCTCCACTTGCAACGCGCTGTCCCCAATCAGCAAGGCAGCATCGGCGCGCGCCAGCATCTGTTCTAAATCCGGCGAGGCTTCAAGAAAAGAGGGCGCACTGCGATAAAACTGCTGAAACAAGATCCGGGTGAGGGCGGCAGAGGTCCGCGAGGAGCTGTCGAGGGCGACGCTTTTAATTCGATTCAGAGGCTTCCTGCTGATAAGCAGGATGGAGCGCACCGGGCCTTTGGCGGCGATTGCAATGTCCGGAATGATGACTAAATCGGGAATACTCGCGTAAGCGGCGACGGGGATGATTCCAATATCGGCCGAGCCGTCGCGCAGCGCCTGGGCGCACAGCGAGGGAATGGTGTAAGAGATCTGGAACTTCTTGCGCAGCTCTTCTTTCCGCTTGCCATTTTCAAAGCTCCACATCAGGGGCGCGGTGTTCAAGTAGCTGATGGCGGAGACGCGAAACGGGTCCATGAGTAAAGACCATTTTATCAGCAGTATTATTTTGTGGCCTTGACAGAAGAAATTGAGGACGTGTAAAGTCCGCGATTCAAGGGTATAAGTGAGTTCCATGAATCCAGCAGCTTCGGCGAAAGCGGTTCCGCCTTCCACCTCGCGCCTGGAAGAAGCTGGTTTGCGCTGGCTGGCATTGACCCTGACCCCCGGACTGGGTCCTACGCGCATTCGTAAGTTGCTGGAGAAATTTGGCGGCGTCGAAGCCGTCTTCCATGCCTCTCTCACCGAGCTTGAGGCAGCCGGAATTCAGGCCGCATCCGCGCAATCGATTGCGCTCGGCAGATCGCTCCAGCTTGCCGAAGAGGAGCGGATGAAGGTCGCTACTGCGGAGGCGCAGCTCATCTGCTTCCAGGAACAACTTTACCCGCCGCGGCTGAAGGAGATTTACGATCCTCCGCCGGTCCTGTACGTGCGTGGCGATGCGGCCCTGCTCTCTGAGCCAGGCATCGCGGTCATCGGGACGCGCCACCCTACGCCCTATGGCATCGGAATGAGCGAGCGGCTGGCGAGCGACCTGGTAAATCGCGGATTGGTCATCATCAGCGGCATGGCCCGCGGGGTGGACACCGCTGCCCATCGCGGCGCTTTGAATGGAAAAGGCAGGACCGTCGCGGTATGGGGCACCGGGATCGATGTCTTCTATCCCAGAGAAAATAAAAAACTGGCGGAAAGCATTCTGGCGAACGGCGGAGCGGTCATCACGGAATTTCCCGTCGGCACTTTTGCCGCGCCGCAGAATTTCCCGATACGCAATCGAGTGATCAGCGGACTTTCCATGGGAGTGCTGGTGGTGGAGGCAGGCGAATATAGCGGGACCCGCGTGACCGCGCGCTGCGCCATCGAGCAGGGCAGGGAGGTATTTGCCGTTCCCGGGAACGTCATTAATAAGAATTCCTGGGGACCCAATACGCTGATTAAACAAGGGGCCAAGCTCACCGCTACATGGGAAGATGTGTGGGAGGAACTTCCGGCGGAGACCAAGTTGGCGCTTGCAGCGAAGTCCCACCCTGAATCAAAAACTCCCGCTTCGGCATCTCTATTTGAGGACTCGCAACTTTCCGTAAACGAACGGCGTATCTATACGCTGCTGAAGAGGGACGAAGCGATGCAGTTGGACGAGATCATCGAGAAGCTGGAATCGGAGCTTTCATCCTCGGAGATCTTTGCGGCTTTGTTTGAACTGGAACTCGCGGGCAAGCTGCGGCAATTGCCGGGAAAAAATTTTGTAAAGAGCTTTTAGCCTGGGGGCGCAGTTACTTTCGAGCGCCGCGAGCGTTTCTTTAACTGAATGATTTTAAACACCCTAAATCTCCAGGAGGGCCCCAATCGTACAACTTTGCCGCGGTTTGAGCGACGGCGATTCGCGACTTTTTCGCCGACTGTGATAGTGTCCATATAAAAAGATAAAGATATTGAGGAAGGAAATTGGCAAAAGCTTTAGTCATTGTCGAATCGCCCACCAAAGCGAAGACGATCAATAAGTACCTGGGCAAGGAGTACGAAGTAGAAGCGTCTCTGGGCCACGTGAAGGACCTGCCCAAAAGCAAGATCGGGGTCGATTTCGACAACGACTTTGCGACCGAGCTGGTAGTGATTCCCGGCAAAGAGAAGGTGCTGACGAAACTGAAAAAGATGGCGAAGTCCGCCTCAGCCATCTACCTTGCGCCTGACCCGGACCGCGAAGGCGAGGCCATCGCCGCTCATCTCTATGAGGAACTCGGCGAAGGCAAGCGCAAGAAGAAGAACGGCGTGCCCATCCATCGCGTCGCCTTTAACGAGATCACCTCCAAAGCGGTAAAGGCGGCATTCGAAAATCCCCGGGAAATTGATTGGAACCTGGTGGACGCTCAGACTACGCGGCGTGTTCTCGACCGCATCGTGGGTTACCAGGTTTCTCCGCTGCTGTGGGACAAAGTCCGCCGTGGCCTCTCTGCCGGACGTGTGCAGACCGTCGCCTTGCGTCTGATCGTCGAACGCGAACGGGAAATCAAGGCCTTTGAGAAAAAAGAATACTGGACGATCGACGCCCATCTTTCCGCCCCAAAGCCGCCTGCCTTCGATGCGAGGTTCACCGGCATCGATGGCGAAAAGACGGAAGTCCCGAATGAGGAAGAGGCCACAAAACTTCATCGCGCACTGGAGAAGGCCGCGTGGAGCGTCCGCTCGGTTGAAAAGAAAGAGCGCAGGCGCAGCGCGGTCGCGCCGTTCACGACCAGCAAGTTGCAGCAGGACGCCTCGCGCAAGCTGCGCTTCAGCGTCAAGCGGGTGATGATGATCGCGCAACGCCTGTATGAAGGCGTGGACCTGGGCGAGGAAGGCCTGGTGGGTCTCATCACTTACATGCGTACCGATTCTACCCGCGTCTCCGATGACGCGCTGGTCGAAGTGCGGGAGATGGTGCGCTCCAGCTACGGAGCGGAATATCTGCCGGAAGCGCCCAACGTTTACAAATCCAAAAAAGAGAACACCCAGGACGCGCATGAAGCGATTCGTCCGAGCTCTGTGTTGCGTAATCCCGACAGCGTCAAGCAATATCTGCAGGAAGATGAGTACAAGGTTTATAAGCTGATCTGGCAGCGTTTTGTCGCCTCGCAAATGGTGCCCGCGATCTTCGACCAGACCAGCGTGGATATCGAGGCCAGAAGCGACCGCGCCTACAATTTCCGGGTGACCGGATCGGTCCTCAAGTTCGAGGGCTTCCTAAAAGTTTATGAAGAGGCGAAGGATTCGAAAGACGAAGAAGACGAAGCGCTCAAGCACAAGCTGCCTGTCCTGGAAGCGGGCCAGAAGCTTACGTTGAAAGAGCTCAAGCCGGAACAGCATTTTACCGAGCCTCCACCGCGATACAACGAAGCCTCGCTGGTAAAAGAGCTCGAAGAGCGCGGAATCGGGCGGCCTTCTACCTACGCCACCATCCTGAGCACCATCCAGGAGCGGCAGTATGTGCAGAAGACCGGCGGCAAATTCGTTCCTACTGAAATCGGACTGGTGGTGACCGACCTTTTGGTGGCGAACTTCCGCTACATCTTCGATCCGGAATACACCGCCAAGCTCGAGGAAGAGCTGGACGAGATTGAAGAGGGGAAAGAAAAATGGACTGACGCCCTGGCCTCGTTCTACAAGTACTTTGAAAAGGAGCTCCGTCACGCTCAGAAGCACATGGAGAACGTGAAGCGGATGGAGAAGCCCACCGATGAAAAGTGCGAACGCTGCGGCTCTCCTTTAGTGCTGAAGTGGGGGAAATTCGGTTCGTTTTTCGCGTGCAGCGCCTACGACAAGGAAGATCCGAACAGCTGCACCTTCACCAAGGAAAATGTGATCGATCTTCCCGACCTGGAAAACGCGGACCAGCAGGAGACTTCTCAGGAAGAATATTGCGAGAACTGCGGACGCGTGATGGTCCTGAAGCGCGGGCGTTTTGGCCAGTTCATGGCCTGTACCGGTTATCCTGAGTGCAAGACCACCCGCCGTCTGGACCAGGCCAAGAAAGTGCCCGACGTTCCTCTGGAAGAGAACTGTCCGCAATGCTCGCGAAGCCTGGTCCTCCGCCACGGCCGCTATGGAGAGTTTGTCTCCTGCAGCGGATACCCCGAATGCAAGTACATCAAGCAGAACTTCATTGGGGTGAAGTGTCCGGAGTGCAAAGAAGGAGAGCTGGTCGAAAAGAAGGCGCGCCGCCGGGGAAATATCTTCTACGGCTGCTCCAGTTACCCGAACTGTACCTTCACCTCCGCGTATAAGCCGGTGGCCGAGGCGTGTCCTGAATGCGGCAGCCCTTATCTTCTGGAGAAGTATCTGAAATCTGGCGCAGTGCTGGCCTGCCCCAACAATAAGGCCAAGACCGCCGAAGAGGAAGAGCAGCCCAGGAAAACCAGGAAGAAGAAGGGCGCTCCGGTGGAAGAGCCTTCTTCAGTCAAATGTAATTATTCGAGGCCGCTGCCAGTTCCGGTGGAAGCAGCGCAAGTCCCGGCGCGCGCCGGCGTCTCGGAGTAGATCAGCCTCCGCTTCAGGAGAGAAATTTCCTGATGTAGTCGTTTTGCGTTTCCCCAAGCGCAACCGCGTTCCCATCGAAGATCACTTTGCCGTCTCGCAGGATGAGAAATGAGGTGGTCTCGTTGGTCTGTCCCCTGGGCAGAGCCACTAATTCATTTCTGACCGGATCGAAGCGGTGAGTGGCCATGACGAATGCATCCTGCAGGCGGTGCGTGACCATGAGCGCAGAGGTATTGTAGACGTCCCGCTGTTTGACGATCAACTCTACGATGGTGGTTGAGGTGATCGGGTCCAGGCCGCCGGTAGGAGAATCGTAAAGAATAATTTCCGGCTGGGTTATGATCGCGCGCGCGATGGCGACCCTGCGGCGCATTCCGCCGGAAAGTTCGGCGGGAAATTTCGCCGCGGTATCTTCGAGCTCGACGAAGCGCAGTGCTTCTGCAACCCGCTCCCGGGTATTCTCTGGAGAGTCATGCTCTTCGATCAGCCGGTAGGCCACATTGTCGCCAACCGTCAGCGAATCGAACAGCGCGCTTTCCTGAAAAACAATTCCCACCCGGCGCCGCAATTCAAAGAGCTCCTGCTCGCCCATCGCGGTCACTTCTTCACCGAGGACGAAAATACGGCCTTCATCGGGCTGGAGGAGCCCCAAAGCAAGCTTCAGGATGGTGCTCTTTCCCGAGCCGGCTGCCCCGAAGAGTGCTTTAGTTTCGCCGCGATGCAATTCAAAAGAAATTCCATTCAAAAGCTGCAATTGATCGAAGCTGAGCGCAACATCCTCGAAGCGGATGACCACCTCTTCGGATGGCACAGGGGAAAACGCCCCGCTGGACGAAGAAGAGATGTCTTGTTGCGGCATCAGATTGACCGCGTGCCCAGCACGACCATCAGGAAGCGGGTAATCAGCACATCGACGAAGAGGATGAGCACAGAGGCGGCGACCACCGCTTGCGTGGTGGAGCGGCCCACGCCCTGGGTGCCTCCCTTGGTAGACATCCCGTAATAACACCCGACGGTTGAGATGATATAGCCGAAGAAAAACGGCTTCGCCATCCCCATGAAGACGTCCTGAAATCCCAGCGTCTGGTAGGCGGAAGTCCAATACTGTTGTGGATTCAAGCCGAGCAGCAGGATGGAAATGATGAAGGCCCCGGTCAATCCCATCAGGTCGGAGATGATGGTGAGAAAGAACAGCATGGCGACGGTGGCGATCATGCGCGGGGCCACCAGCTTCTTCATCGGGTCGGTGCCCAGGGCGCGCATGGCGTCAATCTGCTCGGTCACTTTCATCGAGCCGAGTTCGCTGGCCATGCCAGAGGCATTGCGGCCGGCGACCATCAGGCTGGTGAGCACCGGCCCCAGTTCACGGACCATGGAGAGCGAGACCAGTTGTCCTGTCAATGAAACTGAGCCAAATTGCTGAAGCGTCGCGGAGGTGTTTAAGGCCAGAACCACGCCGGTAAAGAGTCCGGTAAGCACCACGATGGGCAGCGACCCGACTCCGATCAGGTCCGCCTGTTGCAGCATGTCCCCCGGATACCGGGGGCTGCGGAAAAGGTTGACCACCGCGCCGCCGGCGAGAAGGGCATAATCCTGCACAGCTGCGACTTTATCTTTGGCGTACTCTGCAGGCGAGGTAAAGGGCATTCGTCAGTATACCGGCAAGGCTTCTCAACTACCCACCACTTGACTTCGCAGTGTACCATGCGTACGCGTAGAGCTAGGCCAGCTCGCGACCGCGTTTACGAATCTCGATATTGAGCCTTTTGATTTTCTGGTTCAGTGTCGAGAGCGGGACATGGAATTTCTCCGCCGCCTCGGTCTGGTTCCATCCGCATTTCTCCAGCATGTCAACGATGATGCGCCGTTCGCAATCCTCGAGGATCTCGAACAGAGAGGCATTGGGACTATGTTCGAGCGCGGCCGAACTGCGGCCAATGAGAGAGTCGGGAAGCAGCTCTACGCCGATGGTCGGGCCGGAAGAGAGGACGACCGCCCGTTCCATCACATTCTCCAATTCACGCACATTGCCGGGCCAATCGTAATTCATCAGCGCGCGCAACGCTTCCGGGTTGATCTGCCGCGAAGGCAGCCCGTTCTCCTGCGTAAACTGCTTCAGGAAATGCTGCACCAGCAGAGGGACGTCTTCCTTCCGGCTGCGCAACGGCGGCATATCGACGGTGATGACGTTCAGCCGGTAGTAAAGGTCTTCGCGGAATCTGCCCTCTTTCACCAGTTGGCGAAGATCGACATTGGTAGCGGCAATAATGCGGACGTCCACCTGGACCTCTTGTATGCCGCCCAGATACATAAAACGGCGGTCCTGGAGCACGCGCAGGATCTTGGCCTGGGTCTCCATGCTCATGGTGCCAATCTCATCCAGGAACAGCGTTCCCCGGTCGGCCACCTCGAACAGCCCCTTCTTGGAGGAAATTGCGCTGGTAAATGCTCCCTTTACGTGTCCAAAGAGCGTGGATTCAAGCAAATCCGCCGGCATCGAGCCGGTATTGATGGGAACAAAGGGACGGTCCTTGCGCGGCGAGTGGGCGTGAATCGCCTTAGCGATCAGTTCCTTTCCGGTCCCGCTCTCGCCCTGGATCAGCACCGTAGAACGGCTGGGCGCGATCTGGTTGACCAGGTCGAAGATGCGCAACATGCAGTCGCTCTTCCCGATGATGTTCTCGAAGCTGTAACGCTGCTTCAGCGCCCGCTTGAGCTGGATGTTTTCTTCTTCCACTCTCCCGCGCGCGATGCAGGAACGCACATCGGCCAGAAGCTTTTCGTTGTCCCAGGGCTTCTGGATAAAATTAGTGGCCCCGGCCCGGATCGCCCGGACGGCGTTTTCCACCGTGCCATAGGCGGTAATCATAATGACGGGAAGGTGGGGGGCGCGCTCGCGAATCTCTTCCAGCACCTCCAGCCCATTGCGGTCGGGCAGCGCAAAATCCAGAAGCACAAGGTCGAGATGGCTGGCGCCCAGGCGGGCGAGGCCATCGTCTCCGCGCTCGGCGGTCTCCACGTTGTAGCCTTCCATCTCGAAGATGGTTTGCAGAGATTCGCGAATGACCATTTCATCATCCACGATCAAGATGTTGCCCAGCGAGGAGGAGGCGCCGACTTTCTGGCGTGAGAGAACGGCTGTATCAGACATGGACTGCTTTCCTGATCATCGGAAATTGGAGATGGAACGTCGTCCCAGCTCCGGCTCTACTCTCGACGGTAATCTTTCCGGCATGCTCCTGAATAATGCCGTAGGTCACCGAAAGGCCAAGGCCGGTGCCGCGATGTTGCCCTTCGCGTCCTGCGGCCTTGGTGGTGAAGAATGGGTCATAGATGCGCTGGATGTGCTCCTGGGCGATTCCCGATCCGGTATCGCTGACAGAAACACTCACTCCATCGCCATTGGCGGTCATGATTTTAAGCGTGCCCCCATTGGGCATAGCGTCCTTGGAATTCAAAAACAGGTTAAGGAAGACCTGCTGCAATTTTCCGGAATTTCCCAGGATCGGCGGCAGCTCCTCCTCCAGGTCGCTCTCGACGGAGATCCTCGTCGTCTTGAACTGATGCTCCAGCAGCGACAGCGTATCGGCGATGACTTTGTTCAAGTCCACGTCCCCGAATTCTGCGCCGCTGGTGCGGGAGAAGTTCAGCAGGTTGTTGACGATTTCCGAAGCGCGGAAGGTCTGCTTGGTGATTTTTTCCAGCAGCCCATACAGCTTTTCATTACCCTGCAATTGCTTGGAGAGGAGCTGCGCGTAGGAAGAAATCACGGCCAGTGGCGTATTCACCTCGTGGGCGACCCCTGCCGCAAGCAATCCGATGGAAGACATCTTCTCCGCCTGGCTGAGTTGCGATTCCAGTTCGATGCGCTCGGTAAAGTCATCCACAATAATCAGCCGGCCCACCACATCGAAGTTGCGGTTCACCAGCGGGGCAATAGCAATATTGGCGATGCGCGATTCCCCCGCCCCGGTATCCAGGCGAAACTTATACAGATTGTGAATGCCGGGCTCCTGCCGCACGCGATAGAACTCCTCCATAAACGCGGCGGGAAAAATCTCGCGAAGAGGACGGCCGATCGCCTGCAAACGCGCCGTGGCGTACATCACCTCCATCTGGGAGTTCCACGATTCGATGCGGTCGGCCAGGTCCACCGCCATCACGCCCACGCTGATCGATTCCACGATGTTTTCGTTGAAATCCTTGAGGCGCTCATATTGCGCGACCTTTTGTTCAAGCGAGGCATAAAGCCGGGCATTCTGGATGGCGATGCCAATGTAACCCGAGAGGGTCTCCAGCAGCTGGACGTCTTCGCTCGACAGAAAATCGCCTTCGATGGTTTTGCCCAGCCCCAGGACGGCAATGGTGCGATTTTGCGCGTCGCACGGGATGTAATAGTTCAAGTCCAGCTGCTTGATGGCCGCCTGTTCCGAAGGCAGCGCCCATTGCACGTGACGGGTATTTTCCAAAAACAGATGGGCTGCGCCGGAAGGGCGTTTTTCCCTGGCCAGGAATCCGAGGTCAAGGCTTCCCGTCGATGCGATGCCGAACGATTTCACCAGGAGGAACTTTTCGCTCGAGTCGGTGGCCAGGAAGATCGCCAAACGGTCCACCAGCAGCGTATGTGAGAGCCGCTCTACAACCGCTGAGAGCATGGCCCGCAGGTCGGTCTCGGAGTTCAGGTCGCGTCCAAATTCGATCAAGGTGCGACGATAGTCGTAGCGCTTGCGGTAAAAAGCGCGGTCGAGCCTTTCCTGGATCCAGCGCTTGATCGGGTCGAAGAGCAAGGCGGTAATCACGACCGCCGCAATCAGCCCCCACTCTCCGGCATTGGGCAGGCTGGTATGGACCTTTTCCGCGATAAAGCCGATCACAAGCAGATTCAGCGCCGTCAGAATTGCGGTGGCCAGGGTATGCGCCATGCCGCGCTTGAAGATCAGGTCCACGTCCATCAGGCGATAGCGGACGATGGCGTAGCCTAAAGTGAGCGGCAGGAAAATCAGGGAGAGCACGGAGACCTTCATCGCCGTGCTGGGCTCTATGCCGTACAAGTAAGGGATCACATAAAAGACGGCATACGGGGTGATGGCGAGCACCGTCCCGCGGGTGATCCACTTCATCTGCTGCCGCAGGATGGGATTGTCGGCAGTCCGGTAGCTCTCAAACAGCACCCACGCGGCGACCGCAAACAAGACGGTCATGTAAATCATCCCGGCGCGGTCCAGGTTCCAGCGCAAGCGCTCGCTCGGCGCAAAGAACTGGATCATGGAAACGTACAGGCCGAGCAGGACCGCTCCCGGCGCATAGACCAGCGGCATCAGCCAGATATGATGGCGGCGGACGAACCCTTTCTTTTCTGGAAAGGTCAGAGCGAAGTGCAGGAACAGCGCCGGTTGCAGAATGCCGGCCGCGATGCTTGACCAGAAGATGATCGCGTCGAAAAGATTTAGTTTGCCGGTGTATTTGAAGGCGTAAAGCACGCAGGAGGTCAGGCAGAAGACGTAGAAGTGCGTGGCTTTGGGCGCGGTCCAGCGGCGGAAGAGAACATAGATACCGATCCCTAAATAGATCAGGGCGATCAGCCGCAACCCGATATTTAAGGAACGGTCCACCGGCACGGTGATAAGAGGGACCTCGAGCTGAATGCCATTTCGTTGCAGCGTGTAGGTGGCCTTCGACCAGATTCCCGCGCGATAGAGATTTTTCGTAAGCGCAGCGGTAGTCCTTACCTGCTGATCGTTGATGGCAAGCAGTTTGTCTCCGGGTTTGATTCCGGCGCGATCGCCAGGTCCGGCGGCCTGCACCCGTTCGGCAGCTAAACTGCCGGCCTTCTCCAGCCACCACACCCCGTCGTAGGGCATGGGGTAATCGGCTTCTTTTTGCAGGTTGATCCAGGCAAAGACGATCACCGCAATGGTGCAAAGTGCCAGCACCACCGCCGATGTGCGTACCTGGGTCTCTTTTGTCATAAACTGAGTTGCCGATCCAGTCTTGGGCCGAACAGGGGATCCCGGCGCTGGCGCCGCTGCCGTGGATTTCTCTTCGCTCTTATACATAAGCAACTCAGCTTCCACGCCGTAGGGGAATGGAAGGTCTCGTAATCAGTTCAGTTGATTACCCTTATCGAATAATTATATGTATTTATCGGCCTTCAGGTATTAGATTTAGAAGGTCCCTATGAGATGCCATAGGTTAGAGTGCTGGGAGCCGAATCCCATCTCTGCCGAAAAATGCCCGGTAGACGGCGGTTTAATCCTTCTTTAACATGGATTTAGCTGTTCTCTTTGAGGATGGCTTGATTCCCGATAGGAGAATGCGAGTTGACGACCACAATGACTGCTTCAAAAGCCGACCTCATCATGCAACGTGAGCGGGAGCACGTTTTACCCGTTTACGCCCGGTATCCCGTGGTTTTGGAGCGGGGCGAGGGAGTTTATGTCTATGACGTGGAAGGCAAGCGATATCTGGATTTGCTGAGTGGTATTGGGGTCAATGCGCTGGGACATGCGCATCCTCGCATGGTCCGCCTGATCCAGGACCAATGCACGAAATTGCTTCACATCTCCAACCTCTTTTATCACGAGTATCAGGGGGAGTTGGCGGACCGCATGTGCCAACTCTCAGGGCTGGACCGTGCCTTCTTCACCAACAGCGGCACCGAGGCGGTCGAAGGCGCATTGAAAGTAGCGCGGGCTTCGGCGCATGGCAAAGGACACGCCGCAAAATGCAATCTGGTGGCGCTCGAAGGGTCGTATCACGGGCGCAGCTTCGGGGCCCTCTCCGTCACCGGACAGGAAAAGCATCGCCAGGGCTTCGAGCCCATGCTTCCCGGCGTCACCTTTGTGCCTTTGAACGATATTCCAGCGTTGCGCGCCGCAGTCGACGACAATACCTGTGCGCTGATCCTGGAGCCGATCATGGGCGAGGGCGGCATACGCGCCTGCACTCCGGAGTTTTTGCGCAGCGCGCGCGAGGTAACCGAAAAGCACGATGCGGTGCTCATCCTCGACGAAATTCAATGCGGCCTGGGCCGCACCGGCACGCTCTTTGCCTACCAGGAGTTTGGCATTCTTCCCGATGCTGTAGCAGTGGCCAAGCCGATTGCGGGAGGACTTCCTATGGGAGCTTTCCTGGTGAAAGAGTCGCTGGCCAACGTCATCTCTCCGGGAAAACATGGGACCACCTTCGGCGGCGGCCCTCTCGTCTGCCGCGCCGCGCTGGAGTACTTCGCGATTCTGGAAGAAGAAAAGTTAGTGGATAACGTGAAGCGCGTCGGAAATTACCTGCATACTCAATTGCAGCTCCTCACCAAGGAATTTTCCATCGCGAAAGAAGCCCGAGGGACGGGTTTTATCCAGGCGCTGGAATTGACTGTGCCGGCTCGTCCGATTGTGGAACAGGCGCTTGCGGAAGGGCTGCTGATCAACAGCACCCAGGATGTCGTCCTGCGCTTCCTGCCGCCGTTCATTCTGCAGGAACGCCATGTGGATGATGCGGTAGTGATTCTGCGCAAATTGCTGGAGAAGGCCAATCGTATAGCGCCGCAGCGGAACTAACCGCCAGCGTGAAGTTCGCCCATTGAAAGCGACTCAAACAGCGCCTTCGCCATTTATGCCCGGACCAAGCACAAACCACCAAGAAGCTATGCGCCCATCGCTGGAAAATGCCAGGCGGATGTCGGGCCCGGTATTTGAGGGAATGACGGAAGACTGGGCGGAAGTGGATGGGACTACGATCCGTTACCTGGCTGGCGGTGCGGGCCCTCCTGTTTTGCTGCTCCATGGAGTGGCCGGCTTCTGTTTCTCCTGGCGGCAGAATTTTCCGGCGTTGATTCGGCAATTTCGCGTGATTGCCCCGGACCTGCCGGGTGTAGGTTATTCGGAGCGCTGCAACAAAATCGATGTCTCGCTCTCCGGACTGGCGCGATATCTTTTTGGCCTGCTGGATGCCGTTCAGGTGCATTCCACCCACATCGTGGCCAGCTCTCACGGAGGAGCCGTAGCCATGCAGATGGCAGCGCAGTACCCGGAACGGATTCGCAGCATGGCGCTGGCAGCGCCGCTGAGTCCTTACGCGAAGCAGTATCGTAAGCGCATTGGCTTCGTCGGCAGCTGGGCAGGGAATACCTTTGTAAAGCTCGCTCCATGGGCGGCAATCCCGCTCCAGCGCTATGCCATTGGCCGTATGTACGGGGACCCGAAGCGCATGCCGCCGGGCACCGCCGATGGATATTGCCGGCCCCTCCGCATTCCCGGCACCATACCCCACCTGCTGCAGATCCTGAGACGATTGCCGGCTGACCTGCAAAAACTGCGCTCCGAGTTCGCCGCCATCGCTGATGTCCCCACCCTGTTGATCTGGGGAGGAAAAGACGGAGTTGTCGAAATCGAATCGGGAGAAGAGTTGCGCCGGCATTTTCGCCATGCGCAGCTTGTGGTGCTGCCGGGCGCCGGTCATCTGCCGTATGAGGAAGTGCCGGAGCAATTCAATGGACCGCTCATAGATTTTCTGGCGGCGCAGCAGGCGCGGCGTCCTCAAGTGGTTTGAAATGTTGAAGCGGGTTGCAAAATGGCGGCGCTGGGTCGCTTCCCTGGATCGGGAAGCCTGGATGCGTTTCCTGGTGGCCCTGGTAGGCTTGGCCATCGCGTTCAGCTCGGCCGTGCTCTCCAGCGGCTTCCGCGAGGAGGGGAATGTAATCGCCACAGCAATTACCGCTTCCATCGCGTTGTTGACCGCAGGCGTCGTCGGCGTGGTGATCGTGCCCTATCTGGCCAGACGGGCCGCCTTCGAGCGCCTTCATTTCACCATGAAATACAACATTACCCGCGAGGGAGGCTTGTATTTCTTCGTATGCCTGGTAATAAGCGTTGCCGCCCTTAATACCGGAAACAATTTGCTGTTCATCATTGTGGCGGTCATGCTGGCCGCGGTCCTGGTCTCTGGCATCTTCTCCACCATAATGCTCCTCAACCTGGAGCTGGATGTGCTGGCCCCGGAGCATGTCTTCGCCCGGCAGACGCTTCTGGCCCGCCTTGCGGTGCGAAACCACAGCCGCTTTCCGGTATTTTCGGTCAATGTAGTGCCGGAAAAAAGCAAACCAAAACGCCAGTGGAAATGGCATCGCGTGATGCGCGGCCTGCCGCTGCGCGGCCCATCGGGAAAGGAATTGCGGGTGCCCGACCTGCGGCTGGACCGTATGCAGGAGCTTCCCGGTCCCCCTTCGCTCCTGGAAAAGGCAGTGTATTTCTCTTTTATTCCGGGAAGACAAACGCTATTTCATAATGTGGAATTGCGCTTTGAGCGGCGCGGTCCGCATCGGCAAAATGGCTTCGGCTTTTCCACCCGCTTTCCCTTCTCGTTTCTCAATAAGACCCGGGTGGTGCCCATCGTGCGCGAGATTCTCGTGCTGCCCGCGGTCGGACCGACCGAACAGTTTTTAGAGGTGCTGCCGATGATCCGGGGAGAGTTCCAGGCCTTCGTTCAAGGTCGGGGATATGATCTGTATCGCATTCGCGAATACACGCCGGGAGACCCTGCGCGGCACATGGACTGGAAGGCCAGCGCCAAGACCAGCAGCATGATGGTAAGGGAATTTGCCCGGGAAGATGAACGAAAGCTGCGTATTGTCTTCGATAATCCCGCCCCCGGAGTGCTCACGCCGGAGCAGTATGAAAGCGGAGTCACGCTCGCGGCCTCGCTGGCCTGGCATTTTGGCGAAGGCGAGGCGGAGCTTTCCTTCTATGCTCCCGGTTATGAAGGCGCCTCCGAGGCAATTGATTTTTTGAAATATCTGGCGGTGGTCAATCCGGAAAAAGGGCAGCTCTCGTTGAAAGACATCCCCAGAACGCCAGCCTACAATCTGATCCTGACTTCGCAGTCGGCCAAGTCGGCGCCCAGCGAGCTGTGGGCCAATTCTTATTTTATCTTTCTGGGAAATAAAAACACGTAAGCCTCTGTATTGCGACGCTAAGCAGCTTTCGTACTGGAGCGCAATTGGTTCTGTGAGCTGTCGGAGTTGCTGGCGTGAGACTCGGAATGGTCGAACACAGAGTCCTCACCAATCGCGCTGTTGAAAGCGATGTCGGCGAGTTCCAGGTATTTACCTACTAAGGCCCTCTCTTCGCCCGTCCGGCGTTCCTTCGGATTTAAAAGATTTCCCATGCGAGGCACCGAGAACAGTTCTGGGCGCACGCTTCTTTCCCGGAGCTGCTCGCCGCGAGGCTGCTCGCCGCGAGGCTGTGCATACTTGCGCTTCTCCTCCAGGCCGGGCATAGATTTGTGATTTTGTTTGGGCATGAATTGGGGTGCTAAATGTTCTAGATGAGATTTTTACAAAGCGAGGATGCTTTACATGACTTATGATTTTGTAGAACTCCGGACAGAGAAGCTGAATGTGTTTGTGAGCAGCTCTGCTTCCGAATGGAGTTGGCGGGCATCTAAGAAACTGCGGGGCAATGTTGAACATTTCTATCCGTCGTAAAGCAAAGCAGTTCGGAACACTGGTGAGGGAATCCGCGCTGACCCCCCGCACTGGCTCTTTTTATAAACCTTTGCTGGTGCATGAAAAAGAGCTGGGGGTCACGTTCATCGGCCACAGCAGCTTTTTTATTCAAATGGGCGGCAAAAATGTCGTCATTGACCCAAACTATGCCCGCTGGCTTGTGGTCCTTAAAAGGCTCAAACATCCTGGACTGAAAATCAACGATCTGCCGCCGATCGACTACGTTCTGGTCACCCACGCGCACATGGACCACCTGCACCGTCCATCGCTGCGCACTATCTGCCGGTTGACCCGCAAGTCGCGCGGACACGCGCCTGTCATCATCGTGCCTCGTTATGTCGGAGACCTGGTGCGCCGCATGGGATACGAAAAAGTAGTGGAGTTGGAAACGTGGGAGAACTTTAGCGAAGACCAGTTTGAGATCACGCATGTCCCTTCGCGCCATTGGGGCGCTCGCATGATTAAGGATTTTCATCGCGGCTTTGGCGGCTATGTGATTCGCACCGGCAAGCATTCCGTCTATCACGCCGGCGACACGGCGTATTTTGAAGGCTTCAAAGAGATAGGAGCGCGGCTCAAGCCGGAGCTGGCCCTGCTGCCGATTGGGGCTTACCATCCTCCGGCATACCGCAACGTGCATACCTCGCCCGAAGATGCCATGCAGGCCTTCCTGGACTTAAAGGCCCGTTATATGGTCCCAATGCATTACGGCACCTTTCGTCTCTCCTATGAGCCGGTGCATGAGCCGATCGAACGTCTGCTCTCGGCGGCGAAAGCTGCGGGAGTGGCGGAACGGATCTTTGTGCTGGAAGAGGGCAAGACGAAGGTATTTCCTAAGCGAAAATGATTTGAGGACCGCCTGGTACCTGCGAGACTCGGAAACTACCAGGCTAAAAGCACGCGCAGGTCGCGGACATTATTTCCTGTCGGTCCGGTGACAATTGCATCTCCCAGGGCCTCAAAAAACGGAGTGCTGTCAAAGTTGTGCAATGCGGATGCGGTATTCAGCTGTGCCTGAATGGCCCGCTGCGTGGTGCTGCCATCGGCAATCGCTCCGGCTGCTTGGCTGTTGCCATCGGTCCCATCGGTTCCGGCGCTCAAAATAACGATGTTCTCTCCGGCAATTTTCTCGGCGCAATAAAGCGCGAACTGCTGGTTGCGTCCGCCTCGTCCGCCGCTGCCTGTCACTTTTACAGTCACTTCTCCGGCGGAGATTATGCAGGCGCGCGAGACCCCTTTTTGTAAGCTGCGCAATTTATCGATCAGATAATCTGCCGCCTCCCGGTAGTCCCAATCATCACAGCCATTTTCGATTGCGACCGCAAAACTGTGCTGGCTGGCGATGCCCGCCGCAGCTTTGGCGGCGGTGGAACTGGAGAGCACCGTCCACCAGCGCGAGCGGACGAATGCAGGGTCGTCCTTCTTGGGGGTCTCTTCGAGGGCGCGCTGCTCGAAAAGCTCGCGCACGCTCTGCGGCAGCGAGGGCAGCAATCCATATCGCTCCGCGATCTCGTAGCATTCTTCTGTGGTCGATGGGTCGGGCATGGTGGGGCCGGAGGCGAGAGAGTCGAGCGCATTTTCCGGTACGTCAGAGACCAGCACGCTCACCTGTTGCGCGGGATACGCCGCCTGCGCCATTCTGCCGCCTTTGATCGCCGACAAATGCTTGCGGATGGCGTTGATCTCCCTGATCGGCGCTCCGGAGTTGACCAGCGCATGATAGGTTGCCGCCAGATCGTTTAGCGGGACCTCGGCATCCAGCGCCTTTTCCACCATCGCGGAAGCGCCTCCGCTAATCAGATAGATCGCCAGCGCATGTTCCTTCAGGGAGCGCAACATCTTAAGGATGGCCTCGGCGGCGCGTACCGATTCGGTAGTAGGCAGCGGATGACCGCCTTGAAAATAGCGGAAGCCGTGCGCTTGCCGCTGCGGCGGCTGCGAGGAGACGACAATCCCGCTCAACCCCGGCCCGGTCATGGCGGTCAGCGCTTCAACCATGGGGTGCGCGGCCTTTCCTATGCTTACCGCGACCACGCGGGAGTAGCTGCTCAGATCGTGCAGGTCTTCCCCAATCCGCAATATTCCTCGGGAGTAGTCCATCTGCTGCTTCAGAATACGGGGAAGCTCGATCTCGGCAAGAGTGCGGATGAATATCTCGCGGGCGATTTCGCGTATGGCGGAAAACTGCTGCGCGTTCATCGCCGAAGCGTGGCCGAGTCCACAAAAGTGCTGCGCACCCACTCTTCGATCGCGCTCCGCATGATCGGAATCTTGCCTTCGAAGAAGTGGTCGGCATCCTCAATTACGTAAAACTGCTTTGGCTCCGCCGCGCGTGCGACGACTTCCCGCAGGTTTTCCATCGCTCCGTACTCGTCGCGGCTGCCACTGATGAACAGCTTGGGCTTTTTGCAGTCGGCCAGGAAGGAGTAGGCATAGCTTCGTCCCTGGACAGCTACCGGAGTGCCTAGCGAGATTACGCCCGCAACCCGCGCATCCGGACATGCAGCGCGCAGCCCAGTCGCCGCTCCAAAGGAGAAGCCGGCAAATATAAGCGGAACGCCAAAAGTCTGGTCCATCCAGTCCAACGCTGTGCGCACATCGTCAATCTCGCCGCGTCCCTCGTCATGGGCGCCGTCGCTGAGGCCGGTGCCGCGAAAATTGAAACGCAACACCGGAAATCCGAAGCTGCTCAACGCCTTCATGGCATTGAAGACGATTTTATTGTGCATCGTCCCGCCGAATAGCGGATGAGGATGAGTCACCACCGCCGCATAGGTCGCAAGCGGACTGCCCACATTGAGCAGCGCCTCCAGCTTGCCGGCCGGCCCGTTCAGGAAAAAAGATTTGATCGCGGATGGCATCGATCGAATGTCTGCAAATGGATTATTCTACGCGATGCGCAAATGCCGGGTAGTGCGAAATAACGCCATCCGGTCCTCTTGCTCTCCTGCGCCTTCCATGCACGGTCGCTTGTCAGCCCGCTAAAAACATGCGTATTCTGGCCGCATGGACCTGATCAGGCTTACGCGGGAGCTGGTGGACATCGAGTCGATCACCAACCACGAACGGGAAGTGGGCGAGTACCTGCTTCGCTATTTGAGCGAGCTGGGATATCGCGTCGAGGAGATGCCGGTAGAAGCGGACCGCTTCAATGTGTACGCTGCGATGAGCGGAGTGCGCCCCGAGCTGGTGCTCTCCACCCACATGGATACAGTCCCGCCGTTTATCGCCTCTTCCGAGGACGAGGAGAACATCTATGGGCGCGGCTCCTGCGATGCCAAAGGCATTATCGCCGCGCAGATTGCGGCCGCGGAACGGCTGCGCGGAATGGGCGCCTCTGTGGGTCTGTTGTTCGTCGTAGGCGAGGAGCGGGATTCTACCGGCGCACAGGTCGCCAACCGGCAATCGCCCGGCTGTCGCTTCCTCATCAACGGGGAGCCTACCGAGAACCATATCGCGCTTGCCTCGAAGGGCACGCTGCGCGCGGTGGTGACCGCTTCGGGAAAGATGGCGCACTCGGCTTATCCGCATCTCGGGGAATCCGCGATTGAAAAGCTGGTCGAGGCGCTGCATCGCTTGCTGCAAATGCCATTGCCGGAAAATCCGGAGATTGGCCCGGCCACCTTCAATATCGGCTTGATTGAGGGGGGCCGCGCTCCCAACGTGGTCCCGGACCACGCCCAGGCGCAGCTTCTCTTCCGGCTGGTAGGGCCTACCGAGCAATTGCGTAAAGATATTTTGCGCGTCGTGGGCGATCTGGCGGAGGTGGAATTTACCCTGGAGATTCCATACATGAAATTCAAGAAGGTCCCGGACCTGCCCACCATGGTCGCTGCCTTCACCACCGACATCCCCGCGCTTACCAATTGGGGAGAGCCATTTCTGCTTGGTCCTGGCTCCATTCATGTGGCCCATACAACCGGTGAATATCTTTCCAAGAAGCAGCTTCACGAGGCCGTGGATCTCTATGTGCAAGCTGCGCAATACCTGCTTTCCAAATGATCTTGTCCAGCTAAGCTGCCGTTATTTTATGCTTAGGATGAGCGCATCTCGACTGCCGCGCTGCGATAAACTGGAGGTATGAGCAGCGAATCCACCAACTCCCTGGCCCACGCCTCCTCCGCTTATTTGCGCTCCGCCATGCGCCAGCCGATCCAATGGCATGAATGGGGGAAAGAGGCCTTTGACAAGGCGCAGCGTGAAGACAAGCCGGTGCTGCTCGATAGTGGAGCGGTCTGGTGCCACTGGTGCCATGTGATGGACCGCGAGTCCTATGACAATCCTGAAGTCGCGCGGATCATCAATGAAAACTTCGTGGCCGTCAAAATCGATCGCGACGAGCGCCCGGATGTGGACAGCCGATACCAGGCCGCAGTCTCCGCGATCAGCGGGCAAGGCGGCTGGCCGCTGACAGCATTTCTCACTCCGGATGGGCGTCCATTTTTTGGAGGCACGTATTTTCCGCCGGAAGACCAATGGGGACGTCCGGGATTCAAGCGTGTCCTGCTTTCCATTGCCAAGGCCTATAAAGAGCAGCACGGCGATGTGCTCGAATCGGCGGAGAGCGTGATGGCCGCCATTGCGCAAGCGGAATCCTTTGCCGGGCGCTCCGGCGAGCTCCGCGCCGCCAGCGTGGATGGCATGATTGAGGCCGCGGTCAAGATGTTCGATCCGCAAAACGGGGGCTTCGGCTCGGCGCCGAAATTTCCTCATCCCTCGATTATGGATCTATTGCTCGACCACCTTGCCCGCAGCGGGGATGAGCAGGTCCAGCGGGTCGTCACCACTACACTCGACAAGATGGCGCTGGGCGGGGTCTATGACCAGCTTGCCGGAGGCTTCCATCGCTACTCGGTGGACGAGCGCTGGGTGGTGCCGCACTTCGAGAAGATGTCGTATGACAATTCCGAGCTGCTGAAGAATTATGTGCACGGTTATCAGGTGACCGGAAATGAGTTTTATGCCCAGGTCGCCAAAGACGTGGTCCGCTGGATGGATGAGTGGCTCAGCGATCGCGAGCATGGCGGCTTTTATGGATCGCAAGACGCCGATTATTCCATGAATGACGATGGAGATTACTTTACCTGGACACTGACGGAAGCCCGCGAGGTGCTGCAAGGGGAAGAGCTGGAGGTTGCGTCTGCTTACTACGACATTGGCGAAGTCGGCGAGATGCACCACGATCCGCAAAAGAATGTGCTGCACATTCGCGCCACTCTTGACCAGATAGCCACGCGGTTGGGAAGAAGCCGCGCGGAGGTGCAACAGTTGCTCGAAATTGCGCGGGCGAAGATGCTGCAGGCGCGGCTCAAGCGTCCGACTCCTTATGTGGACAAGACCATCTATGTGAACTGGAACGGCCTGTGCATCTCGGCCTACCTGGCGGCGGCCACCGTGCTGAATTTACCGGAGGCGAAGAAGTTTGCGCTGCGCTCGCTCGACCGCCTCCTGGGAGAAGCGTGGAGCAAGGAACTGGGCTTGGCGCACGTGATTGCCTATTCGGAACCGCAAGCGCCCGCTCGCCCGGTGCCGGGGATGCTCGATGATTATGCCTTTACCGCCATTGCGTGCCTCGACGCATACGAGTCCACCTCGGATTTGAATTATTTTCATTTCGCGCTGCGAATCGCCGACGCCATGGTCGAGCGGCTTTACGACAAAACCGGCGACGCCTTCTTCGATTCCCACCATCACGCCCCGCAAGACGCCGTGCTGGGAGCGCTTTCCGCTCCCCGCAAGCCGGTGCAGGATTCTCCCACTCCCGCCGGTAATCCGGCAGCCGTGATTGCGCTGCTTCGTCTCCACAGCTACGCCAATGTAAAGCGATATCGCGAGCTTGCCGAATCCACGCTGGAGGCCTTTGCCGGGATCATCGACCACTTCGGGATCTTCGCCGGTACCTATGGATTGGCTTTGAACCTCTATCTCCGGCCACACGCCCAGATCGTAATCGTGGGAAGCGACCCGCTCGCCGACGAGCTATTCCGTGCTGCCGTGCAGCCCTATTCCGCCAGCCAATCGGTGCTCAGGATCCCCGAAGGACATGCGGTCGCGGCCAATCTTCCCCCGGCATTGGCGGAGACCATTCCTGGCCTGCCGGGAGTCGGGGAAGGGAAGAGCATGGCGGTCATCTGCTCGGGATTTGCCTGCCAGCCGCCGGTGTTTCACCCCAGCGCTCTCCAGCAGCAGCTGCGCGAGATGTTCGCGGCAGCAGTACACACACATTGAACGTGTTTCGCAACAGGTCATAAGGAGAACCAATGCAAATCGCTTTTTTAGGGCTTGGAATCATGGGTGGTCCCATGGCGCAGAATTTAGTCAAAGCCGGACATCAGGTAGTGGCGTGGAACCGCACGCCGGGTAAGCAGATCGCCGGCGCCAAGATGGCCGCCACTCCGAAGGAAGCCGCCGCCAACGCCGAGGTAGTGTGGATCTGTGTCTCCGACACCCGGGCGGTAGAGCAGGTGCTCTTTGGCCCCAATGGGGTCAATGAGGCGCTTAAACCGGGAACTTTGGTGGTCGATTCCAGCACTATATCGCCCAGCGCCAGCATGAACTTCGCGGAGAAAGTACGCGCCAAAGGAGCGGAGTTTATCGATGCCCCGGTAACCGGATCGAAGTCCGGAGCGGAGAGCGGGCAGCTCATCTTTATCGTGGGCGGCAGGGAAGAGACCGTCGCACGTTTGCAGCCACTCTTCTCCGCCATGGGAAAAAGCGTCGTCCGGGTAGGAGAGCAAGGCAAAGGACTGGCTGCCAAGCTGGGCATGAACCTGATGATCGCAATGATCTATGAAGGCTTTGCCGAAGGCCTGACCCTGACCAAAAGTATGGGAGTCGATCCCAAGGTCCTGCTCAACCTGATTGGCCAATCGATGATCCGCTCCGGAGTAGTGGATTACAAAGGCCCGGCGGTGCTTGCGGGCGACTTCAGCCCCAATTTCCCGCTCCGCCTGATGTTGAAGGACATGTATCTCATGCTCGATGCAGCCAGGGAACATCACGTCCAGCTTCCCGGCTTGAAGCAGGTGGTCGAAGTTTATGAAGAGGCCAAAGCCGACGGTCGCCAGGACCTCGATTATGCGGCCACTTTGCTTACCCTGGAAAAGCGCGCCGGAATGGCCGCAGAGACCCCTGCGGACGCTACCCTCGCCAGAGGCTGATCTGCTGTGGCGCAAGGAAGCTCCGGCCTTCGTCCTATGGATCGATCAAGGAAATGGAAAGACTTCCCTGTGCTTACACTCTGTAACCCGGCAGGGGAGTGCTTTTCTAAACGAGACCCAGGAGATTGCGTTTTTAAAGAGAAGACCCGACGATTGCGAGGCGTGTCAGGGCACGAGTTTTACTCGTACCAAACAGCCGTTCATCAATCCGGCTTCACAGTGTGCTGAAAAAC
>CAZONJ010000038.1:23987-28505 GCA_964581225.1 uncultured Terriglobales bacterium | reverse complement strand
GCTTGCGACCTTCAATTTTTTGCTGCATCTATAATGAAACCGTGACTCAGGACAACTTCGTAGTTACAAAAAAAGCCGAGGCCAAATTCCCTTCGCGCTGGGGAAATTTCCGCATTCTCGGCTTCGAAGGCGGGCCGGGCAGCAGTCCGGCGATCGAGACCGCCGTGGCTTTAGTTCTGGGGGACATTCACGCCAAGCCTCCGCTGGTGCGTATCCATTCGCAATGCCTTACCGGGGATGTCTTCGGCTCGCTGCGCTGCGATTGCCGGGAGCAGCTGGAGATCGCTCTCTCCATGATCTCCGAAGAAGGCTCAGGCATACTGCTTTACGAGCAGCAGGAGGGCCGGGGCATCGGCCTGATGGCGAAATTGCAGGCCTACGAACTGCAGGATCGAGGTCTCGATACGGTGGAGGCCAATGAGCAGCTTGGCTTTAAGGCCGATCACCGCGAATTTTCGTTGCCAGCGGGGATGCTCAAAGCGCTGGGCGTCAGCCAGGTGCGGCTGCTTTCCAATAATCCGCAAAAGGTGGCGGCACTGGAGGCTGCGGGGATCAAGGTAGTGGAGCGCGTCCCATGCGAGGCCCAGAGCACCGAGCACGCCGAGAAATACCTTCGCACCAAGAAAGAAAAGATGGGCCACCTCCTGGGATAGAGTCCCATCGCGCGGCTTGCGATGAAGCTCACTTTGGAAGGACGTCCAGGATCTGCTCCAGCTTCTCCCGATTGCCTACCGGCAAAGTCTTGAGCGCGGCTGCGGCCAGCTCGCGATAGATACTCTTTAATCCGGCATCCCTCTCTAATACATGCAGATGTTTCTGGATGGTGCCAATATCTCCCCGCCGCAGCGGACCGCTGAATGCGTCTGCCGGGCCCTTCGCCAGATAGTTCTCCAGCGTACGGCGCAGGATCGCCGCTGCCCGGTCCCTGGCTGCTGCGCGGGTCAATCCAGCCAACTCGCCCGCCGATTCCATCTGCGTGAGATACGCGATCAGCAGGGGTGACGCAAAGCTGCCGAAGGCGTGATACGCCGCCTTGTTTGCCGCTTCGATCTCGAAGATAGAGGCCTTCATCTTGCGAAGGATTGGCCGCAGCCCGCGCAGCGCCTCTTCGTCTCCCTCCAGCGCGACCGGCACCTGGGCCAGCGATGGAGGCGAATTATTCACGAAGCTCATAAGAGGATGGGCGGAGGCCACGAAGGCGCCTGCCTTGCGAAACGCCGCCAACTCGCCGCTCGAAAGCGCGCCGCTGGAATGGACGACGATCTTCTTCTCCCAGCTTGGCCGAGTAGAGGCCAGGGCCTGCGCGCATTGCGGGATGAAGTCATCGGGAATGCATAGCCAGAGGACGCGCGCGGATAGCTCTGCCTCAGCGAAAGCATGGACGTGGGCGCCCACTTGTTTTGCCAGAGCGCGCGCCCTACGCCTGGATTCCGGCAGGCCACGAGTGACAATCTCGGTGACGTCGAAACCGGCGTTATGAAGCGCATGCGCCAGCACGCGCGCCAGTTGTCCGCTGCCGATGATGCAAAAGTCAGCTTGCCGCTTCGAGGTCATGGCGTGTTTTTTGTCCCGAGACATTGTGGTTGGTCGAGTCCGATCCGCATTGTGATCGAAACCCTGCTGAATGTTACCCTATCGGCACGATGAAAAAGAGCACGCAAAACGCCAAAGCTGAAGTCATGGAAAGCAAGGTGGTTTATCAGGGGAAGGTCTTTCACATCTCTCAAGACAGAGTTCGCGAGCCCAACGGCGTCACCGCAGTGAGGGAGGTGGTGCGGCATTCGGGATCGGCGGTCATACTAGCGGTGGATGAGAGCCAGCCCGAGCCGCAGGTGCTTTTGGAAGAGCAGTTCCGCTATGCTGCGAATGAAACTTTATGGGAGGCGCCCGCAGGCAGGATCGATCCCGGCGAATCGCCGCTTGCCGCCGCCCAGCGCGAGCTGATGGAAGAGACCGGCTTTACCGCCAGGCGCTGGAAGCCGGCCTTTGAATTTTATGCCAGCCCCGGCTTTCTCGACGAGAAGATGCATGTCTTCCTGGCGCGTGGCCTGAAAGCCGGAGAGGCCACCCCGGAAGAGGATGAGAAGATCAAGGTCCGTTTTTTTCCTCTTTCGGCGGCGCTGCGCATGTGCCGGAACGGCAAGATCCACGATGCTAAGACCATGACCGCAGTCTTCTGGTTCCACTCCCTGCCAGCGAATACCGCAAAACCCGGGAGCAAGGGCATTCCGCGCAAGACCGCGTCCCGAAAGGGAAGAGATTAAGGTAAAGAAAGCCTGCTTTCATGCGGGTTTCATACTGTTTACTCTCTTGACAATAGGGGTAAAAACACGGAAAATTGTGTTTATACCAAGCACTCTTCCGCAGTCAATTCAACAGCCCGCCTAACTCCGGAGTTTCCCTCTAGACAAGCGCTGGCGTAGCTTGCTCTGTTTTGAAGTCCTGCTCTGGTTAATTTGGGTCTCTTGGCAGCCCCGGCCCGGCGGAAACGCCTTCCGGAGGCCGCGAGTACGGCCCGCAAGTGGAAGGTACATGTAAGTGTCGCGTATTAAAGGAACAGTTAAGTGGTTTAATAATGCAAAAGGCTTCGGATTCATCGGCCGTGAGGATGGGCCCGATGTTTTCGTCCACTATAGCGCTGTCTTAGCCGAAGGATACAAAACGTTGCAGGAGGGTGATCCTGTGGAATTTGAGATTGTGGAGGGACAGAAGGGGCCGCAGGCCGACAAAGTGACCCGAGCCTCCTGACAGTGGCATTTTCTGGAACTTCAATTTTCCGGACCCAGCCATATGGCTGGGTTGTTTCTTACCACCTGCCGACCTTGTCCGGCCGGTGAAATTGTTCCAACTCCTGCGCATTTTTATGGGCGCGCTGCAAGCTGCCATGCTCAAACGATGCCAGGGCAAAGGCGCTGAAAAGCGGATGCGGCTCCAGTGGCTTCGATTTGAACTCGGGGTGAAACTGGCAGCCGAGGAAGAACGGATGGCCGGGGATCTCTACGATCTCCACGTAAGTTCCGTCCGGGGTAGAGCCGGTGATGCGCAGGCCAGCGCCGGTGAGCAGCGCTTCATATTCGCGGTTGAACTCATAGCGATGGCGGTGACGTTCACTGATTTCAGTGGCGCCATAGGCCTTATGCGCCAGTGAGCCGGACTCCAGCTTGCAGTCCCACGCGCCCAGACGCATGGTGCCTCCCAGCTCATCGATGCCCTTCAACTCGCGCAGCTTATAAATAATGCGGTGCGGCGTGCCGGTATCGAATTCGCTGGAGTCGGCATCTGTAAGCCCGCAAACGCTGCGCGCGTATTCAATGCAGGCGGTCTGCATGCCGAGACAGATCCCAAAGTAGGGCACGTTCTTTTCCCGGGCATACCGGATTGCATTCAGCATTCCCGCGATACCGCGCTTGCCAAAGCCGCCGGGGACCAGGATTCCGTCATAATCCTTCAACTGGGACTCATAAGAGCGGTCTTCGGGATCTTTCGTCTCCAGGCCTTCAGCCTCTACCCAGGTAACATTCAACTTCAGATTGTGGGCGAGCGCGCCATGGACCAGCGCCTCCTTCAGCGACTTGTAAGAGTCCTCGTATTCGACATATTTGCCGACAATCGCGATCGAGACTTCGCCCCGCGGATTGTAGACGCGGTGCACCAGGTCCTCCCATTTTGAGAGGTCGCGCTCCTTCATGTGCGGAGCGACTGTTTTGTCGATGTGCAGATACTTGAGCGCCAGGCGGTCGACCGCTTCATTGGCGAAGACCAAAGGCACTTCATAAATAGAAGAGACGTCTTTGGCGGTGATGACGGCATCTTCTTCCACGTTACAGAAGAGTGCAATCTTGGATTTGATCTCTTTGGAAAGGAAACGGTCGGTGCGGCAGAGCAGGATGTCAGGTTGGATTCCCACGCTGAGCAGCTCCTTAACCGAGTGCTGCGTGGGCTTGGTCTTCAATTCACCAGCGGCCCCGATCCAGGGGACCAGGGTGACATGCACAAACAGGGTGTTTTCGCGTCCCAGCTCCTGGCGCATCTGGCGGATCGCCTCGATGAATGGCAGTGATTCGATGTCGCCCACTGTGCCCCCGATCTCGACGATGGAGACATCGACCTCCTGGGAGACCTTCTTCATCGCCGCCTTGATCTCGTTAGTCACGTGGGGGATCACCTGCACGGTCTTTCCCAGGTAATCGCCACGACGTTCTTTGGTGATGATCTGCTCGTAAATCCGTCCGGTAGTGAGGTTGTTATCGCGGCTGAGCCGGGCATGGGTGAAGCGCTCATAATGGCCGAGATCGAGGTCGGTTTCGGCGCCATCGTCGGTCACAAACACCTCTCCATGCTGGAAGGGAGACATGGTGCCGGGATCGACGTTGAGATATGGATCAAACTTTTGCAGGCTGACTTTGAGCCCTCGGGCCTCAAAAAGACAGCCAATCGAAGCTGCCGCCAGGCCTTTGCCAAGAGAAGAGACGACACCGCCGGTCACAAAGATGTACTTTGCAGACATTTGATCCTCGC
>CAZONJ010000038.1:0-23887 GCA_964581225.1 uncultured Terriglobales bacterium | reverse complement strand
AAAGATGTTCAGGGATTTTGCGGAGACTCCGCTGCGCCCTGAATGGGGCGAGCCGGAATTCCGCGAAAAGGGGTGCACGACTTATTATGGCAGAACTTTCATGGGAAGCAAGTGTGGATTTCCGGGGAGAAATTGCCGCTTAGCCACATGCGTAAGAAGCCGGTTCAGGGCGTAAAATGGAGGGAAGATGCGCCTGAATGCATCTTTTGATTGTGCATTGTGCAGCTTTCGTAACTCGTAAGCGTATGAGCAAACTTGCCGCAATTTTCCTTGCCGCCATTCTCATTGTGGGAATGCCATCGATCACCTCTTCCAAATACCTGGGCGCTTATGCGCAAACATCGGAACATCCCAAGCGGCTGGTCCTGAAAGACGGGAGCTATCAGATTGCGACCCGGTGGGAGATCCACGGCGACCGCGTCCGTTATTACAGCGTCGAGCGATACGCATGGGAAGAGGTCCCAACTTCGCTGGTCGACTGGCCCGCTACCGAGAGCTACAACAAGGAGCACCAGAACGCCGCCGGCGCGAGCAGCGTGGATATGGCCGCGGCGGATGCCGAGGAGAAGGCGGAGCGGGAGCGCGAAGAGGCCAAGACCCCGGCCATCGCCCCGGGAATCAGATTGCCGGAGACTGGAGGGGTCTATCTTCTGGATTTTTACAACAACCAGCCGCAACTGGTGGAGCTTGTACAAAATGGCGGCGAACTGAACAAGCAGATGGGAAAGAACATCATGCGCGCGGTGATCAATCCGCTGCCCACCGGCGCCCGGCAGAGCATCGAGTTGAAGGGAACGCATGCCCGGGTGGAAGCGCACCAGAACCTCCCGTCAATTTATGTGGATATCGACAGCTCCGATACAACGGCAGACAAGGCCCCATCTCCTCCTGCGGTCGGCCCGAATGGAATCGGATCTACGCCGGCCCCCGCCAGCTCGAATGGCAGCGGCAAACCCGCTCAGCCGAACCGCTTCCAGATTGTCCGGTTGCAAGCGAAAAAAGACTCGCGAGTAGTGAGTAACGTCAAGATTTCACTGCTGGGGAAAGTCTCTAACCGGGAAGACATAATCAACACTAAAGCGGAGAGTGTGAACGGCGGCGAATGGGTGAAAATCACTCCAGAAAAGCCACTCGCTCCCGGCGAATATGCCTTGGTGGAGATGCTTGGGCCGAAAGAGATCAATATGTACGTCTGGGACTTTGGATATGCACCTAATTCGCCGCCAAACCCCACGGCATGGAAGCCTACCCAGCCGCAGCACAATGAAAGCGAAACTCAGAACACCCCTGCTTTGAATAAAAGACCGAAAGAGTGAGCGGATGCGCCCAGCGCGGTGATTCGCGAGCAGAGATATCTACCGATGTCGAGGAAAGCCATTCCGTTGCTCGAAGTGCGGGGCCGCCAAGAGTGGCGGAAGTGGCTGAAAGAGCATTCCGACTCGGAATCCGAAATCTGGCCGGTATTCCGGAAGCAGAATAAGGCCGTCACGGCCCTCAATTACACAGACACTGTCGAGGAGGCGCTGTGCTTTGGCTGGATCGATAGCCTTGTCAGGCATCTGGACGATGAGCGGTATGCCCGGAAGTTCACTCCACGAAGGGCAGGGAGCAGGTGGTCTTCAATCAACCGGCGGCGCTATGAGGAGCTAAAATCCCGCGGGCTGTTGACGGCGGCGGGACTGAAGCTTGCCCCAACCAGCCGGAGCGGCGATGCGCCGCGACCCTCGCTCTCGGCCATCCCGGCCTACATCGAGAAACGACTGCAATCCAATCCGGCGGCGTGGCGGTTTTTCGAGGCTTTGGCCCCTTCGTACCGCCGCGCATACATCGCCTGGATCGAAGCGGCCAAGAGGGAGGAAACCAAAGAGAAACGTCTTTGCGAAGCGCTCAACCTATTGGCGGACGGAAAGAAGCTCGGCCTGAAATAAGCTAAAAAAGATGTAGGGCTGGGGGCGAAGAAACTTACTTCAGCATGCCTTGCTGGGCGATTGCAATATTGTCACGGCTGCTGTTTTTGACCATATACATCATCTCGTCCGCCTGACGAATGATCTCATGCGCGCTCTTGGCGTCTTCCGGGTAGCAGGCCAGCCCCATGCTGGCGCGAATGTTCAAAGGAATATCCTCGATAGTGAAGATGGTGTTGCGGAGTATATCGCGCAGGCGCTTGGCCACCACCATTGCGGCATCTTTATTGGTCTGCGGAAGCAGGACGACGAATTCATCGCCGCCATAGCGGAAGGCATAATCGATCAATCGCAGCTGCGATTTGACCTTAAAGCCGATCTCCGTCAGCAGCTTGCTGCCGACCAGGTGCCCGTAAGTGTCGTTGACCTTCTTGAACCGGTCCAAATCGATGAAGAGGACGCTGAACTCGTATCCGAAACGGTGGGAGCGGTAAACCTCGGCTTCGAGTGTCTTGTACAGGTGACGCGCATTATAGAGACCGGTGCAGTCGTCGGTGATCGTAAGTTCCTGGATCTTCTCTACTGCGCGGGCGTTCTCGATAGCGATGGCGGCATAATCGCAAAGCGCGTGCAGGAAGAACATCTCATTATCGGTAAAGCTCTCCATAGCGCAGTTGATCAACTGAATCACGCCCAGGACGCGGTGCTTGGACTTAAGCGGCACGCAGATGATCGAGCGTGTCTGCCATTTGGTCATTTCATCGATGCGCTTCGCGAAACGCTCATCGCGATAGACATCGGGCACTACCAGGGACTCGCCATGCTTGGCGACCCATCCGGCGATCCCTTCGCCTACTTTTAAGCGGATACTCTTGAGCGCGTCGGCAGCATCGCCTACGGCAATGGCAAAGTAAAGCTCGTCCCGCTGATCGTCCACCATCAGTAAAGACCAGGTGTCCGGGCGGAAGAATACCGCCATTTTTTCCATGATGGTCTGCAGAATAGAGTCCAGGTTGAGGGACGACGTAAGGGCCTTAGCAACATCGTGGAAGATAGCAATCTCTTCCAACTGGCGTTTGCGATCGGTACCTGCGACTTCCGTCATCGAATGCGCTCTCTACCTGGGATGGGCGGAAAAGGCAGTGGTCAATACGCACCCCCGATTCGACCCGGCAACACTGTTTCCTGGCTTGCCTTAAGGCAACCCTGGTCCGTCAAACGTTATTAGATTATCTCGAAAGTAAATACCTTTGCCATTACCAGTTTGACACACCGGGCCGGGAACCCGCCGGCCGGGCGGTTTTGGGTGGTAACCAACGTAACCCGACCCTACTATCCATAGAGGGAAAAAGCTGGGATGATCTGTTCATGAACGCGTTTGGCGACAGGTTACGGCGGGAACGGGAGCGGCGCGGGGTTACCGTGCATGACATTTCCGAGTCCACCAAGATCAGCAGCCGTTTCCTGCGGGCGCTCGAAGCGGAAGACTATCCGAACCTTCCCGGAGGGGTCTTCAATCGCGGCTTTCTGCGCGCGTATTGCAAATATCTGGGCATGGATGAAGAGGAGCTGGTGGCCGAATTCGATGCCGCCTTTACAGCCTATCAGGCGGAGCGCCTCAAATTGCTTCCCGTTGTACCGGTCCCGGAGAAAAAAGTTCCGAAGCTCAAACTCCCTCGTTACGCGCTCATCGCAATCGCCAGTGTTGTGGCGATCGCAGCAGTCAGCGTAGGGACATGGTTGCTGGGCAGCTCTCAAAAACAATCAAATCCTGAAGCCACCGCCAGCGCCTCAGAGAGTCCTTCTACACCGCAGCCGGATGCAGCCAAAGAATCCAGCACGGCCGATTCTCAACCCGAAACCACACCCGTGAAGATCGCCGTTGCTAAAACTGAGGGGCTTTATTCCCGGAATAACTCCGATGGCTCTATGGCAAATACTGCCGGGCCAAAAGCAGACAAAAAACCAGCCAAGGCGCCGATATCCCTGGAAGTCCGGACTCGTGAGGACTCCTGGATATCCGTAACAGCCGATGGAAAAATGCTGATGGACGGTATTATGCCGGCAGAAAGTTCCAAGCGCTTTCGCGCCCAGAAGAATATGGTGCTGAAGACCGGTAACGCCGGCGGAGTGGAACTCTCCTATAATGGCAAAGCATTGCCGCCGCTGGGGACCAGCAACGAAGTCAAATCCCTTACCTTTACCCCGCAAGGCTTCCTGCAATAATCCGTTTACATCCTGATTTCCGCTATTAGGCCTTATTTCAGGGCCTCTCAGGTAAATTATGGATTTCGTTACTGCTCCCACTACGTATAATGCTGGTAGTGGAAAGAACTGCTTAAGACCAGGACTGCAATCAATGGCCTTCGGTATACTTGAGATACATCTTTCCTGAACGCAGCCACGCTTTTGCCGGCCACCCAATGCCGGGATTGAACAGGATGCGGAAGCAAGTTTATTCAAGAAAATGGAGGAGTACCCGTTGTGTCTTCCAGTCCGTTAAAAAACCGTTTTTTATTCACCTCCGAGTCGGTGACTGAAGGTCATCCTGACAAGATTGCCGACCAGATTTCGGATGCCATTCTCGATTCTTGTCTGGAAAAGGATCCATACAGCCGTGTCGCTTGCGAGACGCTGCTCACCACCGGCTTGGCTTTTATCGCCGGCGAAATTACTACCGAAGCCTACGTGGATTTTCCATCCATCGTTCGCGGCACGGTCAACTCCGTGGGCTACACCGACGCGCTTTATGGTTTCGATTCCAACACCTGCGCCGTCATGTCTTCGATCCACGCGCAATCGCCGGATATTGCCATGGGAGTGGATACGGGCGGGGCGGGCGACCAGGGCATGATGTTCGGCTACGCCTCCAACGAAAACGAAGACTACATGCCCACGCCTATCTCCCTCGCCCACAAGCTCACCCGGCGTCTCTCTGAAGTCCGCAAGAGTGGTCAACTCGAGTACCTCCGGCCCGACGGCAAATCCCAGGTCACAGTCGAATACGATAGCAATCACAAGCCAATCCGAGTCGATGCCGTGGTGCTTTCCACACAGCACTCCGAGATGGTGGATAATCGCAGGCTTCATGCCGAAGTTCTCCAGCATGTGATCCAGGCGGCCATTCCCGAGACCCTGCTCGACGAAAATACCAAGTACCACATCAATCCGACCGGACGCTTCGTGGTCGGCGGCCCTATGGGCGATACCGGCCTAACCGGCCGCAAGATCATCGTGGACACCTACGGTGGCATGGGACGTCACGGGGGCGGGGCCTTCTCCGGCAAAGATCCGACAAAGGTAGACCGGTCGGCCTGCTATATGGCGCGGTATATCGCAAAGAACCTGGTTGCCGCAGGCCTGGCGGAGCGGGCGGAGGTCCAGCTTGCATACGCGATTGGGATTGCCGAGCCGGTCAGCGTGCTGGTGCAGACCTTCGGCACGGGCAAGGTGGAAGAAAATCGGCTGGAAGAATTGGTACGCGCAAATTTCAAGCTCACCCCTAAAGGAATTATTGAGAGCTTGAACCTGCGCCGCCCGATCTACAGGAAAACCGCTGCCTACGGCCATTTTGGCCGCCACGAGAAGGAATTTACCTGGGAGGCGACCGACAAAGCCAATGCTTTGCGGAGCCAGGCGGGTATCCAATCAGCCGCGAAAAGCGCAAAGTAAACCACTCGATGCGGCGCGTCACATTGCTGGCGCGCCGTTTTATTGAATTCAAGATTGCAAGAAATCAGAGGAGAAGAATGGGAACAGCAACTACGGCACAAGTCCCCTGTGATGTGAAGAGCCTTGATTTGGCCGACCAGGGAAAAAAGAGGATCGAATGGGCCAACCAGTCTATGCCGGTGCTGCAAAGCATCCGCAAGGACTTTATCAAGCACCAGCCCCTGAAAGGCATTCGCATTGCAGCGTGCCTGCACGTCACCACCGAAACCGCAAACCTGGCCATCACTCTGCGTGACGGCGGCGCGGACGTCGTGCTCTGCGCCTCGAATCCGCTCAGCACCCAGGACGACGTGGCCGCCTCCCTGGTGCGCGATTACAACATCCCGGTATTTGCCATCAAGGGCGAGGACAACGATACCTATTATTCGCATATTATGAGCGCCCTCGATCACAAGCCGCAGATCACGATGGACGATGGGGCGGACCTGGTGACCACCGCGTTTACCAAGCGCACCGATGTGATGGACGGCATCATCGCCGGGACTGAAGAGACCACCACCGGGGTGATTCGCCTGCGGGCGATGGCCAAGGCCGGAGAGCTGCGGTATCCCATCATTGCGGTCAACGACGCAGATACCAAGCACATGTTCGATAATCGCTACGGCACAGGCCAATCCACCATCGATGGCGTGGTGCGCTGCACCAACACGCTGCTGGCGGGATCGAAATTCGTGGTCGCGGGCTATGGCTGGTGCGGACGCGGTCTGGCTTCACGCGCCAAGGGAATGGGCGCCGACGTTATCGTTACGGAAATCGATCCCACCAAGGCCCTCGAAGCTGTGATGGATGGGTTCCGCGTTATGTCGATGCATGAGGCGGCAAAAATCGGTGAGATTTTCGTTACCGTTACCGGAAACAAGAGCGTCATCGGCAAAGACCATTTTGAAATTATGAAGAATGGGGCGGTAGTCGCCAACTCCGGCCACTTCAACGTGGAGATCGATATTCCGGCGCTCGAAAAGCTGGCTTCCAGCAAGCGCGCTACCCGGGAATTTGTCGATGAATACAGCCTGAAGGACGGGCGCAAGATATATCTTCTCGGCGAAGGCCGACTGATCAACCTTGCCGCCGCCGAAGGCCACCCCGCATCGGTAATGGACATGAGCTTTGCCGACCAGGCGCTCTCGGTCGAATATCTGGTGAAGAACCACAAGAAGCTCGAAAAGAAAGTCTTTCCCGTGCCGGTGGATCTCGACAAGAAAGTCGCCAAGCTCAAGCTGGAGGCGATGGGCGTTAAGATCGATCGCCTTACTCCAGAGCAGGAAGAATATCTGGCAAGCTGGAGCGAGGGAACTTAAAGTCAATTCCAAATTAGCAAGTAAGGGCGGCCACCAGAGCCGCCCTTACTTTTTGGGGCCACTTCGCACCCAGGCGAAGGAGGGCGCAGAGTCCGGCGAAGCCTGAGTTTCTCAATTCGAGAGCTGCTGAATCATTTTGGCATCTCGCATCATGCCATCACCCATCCAGTGAAACAGCGGAAAAGCTGGACAAACAGAGTAGCTATTCAGGAGCAGAGATGATGAGAAGAGTCGGCCGGCTGACATTCGCAATGGCGCTGGCCTGTATGATTCCCGGCCCGTTCAGTTCGGGTGTTGCGGCGGTAGCGGAGCAGCAGGGCGTTACGGTCACGGCGCCGGCACGGACGACGGCTGTTCCCGATCCACAACTGCGATACCGCAACGGCCCGACTGGATCGGCGAGGGCCGCGTCCCCAGTGGCAAACGACGATGCAGTGCCGCGTCCCACGCAGGAACGCTCGCTGCGCAGCATGATGGACCGGCTGTCTTCTTATCTGCCCAATTTCCTGGCCGGAGTATTAGTCCTCGTCGTCGGGACATTGATCGCTTACCTGGTGCGCAGCGTGGTGTTGCGCTGGTTGCCGCAAACCGGATTGGATCGATTCCTGGAACGGCATGGGCTGATAAGCCGCCCATCTATAAGCAATCCGACGCCTGATTTTGCGGCAGAACCTTCCGGGGAGGCGCCAACTTCCACTCGAAGCACACCAGATACCGGAAGCGGGAGCTATGAGAGCTACTTTGGACGTCCGCCGGCGCGGCGCTGGAATCCCGGTGATTTTGCTTTCCATGAGCCGGAAGAGAACGCCCGCAACCTTTCCCCGCTCGAAGAAGATCCCAAAGCGCCTAAGCCGGGCAGCGAGCCGGACGAGGATGTTTTTGAGCAGCGGCTGAGTGGCAGTCCGCTGGCCGAAAGCGGACCTATCTATGAGCAGAAGACAGACCGGTTCATAGAAGAGCAGTATTCTTTTGACGCTGCGGACGCCGAGGACCATGCCAACGTCTTCGCCGACGCTAAAAAATTTCTGGAGCAGGAAGGACGTGCTCCCAATCGTCCGCTGCATTACGACATGCCGCAGGTAGAGGAGCAGCCTGTGCCCAGACCGCCGCTTCGGCGCGCCGCAGACCTCTATCATCCCGGAACAGGGACCCAAGCGGTTGCGCATACCGCTTTCTGGATCGTGGCGATCGCTACCCTGATGGAAGCATGCCAGGCAGCGCATCTGTATGCCTTTGCGGAAGGGCTGAATGACGTTCTCTCGTACATTCCGCACCTCATCGCCGCCGTAGTGATTTTTATTATCTCTATCCTAGTGGCCGCATGGGTACGGGAGCGCGTGGTCGGGACCGGAAGCGGCGCCACATCCCTGGTGGGTGGCGCGGTGCGCGCCGGCATTCTTACCATCGGCGGATTCATGGCCCTGCGCGAGCTGCAGATCGCGCCGGACATTGTGAAAATTGCCTTTACCCTCGCCTTCGGCGCCATCGCCCTGGCCAGCGGACTGGCCTTCGGCCTGGGGAGCCGCAAAGTGGCCGAGCAGGTGACCTCGGAAATTTACGACCAGAACTCCTCAAAGGTGAAAGAGTTTGGCCGCCGCCTGGGCAGAGACGATCGCGCTGCGTAGTTGATTTCGATAGCTTGCCAGGCCTCATCTTTGTGTTCCATCCCAGGCGCTTAGACTTGCGTCCAAAGCGTTTGCATACCTATCGCCTATTCAAACGTGATTTTCTTTAATTTCGGTTCTTTGCCATGACGATGTTATATGTATACCATCGTATTGTAATCATGGTAACCAAGCGCGCACACGATCTTCCATGGCTCATGCTCGTGTTTACACTCCCGACGCCTAGAGCCAGCGAACGGGTAAGCATTTGGAGAAAACTCCAGCGCTATGGAGCAGTCGCTTTGCCAAGCTCCGGGTACGTCCTCCCCAGCATGGCCACTAATCTTGAACGTTTTGAATGGCTGGCGACAAGTATCCGCAATCTTAAAGGCCACGCCTCTATCGCGCAGGTGTCTGATTTCGACGATTATCGTCACGGGGAATTGGAGCGCTTGTTTACACTCGCTCGAACACGGGATTATGAAGAGCTGGCAGATGAACTCAAGAACATTGCCAGATTGAAAGACAGGCGCAATCCATTGGCGCGCGCCAAGCGGCGCCTGCAACAAATTACCCAGGTCGATTTCTTCGGCGCCCCTGCGCGGGCCCGCGTGGAAGAGCTCATAAACCGAATGGAAACAGCGGACGGAGATGCGGGGAACCGCGCCAAGGGCAAACATGACAAAAAAGACTACGTGGGCCGCGTATGGATTACACGGCCTCGTCCCGGTATTGACCGGGTCTCATCGGCGTGGCTGATCGCGCGATTCATAGATTCCGGCGCTAAATTCATCTTTGATGCTGAAGTTTCCCGCCATCCTGGAGCAATCCCTTTCGACATGTTCAATGCCGGCGGTTTTGGTCACATAGGAAATGACTGCACATTCGAGACACTGGTCAAGGGTTTCGGGATCAAAGATCCGCGAGTACAGCTTGTTGCGCAGGCGGTCCATGATGCTGACCTGGCAGATGACCGCTTCGGGCGGGACGAAGCGCTCGGAATCGATCGAGTTTTAGACGGCTGGAATAACCGAGGATTGCCGGATGAAGAGCTGCTGCGAAGAGGGATGGAGATGATTGACGGACTTTATTACGGAATTCAATGAAGTAAATTCAGGAAATAAAGGGGTGTTTATGCTGAAAAGACTTAGTGTACTTACGTTATGGCAATGTCTGTTGCTGGGCTGCATGGCAGTCGCGCAGAATGCGCCAGAGAACAACTGGAAGGCGGTGGAGCAGGCCCTCGGGCGCACAGGCCAGGTGCAAGGGGACGGCGCGTATAAAGTCGGAATGCCTCGAAGCGACATGAAGGTGACGGTGGACGGGATCCAGTTGAAGCCCGCGCTCGCGCTGGGGTCATGGCTGGCATTCAGCAGCCCCGATCAAAATTCGATGATGATGGGCGATCTGGTGCTGGCGGAGAATGAAGTCACGCCGGTGATGGACTCACTCGAAGAGAGCGGCATCCAGGTAACCGCTCTTCACAACCACGTTTTGCATGAATCGCCGCGCGTGATGTATATGCACGTCGCCGGCAAGGGCGAGGCGGCCAAGCTTGCCGCCGCACTCAAGAAGGCACTGGCCTTGACCAAAACTCCTGCTCCCTCCCCGGCAGCGAAACCGCAGCCGAACCTCGATATCGATACTGCAGCGATTGAGCAGGCGCTGGACCACAAAGGAAAGGTCAATGGAGGCGTATTCCAGGTCGGCGTCCCCAGATCGGAGAACATTAGTGACGAAGGTATGAACGTGCCACCCTCGATGGGCGTATCCACGGCGATAAATTTCCAACCGACCCGAAGCGGCAAAGCGGCGATCACAGGAGATTTTGTGTTGCTTGGAAGTGAAGTCAATCCGGTGATTCAGGCGCTGCGCCAGGGCAAAATCCAGGTGACCGCGGTGCATACGCATATGCTCGAAGAGCAACCACGGCTGTTCTTTATGCACTTCTGGGCCAACGACAATGCAGTCGCGCTGGCAAAAGCGTTGCGCGCAGCCCTGGATAAAACCAATTCGCAAAAGGGGAAGTGAGGCTGGCGGGAAGCGCAGTTTATGGCTACACCGGAGCAGCAGAAATGGGTCCAAGCGCCTTTTGCAAAGTTCGTTTTTTATTTTCTTCGCCTGGGATGCTTGGGTTTTGGTGGTCCTATTGCGTTAGTCGGCTCCATGCACAAAGATCTGGTGGAGGAACGGCAATGGATTGCGCAACAAGACTACCTAGACGGCCTTGCTTTTTCCCAGCTTGCTCCGGGTCCATTGGCGGCACAGCTTGCACTTTATCTTGGTTTTGTTCGCGGTGGGATTATTGGGGCGACAGTGGTCGGAGCGGTTTTTATCCTTCCCTCGTTCCTGATGGTCGTCGCTATCGGCAAAGCTTACGTCTATTATGGCGGAACGCGTATCATTGCGGCGCTGTTTTATGGCATTGGCGCCGCAGTGATCGCCGTCATCGCGCGGTCCGCCATAAAACTGATTAGAACGTCAATCAAGGACGATAAGCTCCTCTGGGCTGTCTTCCTGGCGCTCACGATTTCGACTGTGGTTACGGAACGGGAAATAGTCTGGCTCTTTCTTGCCGCCGGGCTGCTGGTCATGATTGCACGAAGCGGCATTGTTATCGAGAAGGGGCAATATGCCTTGCTTTCCGTTGTCCCTCCCGGCGTGGGCATTTTGAGTAAGACAGGCCCGTTATTTGTATTTTTCTTAAAATCCAGCTTATTCGTCTTTGGCAGCGGCCTCGCTATTGTGCCTTTTCTTCATGGAGGCGTCGTCCTGGAGCACCACTGGCTAAGCGAAAGCCAATTTGTGGATGCGGTCGCAGTAGCGATGATTACGCCCGGCCCGGTCGTGATCACGGTTGCTTTCATTGGTTATCTGGTCGGCGGATTCCTTGGCGCCTGCGCTGCTGCCTTAGGCGTCTTTCTGCCCGTGTATCTCTTCGTAGTTTTAGTTGGCCCGTTCTATCAGCGTTTCTCTCAAAATAATCAAATCCGATCTTTCGTGCAGGGGGTGACAGCGGCGGCAACCGGGGCCATCGCAGGCGCAGTAATTGTTCTGGCAAGGCATTCGGTCCGTGATCTTACGACGCTGGGGATCGCGCTCGGGACCTTCCTGGTGCTCGCAAAATGGAAGGTCCCCGAGCCGCTAATCATAGTTGTTGCTGGAATTCTCGGCATCGCAATTCGTCTGCAACATTGAAACGAGAAGATGAGCTATCGGAGTCTTCGCACATCTCATCTAACCTAAATACCGATTTCTGTAAGGAGGACGACATGGATTCCGATCAGCGTCTCAAGTTGGCTTTGCAGTCTGTGAGGTTTGCGCTTGGTGGCACAGCCTTTGTGGCTGGCGCCGACAAATTTTTAAATTTACTTACCGATTGGGAGCAGTACCTCGGCCCGATTGCACGCCGTAATCTCCCCATCAGCGAGCGAAATTTCATGCGCCTGGTTGGGGTGGTCGAGATGGTTGTAGGCGCTTCCATTCTCAAGGGCAACACACGGATTGGCGGATATGTCGCAGCCGCATGGTTGCTGGGAATAACCGGCAACCTCATATCGTCAGGAAAATATTTTGACATCGCCGCGCGAGACCTGAACATGGCGGTGGAAGCGTTTGTATTAGCCACGCTCACGGAGGCGACGCAAGCGGTTTCGGTGCGCGAACAAAACCAGCAAATTCGGCAGGCCGCATAGATTATTCACAATCAGGCGCGCGAGATTCCCGGACGGGGCGGCCCGCGCAACCTTTAGTGGTGGTGATGTTCGCCTTCGGCCTTTGAATGGTGAGCGCCGCCCGATTCCATCTGCCGGTGTTCCTCGGCTTCTTCTTTGAAAATTTCAGGGACGCCGAGGCTTCCCTTGGCGGGCAGGCGCCGAATGTAAAGCACCACCTTCCACATCTCGTCGTCGTCAAGAATGCCTTTCCAGGCCGGCATTCCAGAGGGATTGATGCCGTTCTGGACGATCCAGTGCAGCTGGCCATCGGTGTAGCCCTGAACGTCCCCGGATTTCAGGTCCGCGACCGGCGGCGACATCTGCTGGGCGAAGGGTACGCCTGTGTTCTGGCCGTCCAGGCCATGGCATATCTGGCAATGGTGCCCGAAGTGTTCTTTGCCCTCTTCGATATTGGCCTGCGTGTCCGTCAGCGGGTTCTTGTCATTCTTGCCGCCAATGGTGACCTTCTGTTTGACTTGGGTCATCACTTTACCTTCCACTGAGCCAGGCTTGCTTACTTTGCAGGCGGAGAGAAGCAGCAATAAGAGCGTTGCAGCGATCGTCAAAGTTTTCCGACTGAGCATTGCGAGGTCCTCCTGATTTTTAATCGCTTCCATCAGTACTTTCGATTTCCCTTCAGCCGCAGACATGATTAAATGATTGCTGAGTGCGGCGGTCTTCTTCCATCGTCCTCGGAGGAGCGGTGTGGGCAAGGAGCTGGTTACAGACATTTTGATTGCAGCGCCGTCCCTCCTCGGATGCGTTCTCTTCGTGGTCTTTTATCGCTCCCTTGACGACAAGGAATCCGAAGCCCATCCGATTTACCGTCAGTCCCTATCGACCCCGCCCCCGCCGGAGCCCTCTCCATATAGAGAAGAGAATAGCGCAAGAGCGGGAGCGGCGTAATTAGCCAATTAAAGAAGTTTAGGAAAAGCCATCGTGGATTGCTTCTGATGGGTCTGTGCTTCGAGTAATCCAAAAGATCCAGTCATTTTATTTCCAAATCCTACCTGCATTTCTTCGATTCATAGATTATTATTGCTTTTCGTCTTTTATTTGCCGCACCATAGGTTTCGACTTTCAGAGGACATGCATTGTGCTGCTTGAGAGCGTAGATTTTTTCCGAATCGATGCAAACCGAAAGCTCGACCCTGACCGCCGCTCCGAGTTAGGTCAATTCATGACGCCTCAGCCTACAGCGCGATTAATGGCGTCCATGTTTGAAACCAAGGCCGAAGACATAGTCTTGCTCGATGCCGGAGCAGGGGTAGGCTCGCTGACGGCAGCTTTTGTCAATGAGATGTGCCAACGCTCACATAGGCCGCAGGTAATATATGCCACAGCTTATGAAATCGAACCCGCCCTTGCGCAATATCTAAGCAGCACGCTTGACCAGTGTCGTAAAGCGTGTGAGGGAGTTGGTATTGAGTTTGATTCTGAGCTGATCGAGCGTGACTTTATTGATCACAGCACGCGTATGTTGCGACAAGAAATTTTTGCGCCGGTGCAACGGTTCAATTGTGCCATCCTGAATCCTCCCTATAAAAAAATCCACCGTAATTCGGAAACGCGGTCCGCCCTAAGAGAAATTGGTATAGAGACATCGAATCTTTACACGGGTTTTCTGTCCGTGGCTTTAATGCTTCTTGCGCCGGGTGGCGAGCTAGTCGCTATCACCCCCAGAAGTTTTTGTAATGGGCCGTATTTCAAACCATTTCGAAAGCTCTTGCTGGAAACTTTGGCCTTAAGGCGCATTCACGTGTTTGAGTCTCGAGAGATTACGTTTAAGGAAGATGATGTATTGCAAGAGAACGTAATTTTTTATGGCATTAAGGACGGCGAAGCTGGGAAAAAGGTAACAATTTCCTGTAGCGCGGGGCCGGAGGATGACTTGATCACAGCTCGAGAAATTTCATACGAGCAAATTGTTCATCCTAGTGATCAGGAATATTTTATCCACATCGTGCCGGATGAGTTAGGCGCAAGTGTCGCCGAACAGATAGGGCGCCTGTATTGGACATTAAAAGAACATGAAATAGAAGTTTCCACGGGACGAGTGGTTGATTTTCGCGCGACCGCATGGCTGCGTGATTCTTCTGGAACGGATGTAGCGCCTCTAATTTACCCGCGCAACCTCGAAAATGGTTTCGTTCGCTGGCCCGTAGCAGGGAAGAAGCCGCAAGGCATTGCTCTGTCTACCAGCACCGATGAATTGCTGGTACCGAAAGGTACTTACGTTGTGGTAAAGCGGTTTTCGACGAAAGAAGAGAAAAGGCGAATCGTTGCGGCTGTATATGATCCGATTCGACTGAAAGCGGAGCGGATTGGATTTGAGAACCATCTCAACTATTTTCATCGGAAAGGCCGTGGCCTCCCTCTCACCCTTGCAAAAGGAATGACTGCCTTTCTTAATTCAACGTTGGTGGATTTATATTTTAGGCAATTCAACGGGCATACACAGGTCAATGCAACTGATCTTAGAAATTTGCGATATCCGACACGGTCTCAGATTGAAGCACTTGGGTCAAAAATCGGCGATACATTCCCAGAGCAAGAGATTCTCGATCGATACGTAGAGGAGGCATTGAATTTGCAAGAAGCGACAAGCGTTCCCGATCCAGTAAAAGCAAAGAAACGAATGGATGAAGCGATGAACATCCTCAAAAGCCTGGGCTTACCCCGTGAACAGCAGAACGAGCGTTCGGCTTTAACATTGTTGTCTTTGCTTGATTTGAAACCTGAAACGCCTTGGTCTGATGCCAAAGATCCGCTCATGGGGATAACCCCGATGATAGAGTTTTTTGATATGTATTACGGCAAGAAATATGCTCCGAACACACGGGAAACAGTGCGCCGTCAGACTATTCATCAGTTTCTCGATGCCGGTATAGTAGGAAGCAATCCGGATAGTCCCGAACGACCCACTAATAGTCCTTTTGCTGTGTATCAGATTGAATCCGGCTTATTGAAGTTGTTGAGGACCTATGGAAAAAAACAATGGAAGCAAGGACTCCAGACGTATTTAGCATCGATCAAAACCCTAAAAGAGAAATATGCGCAGGAGCGGCAGATGAAGCGTATTCCTGTTAAAGTCGCACCGGGCAAGACAATCGCTCTCTCTCCTGGAGGTCAGAGCATTCTTGTGGAGAAGATCATTTCAGATTTTTGTGAAGTTTTCACGGCGGGAGGCAAACTCGTCTATGTAGGGGATACGGATGAAAAATGGGCATACTTCGACAAGTCACTTCTCAAGTCCCTAGGTGTGACCATAGAGGCACATGGCAAAATGCCTGATGTAGTCGTTTTTATTGAAGAAAAAAACTGGCTTGTTTTGATCGAAGCTGTGACAAGCCATGGGCCTGTGGATCCAAAGAGACGAAATGAGTTAAAGATCCTGTTCCGGGATTCAACGGCTGGACTTGTTTTTGTAACAGCATTTTTAGATCGCCGCGCAATGGTGAAATACCTCAGCGATATATCTTGGGAAACGGAAGTTTGGGTTGCTGATTCCCCTACGCACCTGATTCATTTCAATGGAGAGAGATTTCTCGGTCCTTATGAAGATGACAGTCAATCTCTTTAACATGCCCACCGGGCAGCATTCAATTAAAAGTTGGGAACCGGGCTTTTCGTTTGCATAGCTGCACGGCTTGTGATAACTGCCGGTGATTACTTATGATCTGCCGCACCTATGTGGCAGGCTGCGCTGCCTGAATCCAGCACTTTGCCGTTTTCGGCGATGAACTTCCAGACGTAGGAGTTGGGCGCAAGCTCCATCTCGATCACACCAAAGCTGAGGAAGCGGGCCTCGCTGAAGCGGCTGTTATATCCCAGGGCAGGCACGAAGTGGAGAAACCCGCGCTGGTTCTTGCCGCCTGTTCCCACTACAAATTGCCGGATGCCGCGCTTCTCATCCAATCGTCCGGCGGGATTGAGGGGGGCAAAGCGTTCGTAGTCATGATCGTGGCCCACTAAAACGACGTCAGCCCCGGCATCGTAAAGGGCATTCCAGAAAGGCTCTAATTCCCGGTTGCTGCCGTGGAGACCGGAGGAAAAGCGGGGATGGTGCCAGAAAGCCAGGATGCACGCGCTGTGATTGGCCGCCAGGTCTTTCTTCAGCCATTCCAGTTCAGGCGAGCCCTCTCCGCAGCCTCCCACGCGATTGCAATTCGAGTTGAGGGCAATCAGATGCCAGGATTGCAGATTGAAGCTGTAGTAACCTTGGCCGGGCGTCCCGGCGGCATCGCCGAAGTAATTGAAATATCCAGAGGCTCGGCTGGTGCGGTCCTCATGATTGCCCAGGACGGGATGTGTAATGGCCTTGAAGCGCCCCCATGTGGGACCGTAAGACCTGGCATAAGCGCTGGGAGAGCCGGTTTCATATTGCGTGTCACCAAGGGCCAGGACGGCGGTGGGCTTCAACGATAAAACCAGGTCGGAGGTGGCCTTCATGTGGCAATGCGTCCTGTCTCCGCGGCCGTTATGGAAAAAAGAGGAGTTGGGATCGCAGGCGATGTCCCCGGCGGCGGCTAAAAGCGGGGTATTTGAGGGAAGATCGACAACCTTGCCAAGATGAGAAGGAAACCTGCCGCCACATGCCATCATGGCGCAGATAGAAATAAGAAGCGCAGCGTTGCATAGAGACTTTCGCATTGTGATTGGGCCCTGACTGGATTTTGATTTCTTTGAAACTTGAAACTTGAAAGCTGAAACTCGAAACTGCCTTTTAATAATGCCCACCGCCCTCCAGCGTGACCTTGCCTCGAAACATGCGATAGATAAAGACGAAGTAGCCGATGGCGAGCAACATGCCAAAGCTCCACCAGATCAGGCCGAAAGAGAGCGAGTGGCGTCCGGTGGCGGCGTTATAGATGGTGATATTCAGTGTTGGATCGCTGCTCGATGGCAGCAGGTTGGGATACAACGCTACCGCCGCCCCCACCAGCATGACTGCCAGATAGACACACGAACTCAGGAAGGCGGCGCGATCGTCCCCACGGCGGGTGAAGACCAGCATTCCCAAGAGGCTCGCAGCTACAACCACCGGCACAAAAAAGGCGACGGGATGATGCTTATAGTTTTCAAGGACCTCCGGACGCACCTCAACCGTGGCCCACAGGCTGATACCGGTGAGGACGATCAGCGCCGGCCAGAGCTTGCGCGCGACCTCCCGCGCCCGGGAGTTGAGCGGGGCCTCGGTTTTTAAGGCGACGTAGTTTGCTCCATGAATGGTGAGCGCCACCAGGGCCAGCACGCCGGCGGTCCCGGTGTACCAGTCGAGGATTCCGGGCTCCGGGCCGACGCGCCAGTTGGTCCAGAGCGCCTCAAAGAAGTATCCGTCCTTGCCCAAAGGAACGCCACGGACTACATTGCCCAGCGCCGCGCCGTAAAATACTGCCAGCAGGACGCTGGAAAAGGCAAACAAGCCATCAAAGAAGCCGCGCCACACCGGCGATGCGAGGTGCATGCGAAATTCGATGCCGATGGCGCGCAGTACCAGCAGCCACAGGACCATCATGAGCGGCAGATAAAAGCCGCTGAACGATGAGGCATAAAGCAGCGGGAAGGCAAAGTAGAGCGTACCTCCGCCAGCGACGAGCCAGACTTCATTGCCGTCCCACACTGGACCGATTGTCCGGACGACAAGCCGCCGCTCGTCGTCAGTCCGGGCGATGAGCAGATGCAGAGCGCCTGCGCCCAGGTCGAAGCCATCGAGCACCACGTAGGCGGTGAGCATGAGCGCGACAAGAATGAACCAGGCGGTTTCCAATTCTGTTCTCCTATGCCAAGGTCAGCGGCATTCGACTGTGGATTTCCTTTGGAGGCGCGGGACCTTTATCGATCTCACGATGCACCAGGAAGAGAAATAAAATTCCCAGCACGGTGTACAGGCCCATAAACCCAAGCAGGGTGAAGAGCCCATTGCCCGCCGAAACATATTTGGAATATCCCTCCGCGGTTCGCATAAGGCCGTAGACCAGCCATGGCTGGCGTCCGATCTCGGCAGTCATCCATCCCGCGGTGTTGGCGATATAGGGAAAGGGGAGGCAGAGCATCAGGATCCATAACATCCAGCGCGCCTCGAATAACTTTTTGCGCCACAACAGAAATGCCGAAACCGCCATCACCGCGATGAAGATCGTCCCCAGCCCGGCCATGATGTGATAGCTGTAATACAGCAGCGGAAGGTTGGTTGGCCAGACGTCCCTGGGAAATTCATTCAGCCCTTTTACCTTGGCGGTTGTCGTGCCATAGATGAGGAAACTCAAAACTTTATTGACGACGATAGGATTATCGATGCGCTGGCGCTCCTCGTCGGGCTGGCCGATCAATACCATGGGCGCTCCAGCTTCGGTCTTGAAGAGTCCTTCCATCGCCGCCGTGGTTACAGGCTGGTGCTTCGCCATATAGCGTCCTTGCAGGTCGCCGGTGGGAAAGATCTGTGCGGCAGAGAAGATCAGGCCAGCCGCCACACCCACCCGCAGGAAGATGCGGCCATATTCGACAAACCTGTCTTCGAGCAGGTAAAAAGCCCCAACCGACGACATCACAAACGCGCCTGTAATTACCGCCCCGCTCATATTGTGAGCGTATTGGATCAGCGCCCAGGGATTGAGCAGCAGTCCCCAGAAGCTGCGGACCTCAAATCCGCCATTGGCCAGTCTCTGATAGGCGACGGGATGCTGCATCCAGGCATCGGTGACAATAATGAAGTAGCCGGAGATCCACGAGCCGAGGAAGACCAGGAAGCCGGCCCACCAGTGTCCCCATTGGCTGAGCCGCTGCTCGCCGAAGAGAAAGAGGCCGAGAAAGGCCGACTCCAGAAAAAACGAGAAGACGCCTTCCATAACCAGCGGCTGCCCGATCACACCGCCGGTAAGCCGCGCGAAATGCGACCAGTTGGTGCCGAACTGGAACTCCATCGGGATCCCGGTGACCACGCCCAGGACAAAGTTGATGCCGAAGATACGCGCCCAGAAGCGCGCGGCTTGATGATAATGCTCATCCTGCTTCCGGATCGCCAGCGTCTTTAAAACCACGATGAGCGGCGCAAGGCCCATCGTGAGTTGCGGAAATAAATAATGGAAGGTGATGGTGAAGGCAAAATGCCAGCGATGAATTACGAGCGCGTCCATATCCCTCCATAGGCAACCGATCTGTGCAGCGGAGCGGGTCAAAGTCCTGGCAAATTTCTTTCACCTAATGGGTCTTGGTATTCGGGACTGGCATTGTATTTTCCAGCGCCTGGGGCGGTTGCGAACCGCTTAACCAGGTCTGTACTGAGGGGGGCAGTTTGTCCGAATTCGCCAGCAGCACGCTCACTTGCCACAACTGATTATCCTCGAGTTTGGTTTTGAATGCCGGCATACCCGTCATGCGGATGCCGTTGGCCACCTTCCAGTAAGTTTCCTGGGCGGGATCGTCGCTCACGCCCTTTCCTTTAAACAATTGCGGGGGCTTGGGATACATTCCTGCGGCAATCGCCGTTTGCGGCTGATTGGGAAGGCCATGGCAGACCGCGCAATTCTCCTGATAGGTATGGGCTCCGGCGAGGTAAACATTCTCATCCGCCTGGATGGGGACGCTTTTGGGCATCTCTTTTTCAACCCTCTTATGCAGCGCCATCTGCGCCAGTTTCTTCTCAAAAGGCATCGCCTGCGCCGCGGTGGCGACCGGGGCCATCCCGCTTGAAAAATAAAAGTACACTGAGCCGCAGATAATGAGTACTCCGACGATCACGCCCAGAACGAATTTCCCCATCTATCTCTCCTGCTCTCCTGCAAAGATTTTGAATTTTGAACCACACCACATACTATTCCAACCATTCTATGAAACATCCCATTGCGCTCTAATAATACTATTCGCAAGCCATTGAAACCGGTAATCTGTGGACGCAGTGAAATCCGGTCGACGCATCCCGAACCGGAAGCCCTGAAAGCTGATATTCATGTCCTTCTCCACCAAGCCGAAAAAAATTTATACGGAAGCGACTTTGTACGAGTACGCGGTCGGCGCGCTGGGGCGCAGGATGCGGACTGTCGCTGAACTCAAGCGATTGCTGCGGACCAAAGCAGGAGCTGGCGAAAGCGAGGCCGCCATGATCGAGGCGGTGATCTTGAAACTGAAAGACCAGAAATATCTCAATGACTCCCGCTACGCCGCTACTTATTCGCGTCTTCGCCAGGAGAATGAACGCTTTGGCAAGCGGCGGGTCATCACCGACCTGAAGGTCAAAGGCGTGCATGGCGAAATCATCGAAACGGCTGTGGAGCAAGCGTATGCAAATGTAAGTGAAGAGCAGCTTGCCCGGCGCTTCCTGGAGCGCAAACGCCTGCGAAAGCCCAATACTCAGAAAGACGCAGCCCGGGTCATGCGGACTTTGCTTCGCGCAGGGTTTAGTTTAAATATCATCTATAAGCTGCTGAAAAAGTGGGACGTAGAAGAAGACGTGCTCAATGCGCTCGAATCCGAAGCGGAGCTCGAAAATTAACCCGATCTCTTTTCAGGGCGCTTTGATCTCAGGGGGTCGGAACAGAATGGAAAGAATGCAGAACGAGTTCATGCGCCGGGCGATTGAGCTGGCGGTAGAGAGCGCCGGGTCGAATGGCGGCGGACCCTTTGGAGCAGTGATTATTTCGGGTGGAGAGATCGTCGCTGAGGGCGCTAACCAGGTGGCGGTCGTCAGCGATCCAACAGCGCACGCGGAGGTGGTTGCGATCCGGCGGGCGTGCGCCCGGCTGCAGAATTTTCAGCTGAGCGAATGTGAGATCTATTCCAGCTGCGAGCCGTGTCCCATGTGTCTGGGTGCGATTTACTGGGCGCGCATCCGGGCGATCCATTTTGCCGCTTCCGCCGATGACGCCGCGCAGGCCGGCTTTGCCGATCGGGCATTTTATGATCAGCTCCGGCTCTCGCGCGATAAGCGCGCCGTGCCCATGAGACAGCTCCTGCGCGAGCAGGGGCTCGCGGCCTTCAAAGTATGGGAGCGCAAGGCGGATAAGATCCAGTATTGAGTAGGTGGCGCAACGGTCCTCTGGCGCGATCTATATCGCAGGCAAGCAGTGGCGCCAGAATTGACAAGTAGCTCCATTGGAGTATGGTAGAGGCGCTTGGCAGTAATGCAGACGGGAGGTTCCGGAATGTATTGCAATGCATGTGGGAGCCGGGCGACGGCGAGCCAAAGATTCTGCAACCAATGCGGCAAGCCGCTGGAGACGGATGCGCAGATCGGCGCTCCTGCCATCACGACCGGAGCCACTGCCATTCCGGCGCAACAGGTAGTTATCGTCCGACCGGCGAAGAGTCCGGGGCTGGCTGCGGTGCTCTCTTTCTTTGTGACCGGACTGGGACACATCTATGCTGGAGATGTGGGGAAGGGCATCGCTCTGTTTGTGGTTTATGCGCTCTCGGTGGGGATGACATTCATGATGATCGGCTGGCTGATTCTTCCCTTTGTCTGGATCTATGGAGTAATTGACGCCTATAAAGCCGCGGAACGGACCAACGCAGCTATGCGTACTTATTGATGGAGCATTGCCTTCCCGCTAAAGAGCATCTGCACGTCTTTCAATCCGGGGAAATGACTTAATCGCAAACTGCCCATTCGCCGGGCACGATCTTGCGGGTCCGCGGCAACAGGCCACGCACGGCAAAGCTCCCCATTAAAACAATAATGCCGAGAAAAATGCCAAGCTTGGTCGCATCCGCCCAGCGGGCGCGGGGAAGCACCGTCCATGTAATCCACAGCGAGGCCTGCGCCAGGGGCACAGACCAGACGGTCCCGTAGAAGTAGCGGCGTTCGTCGCCTTCTCCCTGGGTAGAAGACTTCACGCGCGGCAGGCGGCCCAGCGCGCCTAAAATCCAGATTGCAGCGGCGATGGGAAAATAGCCGAACGCGTAAATCTGCTTGAGGTGCCACTTGCCGAATACGATGGCATCGAGCAGTCCGGCGACGTTCAACACCGCGTATGTGATCAGCTCGCTCCAGGCCAGCGTGTAGCAGATACGGCGGTAGAGCGGGTTTGGGCGGTCTTCGGTAAAACGAAGAATATAAGGTTGAGGTTCCACGCCGGGAAGCTGGCCCAATAAACCGGCGACACCGGTGCCGACCATCACCGCAGCCAGCCACAGGCCCATCGCGCGGTTTACGCCATGGGCAAACAGGCTGAAGGTCATCGGACCGGGGGCAAGATAGAAGACGGTGATCCAAATCGGCCAGTGCGCCATCCGGTAGTGGGGTTTATTGCGCGCGCGAAATTTCCGCTGCGATCCATACTCAATCCGCACTGCAGAGGCGGTGACCGGGGAGTGCATGAGTGCGTGAACTTCTCCGTGGGTAAAATTCAGTCCATTAGCAGTTTAACTTGATCTACTCGGCTTGTTCCACTGTGAGGGATGGACGAGCTGTAATCTTGCGGATCACTGGCTCATTCCACATTGTCCATCCGCAGGAGTATCATCTTTAGATTATGGCGAAGGGGAAGAGTGAAGCATTTGAAGTGGGTTGTCCGTGCTGTGGAGCGACGATCAAGGTCGATCCCGAGGCCCGGGCGGTCATCGGGCACACGCCCCCGGTCCGTCCTAAAACCTTCAATGACTTTGAAGAGGCGGCGCGCGCCATGCGCGAGCAGGAAGGCCGCAAGGAGTCGCTCTTCCGTCAGGCAGTCGATGCGGAGAAGAACAAGGCCGACCTGCTGGAGCGCAAATTTCAAGAGGCGGTCAAACGCGCGAAAGAGGCCCCGGACAAGGGCCGTCCGGTGCGCGATTTCGATTTAGATTAGCGTCCGGGCGCGGGCTTGCGGTAACCTCAAATTTGCCGATTTTCCTGAAAATTAATATTCAGGCAACAGCTGCTCCGCATCTATTCTGTGTAGCTACGTATGCCGGGCTCTAGAACCAACAATCCCTTATTGCTGGGCCATCGCGGGGCCTCGAAATACGCGCCGGAAAATACCATGCAGGCCTTCGATCTGGCGCTGAAGCATGGCTGCGACGGCTTTGAGTTCGACGTCCGCTACACCTCGGACGCTCATACCATCCTGTGCCATGATCCCTATTTGAACAGCCTGGAGGTGGCGCGCACATCCTATGCTGATTTGTGCGGCTCGGTCCCGCCTCCGCCGTTGGCCGAGCTGCGCAGCTCGCACGCGGTAAGCAGCGCCGTCAGCTCGGTTGCCATGCTCTCGCCGGAACCCCGGCTGCCGAGCCTGGAAGATGTGATTCGCAGCTTCGCCGAGACCGCCTTTCTGGATATCGAATTGAAGATTGCCGGCGATATGGACCGTTGGCTTCCGCTGCTCCGCCGCACTACCATGCATCGCGGCTATGTGGTCTCTTCGTTTGTCCCGGAGGTCCTGCAGGCGGTGCACGAGCGCGACCGCAATGTCCCGCTGGCGCTGATCATAGGCACACGCGAAGGAGAAAAGCTGGGGAACTGGCGGGAGCTGCCCATCTCCGCGCTGATGCTCAATTCCCGGATGGTGGTCCCGGCCCTGGTGGAGCAGCTCCATGCAGCGCAGAAGCAGGTCTATGTGTGGACCGTCAACCAGAGGGAAGAGATGCTGGAGATGGCGGCCATGGGCGTGGATGGAATCATCTCCGACGATACCCAACTGCTGTGCGCGACCTTC